>NZ_JXUP01000003.1 GCF_001891085.1 Campylobacter concisus
ATTTTAGGGGCTTCTTGCCCCTAAAATTACTTGATGAAAGATTTAACTCTGCCAGCTATCATAAAGATGAAAGCAACAGCGATAACACCAGCAAATACGTAGTCAAATAAAGCATAGTCAGCTTTTAACGGCGTAGTTGGAATAACTGGAGCATCTCCAGCGAAAAGAGCAGGAGCTGAAAGCAATGCAGAGCCAACAGCAGCAACTTTAACCTTAGTAGATTTTAGAAAATTTTTAGTCTTTTCCATATCTAACTCCTTTTTATAGATTTACGAGCTTTAAACTCTAGAAAATCTATAAAAATAAACTTTCTAGAGATTAATGCGGGAGAGTGGTTTGCTACTCACATTAAGGCATAGCCCCCGCTTTTTGTTATTTAGATGGCTTTGTTTCTTTCAAAAAAGGATTTTCATTAAAGACTTGAAAACTCAAACTCTCATCAGGGAACATATAAGCACCATTACGAGTATTTAAAAAACGATATGGAACAGCAATATATTTGCCTTTGACGGAATCAAATTTAGGCTTTAAAGAAAAATCATAATTAATAGTTTCGGTTGATTTAACAAGATAGCCATGTTGGTCACGACTTTCAAAGGTAATAGTTACATCAATAGATGATGAAACTTCGCCAGTTTTCTTGTCGATACGAGAAATTGGACGAACTTCGTCACAAAGGCCTAAAAGGTAAGTGTACATGTGTAGCTCCTTAAGAAATATTTATTTGTAGCTTAGTATTTTAGGGGCAGAGCTACACCACCCCCAACAGTTTTACAACGTATTAAGGTTGTAACAACCAAGCCCCAAAACATCTTCACTCTGTTGCGGGCAGTTTGTCAATTTACAAATAGTTTAAAGCCATATTAAGGGCAAAATTTACATACCTTCGATAAAATCGGAAATATGAAATCATTTCATACGAACAATGAAATTATTTCATAATGTAACTTAAATAAAAATTAAAAATGAAAGAATTTCAAAGAATATGGAAAAAAAAGAAATCGCAAATTTACTTGAAATAGAGCTAAGAACTCTCTATAACTGGGAAAAATCAAGACCTAAACTATATAATTTTATTATGGAAAATATTAACTCTACACAAGAAAATGCTTCAAAAATAGATGAATTAAAAAAATATTTTGAAAAATTATCAGACATAGAACAAGAATATTTTTTATCTAGCCTAAAAGTAAAAGTATTAGAAAAAGAAATAAAACAAACAGAAACATACAAATGACAAATGCAGAAATAGCAAAAAAGCTTAAGATAGCCGAAAAAACTATATACAACTGGCGTAAAAATAGAAAAGAGCTTTTTGAAGTTATAGAAAATGGACTAAATTTAAAAGAAAACAAGAAAAGCTTATATGTAAATGATACATATAAAGAATTAATACAGCTCTTTGAAAAACTATCAGAACAAGAAATTCAATACTATATCCTAGATATAAAAACAAGAATTTTAAAAAAAGAAATAGACAAATGAATAAAAGAAAAGCAGCCAAATTTATAGAAAAAGATATAAGCACTATCTATAACTGGAAAAAAACTAACCCCAACCTATACAAAATACTAGAATTTTATTTTCAAAAAGAAAGTGAAATTAATCCAACGCATAAAGAGCTAATAGAACTATTTGATAAGTTAAGTGAAATGGAACAGCAATTTTATTTATCAGACATAAGAGCAAGAATACTTAAAAAAGAAATAGGTTAATAAAGTGAGAATACTAAAAGCTTTATTATTACTTTGCATTTTTTAATAACAGATATCAAATTGATTTTACTATATAGAATAATGCTCTTTTCAATTCTTCGATATCGCCATCAGACAAAACCTGATTTAAATATTCTTTTCTAAGTTTATCGGTTGTTAAATAGTCTTCTAGATTAAATTTTGTAAATTCTTCTTTCAAGATCAAACCTTAGATATTTTTACACCAGCCCAAGTTACTAAAACAGCAAAAACAACTATTAAGAATAAACCAAATATTGACATTATAATAATCCTTTCATTTCTTTTAATACGTCTAAACATGCTTTTAAAAGATAACAAAATAAAATACTTACCAAAAAGATTGCAATGGTAGAGCAAAAATTTAAAATAAACCCATTTTTATCAAAATTAAGAAAGATAAAACCTATTAAACCAGCATCTAAAAGTAAAAGCGTGGTAAGAAAAGGCTTTAAGAAATCAAGTTTAATTTTTAAAAACTCCCATAAATTCTTATTTTCCATAACTATCCTTTGCAAACATTATAACATAAAATAAGTCCTTAACGCTCATAACCCGAAGGTCGGCGGTTCAAATCCGTCCTCCGCAACCAAATGCCTCATATCTTTATCATCTAAAAACTAAACGCCAACTCCCATACCGTCACGTATATCATCAACATTGAGATGAACGTAGTGTAAGCTACTTTTGATATCTGTATGACCCATAAAAGCCATCAGTTTATGAGCATTAAATCCCTTCAAACTCACTAACCTAGAAGCCACTGTATGGCGTAATACGTATAGTCCGTGAGTGTTGTTTTCTCCCTTATATCCTAGATGGTTTCTTACAGCCCACCACATACGATTTGCTGTATCGTGGTTTAGATGAGTTATGGGGCACTTGTTTAAGGGTAGGTCTTTGCAGTTGTCATAAGCCCCTTGAGATACCCAGTAGTAAGCCATACGAAGCACTTGGTCGTTTTTTGTTTCAGTAAAGAGTTTACGAGCCTCTATTTTACTTACACTCTTAGCTATTTCTAAGCGTTGTTTTATGGCTTTGAAGACTAGAATAGTTTTGTTTTAATATGTAAAAAGAAAGATTAGTAAAAATAGGTTTCATAACTTTTAAATATAAAAAGAGAAATTCCCATCTACTATATGTTTTATGGATTATTAGTATAAATTTAAAAATGCAGGAGGGGCGAATGCCCCTAATTATTATTTTAAAGTTTGGATGTATTCAGCTACTGCTTTTGCATCTTCGTCACTCATTGGAGTAGCGATTGGTTTCATCATAGCGCCAAGACCAAATTTATTTGCTCCTGTTTTATAACCCTTTAGTGCCTCTTCGATAGCTGCTGCATCAAGAGATGTTAAAGCTGGAACTTTATTATTAAACATTTTTTCAGCTTTTGCACCATGACAGGCGATACATTTTTTATAGATAGCAGCACCATCTGCAGCAAAGGCAGCAGTTGAAAGTAGAGCCGCAACACTAGAAACAATTAGTAATTTTTTCATTTTTCATCCTTTGTAAAAAAGTTTGTGCATTATAGTACAAAAAGGTAAATTCGCAAGAAGCTAGTTAAAATATTTTGGCTATAATCACCAAATGAATAAAAATGAGCCTATTAAAGCACTTTTTCTGGATAGAGACGGCGTAATAAACGAAGATGCTGGATATGTTTACGATATAAAAGATTTTAAATTTATCGATGGTATTTTTGATGCGTTAAGAGAATTTGCTGGGGCTGGCTACAAGCTCTTTGTCGTGACAAATCAATCAGGTATCGGCAGAGGCTACTACACGAAGGAGCAGTTTGAGACTCTAACTAAATTTATGCTTGAAATTTTCAAAAAAGAGCAAATTTCCATCACAAAAGTCTATTTTTGCCCACATGCCCCAGAGGCGGATTGCGCTTGTAGAAAACCAAATCCAAAGATGATACTTGATGCCTGCAAAGAATTTAACATAAACCCTAAAAACTCGCTCATGATAGGTGATAAGCCAAGCGACGTCGAGGCTGGCAAAAGAGCTGGCGTTGGTAGAAATTTCTTGCTTGATGGCATAAATTTTAAAAATGTAAGAGATGTTTTAAATAAGCTAAAAAAGGAAAAATCACTATGAATTTAAATGAAAAAAAGATAGTTATAACTGGCGGTGCTGGCTTTATCGGCTCAGCCTTGGCGCATTATTTTGATGAAAACTATAAAGACGCTCACGTGCTTGTCGTAGATAAATTTAGAAACGACGAGACATTTAGCAATGGCAACCTAAAAAGCTTTGGACATTTTAAAAATTTACTTGGCTTTAAGGGTGAAATTTACGCCGGCGACATCAACGATCCTAGCACGCTTGAGAAGATAAAGAGCTTTCGCCCAGACGTCATCTACCACGAAGCAGCGATCTCTGATACGACCGTAAAAGAGCAAGACGAGCTAATAAAAACAAATGTAAATGCCTTTGTAAATTTGCTTGATATCTGCGAGAGTTTGGGCGCAAAGATGATCTACGCTAGCTCAGGGGCGACTTATGGCAACGCAAAGAGCCCACAAACCGTTGGCGAGTGCGAAGCGCCAAATAACGTCTATGGCTTTAGCAAGCTAAGCATGGATAATATCAATAAAATTTACGCAAAACGCGGTGTAAGCGTGGTTGGACTGAGGTATTTTAACGTCTTTGGCAAGGGCGAGTTTTTCAAAAACAAAACCGCCTCAATGGTGCTTCAGTTTGGCCTGCAAATTTTAGCTGGCAAGACCCCAAGACTCTTTGAGGGTAGCGACCAGATCAAAAGAGACTTTGTTTACATAAAAGATATCATTGATGCAAACATAAAAGCGCTTGACGCACCAAGTGGCGTCTATAACGCAGCTACTGGCAAGGCAAGGAGCTTTCAAGATATCGCTGACATCTTGCAGCGAGAGATTGGCGTAAATTTAGGCAACGAATACATAAAAAATCCATTTATTGGCTCATATCAGTTTCACACCGAGGCCGACGTAGCCCCAGCTCGCGAGGCATTTGGCTTTAGTGCGACTTGGAGTTTGGAAGAGGCGATAAAAGACTACTTACCAGAGATAAAGAGAATTTATAAGGAAGAGATAAATGGCTAAGAGAGTTAAAATTTTAGTCGTTGGCGATCTCATGTTAGATCACTACATCTGGGGTAGCTGCGACCGTATCTCGCCAGAAGCGCCAGTGCAGGTAGTAAAGATAAATAACGAAACCTACACGCTTGGTGGCGCTGGCAACGTGGTGAGAAATTTACTCTCGCTTGGCGCAAATGTGAGTGTGGCTAGCGTCTTAGGAGATGATGAGGCTGGTAAAAAGATAAAAGAGAAGCTTGCTGAGCTAAACGTAAAAGATGAGCTCATACTCACCGAAAAAGGACGCGAAAGCTCGATAAAAAGCCGTATCATGGCATCGCACCAGCAAGTTGTCAGGATCGATAAAGAGAGCGTCGTCAAGATAAATTTAGAAGATGAGCTCATCTTAAAAGTAAAAGAAAACCTTGCAAATTTCAAGGCTGTCTTGTTAAGTGACTACGGCAAAGGCGTGCTTAGCGAAAAGGTCTGCCAAGAGATCATAAACGAGTGCGTGAGGCTAAATATCCCAGTGCTTATCGATCCAAAAGGTAGCGACTACTCAAAATACAAAAACGCAACCCTTCTAACACCAAATAAAAAAGAGGCGAGTGAGGCTACAAATTTAAAGATAAAAGATAAGGCCGAGCTTGAAAAGGCGATAAAACAGCTAAAAGATGAGCTAAATTTGACCTATTCGATCATCACAATCTCAGAAGAGGGTATCGCGCTATATGATGACAAATTGCACATCTTTGCCGCTAAAGCAAAAGAGGTCTTTGATGTCACTGGCGCTGGAGATACGGTGCTTGCCACACTTGGCTACATGCTAGCAACTGGGGCTGACATAAAAGAGGCGATAAAGATAGCAAACCTCGCAGCAGCCGTCGTCGTAGCTAAAATTGGCAGTGCAACGGCTAGCTTTAGCGAGATCGAGCAGCTGCTAAATAGCTCGTTTGGGGCAAATTTCGAGCACAAGCTTAAAAGCGTTGAGGAGTTAGAAGAAATTTTGAGCCAAAAGGATAAGAAAAAGGTCGTTTTCACAAATGGCTGCTTTGATATCTTACACGCTGGACACGTAAAATACCTTGCGCGCGCAAGGGAGCTTGGCGATCTTTTGGTTGTTGGGCTAAACTCGGACGCTTCAGTTAAGAGACTAAAAGGCGATGAGCGTCCTATAAATTCGCAAAATGATAGAGCCTGCGTGCTAAGCGGGCTTGGATTTGTCGATTATGTCGTGATATTTGATGAGGATACGCCTTTAAATTTGATAACAAAGATAAAGCCAGATGTGCTTGTAAAAGGGGCTGATTATAAAGGCAAAGAGGTCGTTGGCAGCGATATCGTAAAAGAGGTCAGGCTGATCGACTTTGTCGAGGGCAAAAGCACGACAGGGATAATAAAAAGGATAAAAGATGCTAAAAACAATGATAAAAAATGAGCTCGAGGCTCACCAAAAGACCTTTAGTGAGCATGTAAATTTGCTGGGTAGCTTGGAGCGCGCTTGCCAGATGGTAGTTGATACACTAAAAAATGGCAAAAAGGTGCTCATTTGCGGTAACGGCGGCTCTGCGGCGGACGCTCAGCACTTTGCAGCTGAGTTAACTGGCAGATATAAAAGTGAGCGCCAGCCACTACCAGGCATCGCGCTGACTACCGACACTTCGGCACTTACGGCCATTGGCAACGACTACGGCTTTGACTACGTTTTCTCACGCCAGTTTGAGGCCTTAGCTCGTCCTGGCGACTTACTCGTAGCGATCTCAACAAGCGGCAACAGCAAAAACGTCCTTGAAGCTATAAAAAGTGCCAAGAAAATGGGCGCATCAGTGCTTGGACTTAGTGGCAAAGGCGGAGGCGCTATGAATGAGGATTGTGATCTAAATTTAGTCGTTAGCTCAAGCGATACTGCAAGGATACAAGAGTCGCACATATTTTTTATTCACACAATTTGCCAGGCTGTAGACGAGGCTTTTAGGGGCTAAAATGCAAGAAGTGATGGATAAATTTTTAAGTGATCCCAGCCGGCAAAATGAGATAAATTTGATAGCGGCTTTAAAAAAGGCTAGCTTTTTCGCTCCGGTGCTTTTAAACCAAGCGCTTGCAAAGCCTGATGGCGGCGTTGTTTACGAGGAGGAGGGCTCAAATATCAAATTTATCCTGCTTGAAGATGAGGGCGAAAAACTTAGCTATTTTCCGGCATTTACAAGCAAAGAGGCGATGAAACTTTGGCGAAATGACAGCGAGCAAGAAAGCATTGAGATAGGACTAAAAGAGTATCTTGCGATGCTAAAAGAGAGCAGCTACGCTGGAGTCGTGGTTGATGCATTTAGCTATGATTTTATTCTTAAAAAAGAGCAGATAGAAAAAATTTTAGACTAAAATTTTCATCGCACTATTGCCAAAGTCGCTGATTTGCTATTTAGCAAGTTTTTATTAATTTTAAGCTAAAATCAGCCAAGCTAAATTTAAGGAAAAAAATGAAAGACAATCTACTTGAATTAACCCAAGATATCGCATCTGTTGATATCGAAGAGTCTATAAAAACTAGCTATCTTGACTACTCCATGAGCGTCATCGTCGGACGTGCTTTGCCTGACGCTAGAGACGGATTAAAGCCAGTTCATAGAAGAATTTTATACGCTATGGACAATCTTGGCGTTGGTAGCAGAAGTGCCTATATGAAGTCAGCTCGTATCGTCGGTGAAGTAATCGGTAAATATCACCCGCACGGCGACACAGCGGTTTATGACGCACTTGTTCGTATGGCTCAGAAATTTTCTATGCGTTATCCAGTCGTTGACGGGCAAGGAAACTTTGGCTCGATAGATGGCGACAGCGCAGCTGCGATGCGTTATACCGAAGCTAGAATGACCATGCTTACTGAAGAGCTTTTAAAAGATATCGACAAAGACACGGTTGATTTTGTACCAAACTACGACGATAGAGAGGTTGAGCCAGATGTACTTCCAAGCCGTGTGCCAAATTTATTATTAAACGGCTCAAGTGGTATTGCTGTTGGTATGGCGACAAATATCCCGCCACACAGCCTTGATGAGCTTATAGACGGTCTTTTACTACTTCTTGAAAACAAAGAGGCGACGCTTGAAGAGGTAATGGAATTTATAAAAGGTCCAGACTTCCCAACTGGCGGTATCATCTTTGGTAAAAAAGGCATCATAGAGGCTTACCGCACAGGTCGCGGCAGGGTCAAACTAAGAGCTAAAACGCACATAGAAAAAAAGCCAAATAAAGACGTCATCGTTATCGACGAGCTGCCTTATCAAACAAACAAAGCAAGGCTTATTGAGCAGATCGCTGAGCTCGTAAAAGATAAGCAGATAGATGGCATCAGCGAGGTTAGAGATGAGTCTGACAAAGACGGCATCCGCGTCGTTATAGAGCTAAAACGCGACGCTATGAGCGACATCGTGCTAAATAACCTCTTTAAATCAACCACTATGGAGAGCACTTTTGGCGTTATTATGCTTGCTATTAATAACAAAGAGCCAAAGGTATTTAACCTTATTGAGCTACTTAAGCTATTTTTAAATCACAGAAAAACGGTCATTATTAGAAGGACGATATTTGAGCTTGAAAAAGCGCGCGCAAGAGCCCACATCTTAGAGGGTCTAAAGATCGCACTTGATAACATCGACGAGGTGATCGAGCTTATTAGAAATAGTGCTGATACGGCGGTTGCTAGAGAAGGCTTGATGAGTAAATTTAACCTCTCAGAGCTACAAGCAAACGCGATCCTAGATATGAGGCTAAGCAAGCTAACGGGTCTTGAGCGCGAAAAACTAGAGGCCGAGTTAGCCGAGCTGATGGCTGAGATCGCAAGACTTGATGAAATTTTAAAAAGTGAGACATTGCTTGAAAATTTGATAAAAGAAGAGCTTCTTGAGATCAAAAATAAATTTAAAGTGCCAAGAGTTACTGAGATCGTTGATGACTACGATGATATCGACATTGAAGATCTGATACCAAATGAAAATATGGTCGTAACCATAACTCACCGCGGCTACATCAAGCGTGTGCCAAGCAAGCAGTACGAGAAGCAAAAACGTGGTGGCAAGGGCAAAGTAGCGGTCACTACATACGATGATGATTTTATAGAGAGTTTCTTTACTTCAAATACCCACGACACACTTATGTTTGTGACTGACCGCGGACAGCTATACTGGCTAAAAGTCTATAAGATTCCAGAGGGAAGCCGAACAGCAAAAGGCAAAGCAGTTGTAAATTTGATTCAATTGCAGCCTGACGAGAAGATCAAAGCGATCATCCCAACGACTGATTTTGACGAGAGCAAATCGTTAGCGTTCTTTACTAAAAATGGCATCGTAAAACGCACAAATTTAAGCGAGTTTAAAAATATCCGCTCAGTTGGTGTAAGAGCTATAAGCCTCGATGAGAACGACGAGCTAGTAACTGCGCTTATCGCTCAAACATACGATGATATACCAGTGACTGACCCTGAAAATGAGCTAAGCGTAGAGACAGAGGTGCTTGAAGTAGAAGAGCTTCAGAATGAGATCGATGAAGATAGTGCAAATGCTGAAGAGGACGCAGACTCAAGCGATGAGACAATGCTATTTGTCGTTACTAAAAAGGGTATGTGTCTTAAATTTAAGATCAGCAAGGTTCGCCAAATGGGAAGAACTGCACGCGGCGTAACGGGCATCAAATTTAAAGAGCCAGGTGACGAAGTCGTAGGTGCAGCAGTCATCGAAAGCAATGATCAAGAAATTTTAAGCATATCTCAAAAAGGTATCGGCAAGCGCACAACCGCTGATGAGTACCGCTTGACAAACCGCGGCGGTAAAGGCGTCATCTGCATGAAACTAACAAGCAGAACAGGTGATCTTGTGGGCGTTGTGATGGTTGATGAAGAGCAAGATCTAATGGCTCTAACATCAAGCGGCAAGATGATAAGAGTAGATATGCAAAGCATCCGCAAAGCAGGACGTAATACAAGCGGCGTTATCGTCGTAAACGTCGATGGCGATGATGTTGTAAGTATCGCAAGATGCCCTAAGGCAGATGATGGCGAGGATGAGGAAGAAGCACCAAGCGAAGATATGGGGCTTTTGGAATAAATTTTGCTATTAAATTTTAAATAAAAGCATAAAAAAGGTTGTTTATGAAGATTAAAATTTTATCTTTTGCTTTGATGGTAGCTTTATTTGGCGGTTGCTCATTTAACGGCTTTATGGGCGAGCCAACTAGCACATCAAACCGTAATGTAGTCATCCAAAAGGTCGATAAAGACGATCTTAGAGAGGTGATGAAAAAAGAGAAGATGATATATGATAGCGCTCCAAGAGAGACCACTTTTAGAGCCACAGGCGAGGGCATAGCTCCGCTAAATTCGCTCTCATACGCTCAGTCAGTCACTCTTGCAAAAAGAGCAGCTATGGCTGATGCTTATTCGCAGCTTGCTGGTAAGCTTTATGGCGTAAAGATCAATGCTGAAGACACCGTAAGAGACGCGATGCTAAACGACTCATCTATCACTTCAAAGGTTCAAGGCCTTGTTAAAAACGCAAGGATCGTGAATGAAAATTTCAAAGACGGGCTTTATAAGGTAAATATGGAGCTTAAGATAGACGAAGATAAGTGGCGAGAAGTCTTTTCTTACTAACAATACTTTTAAATTTCTCCTTTTGCCTGGAGGAGTTTATCTTCTGGGCGAAGGTCGATACGAAAAATCAAATAGTTGCCTTTGAGGAAATTTCATTTTCAAAGGCGATGACTTTAACATCAAATCCAAAACCAAAATTTCTTTGCCAGATAGATGCTTTTAAAGATGAAAACACCACAACTCTTGGCTTTTTAAATTTACACAAAGATGAAATTTTTGACTGCTTTGCCTTAAAAAAAGTGATGATAAAAAATGAGCTTAATGTCAAAAATACACAGATCTCAAACGCTTCAAATTTGAAAATTTTGCCAGTTAGATTTATGGTGGAATTTAAGCCAAAATCCGCTATCATCGGCACACTTCAATAAAAAAGAGATCAAATGAATATCGTCATAGTAGAAGATGACATCAATATGCGAAAGTCGCTTGAGATCGCACTTGGCGAGTACGACGAGCTAAACATCAAGAGCTATAAGAGCGCAGTTGAAGCTCTAAAAAAGCTAAGCGACGACACTGATCTAATCATAACCGACATAAACATGCCAAAGATGGACGGACTTGAGTTCATTAAAGAGTTAAACGGCAAATTTGACGTCATCATAATGACAGGAAATGCGACGCTTAATAAGGCGATAGAGAGCGTTAGGCTCGGCGTGAAGGACTTTTTAACAAAGCCATTTGACGTCTCGACGCTATATGAAGCGATAAAAAGGGTCGAGCTTCTTAAGCAAAAAACTCCAAAAACTATAAAAAAAATAGAAACAAAAAGCGAAAATAACGGCTTTTTAGCCACTTCAAAGGCACTTGAAGCGACGCTAAATATCGCGCTAAAAGCTGCAAGGACTGACGCTTCAGTCATGCTTAGTGGCGAAAGTGGCGTTGGCAAGGAGGTCTTTGCTAAATTTATCCACGCAAACTCACCTAGAAAAGATGCTGTATTTGTTGCTTTAAATATGGCAGCGATCCCTGAAAATTTGATAGAAAGTGAGCTTTTTGGCTTTGAAAAAGGCGCATTTACTGACGCTGCGACTACAAAAAAAGGACAGTTTGAGCTAGCAAATGGTGGAACGCTATTTTTAGATGAGATCGGCGAGATGCCTATAAATTTACAACCAAAGCTGCTTCGTGCCTTGCAGGAGCGCGAGATAACAAGACTTGGCGCTACAAAGAGCGAAAAGATAGATGTTCGCATCATCTGCGCTACAAACGCAAATTTAGAGCTTGCGATGAAAGAGGGCAGGTTTAGAGAGGATCTTTTCTACCGCCTAAATACGATCCCGCTTTTCATCCCGCCACTTCGTGAGCGAAAAGATGAAATTTTACCTATCGCGCAGGATACTTTGGAAAAATGTTGCAAAGAGTATGGCTTTGAGGCTAAAAATTTCTCAAAAGCGGCAAAAGAGGAGCTTTTGAGCTATGACTATCCAGGCAACATAAGAGAGCTCATTTCAGTCGTGCAAAGAGCAGTGATACTAAGCGAGGGTGATGAAATTTTGCCAAATGATCTATTTTTACAAGCCAGAAGCAAAAAATAGCCATAAATTTAAGTAAAATTACGAAAATTAAAAAAGATAAGGAGAGCAGATGAGAAAATTTAACGTAGCAGTCGTTGGTGCTACTGGAGCGGTCGGCGAAGAGCTTTTTAGAGTTATGGAAGAGGTTGATTTTCCAGTTGGAGAGCTTTTACCGCTTGCTAGTGCAAAAAGTGCTGGTAGCGAGATCGAATTTAATGGCAAATATTACAAGGTAAAAGAGCTAACCGAAAAGGTTTTTTGCGAGCACGAGATTGATATTGCTTTTTTTAGTGCGGGCGGTTCAGTCTCAGAGAAATTTGCCAAATTTGCAGCTGATAGTGGCGCAGTAGTCATCGATAACACCAGCCATTTTAGGATGGATAAAGATATCCCTCTTGTTGTGCCAGAGTGCAATCCAAGCGACATTGCTATGTGGAAAAATCGCGGCATCATCGCAAATCCAAACTGCTCGACTATCCAAATGGTGCAAATTTTAAAACCGCTAAACGACGCTTTTAGTATCAATAGAGTCGATGTCTCTACTTACCAAGCAGCAAGCGGTGCTGGCAAAGAGGGCATGGAAGAGCTTGTCGTTCAGATGCAAAAATTCTTTGAGTTTAAACTTGATGAGTGCGAGCCAAAGGTATTTGCACACCGCCTAGCACTAAACGTGATCCCACATATCGATGTTTTTTTGGACAATGACTATACAAAAGAAGAGATGAAAATGGTCAATGAGACGCAAAAAATTCTTCACAAAGATATAGAAGTTAGCGCTACCTGTGTGCGTGTGCCAGTGCTTAGAAGCCACTCTGAGGCGATCACTATCCACTTTGACAAAGATGTGAGTGCAGATGCGGCAAGAGAGGTTTTAAGCAAAGCTCCAAGCGTCGTTGTGGTCGATAATCCAGCAAATAAAGAGTATCCGATGCCTATCATTTCAAGCGATACAAATGAGACTTATGTCGGCAGGATCAGAGTTGATAATTACAGACCTAATGTGCTTCACCTTTGGTGCAGTGCCGATCAGATCCGCGTAGGGGCTGCTACAAATGCTGTCAGGATCGCGCAAAAGTGGATTGCGATGCAAGAGTAAATAAGAAGGATTTTTATTGCGTAAGATATTTGAAAAAATTTTGCTTGCTAGTAACAGCTTTACACTTTTTCCAGTAGTTTTTGGACTTTTAGGTGCGATCGTGCTTTTTATCATCGCAAGTTACGACGTCGGCAAGGTACTTTTAGAGGTTTATAAATATTTCTTTGCTGCAGATTTTCACGTTGAAAATTTCCACTCAGAGGTCGTTGGCGAGATAGTTGGAGCGATCGATCTATACTTGATGGCGCTTGTTCTTTATATATTTAGCTTTGGAATTTACGAGCTTTTCATCTCAGAGATCACACAGTTAAAGCAGTCAAAGCAGAGCAAGGTGCTTGAGGTGCATTCACTTGATGAGCTAAAAGACAAGCTTGGCAAAGTGATCGTCATGGTCTTAATCGTAAATTTCTTCCAAAGGGTGCTTCACGCAAGCTTTACAACACCGCTTGAAATGGCATATCTTGCGGCTTCTATCCTAGCACTTTGCCTTGGACTTTACTTCCTTCACAAGGGAGATCACTAAAATTTTAAGCGTTTTTACGCTTAAAATTTCCCCTACATCTTTTCTTTAGCTATTTTTAGGTAATATCCCTTTAAAAATTTAAAGGAAATTTAATGATTTTTATAGACGCTTGTCTTAAAAAACCTACCCCTTATACGCCTGTTTGGATGATGCGCCAAGCCGGTAGATATTTGCCAGAGTATATGCGAGTACGCGCGCAAGCAGGGGATTTTTTATCTCTTTGCAAAGACTACAAAAAGGCTAGCGAAGTTACGCTTCAACCAGTTGAAATTCTTGGCGTTGATGCGGCGATTTTATTTAGCGACATTCTCGTTGTGCCTCTTGAAATGGGCATGGATCTACGTTTTGAAAAGGGTGAGGGCCCAGTTTTTACAGAGCCTTTGCGTGATAAAGCCGCACTTGACGCACTTAGTATCGAAAAATCGACTAAAAATCTAGCATACGTCTATGATACGATCAAACTTACAAGAGCAAATTTAGCCAAAGATAAGGCGCTCATTGGCTTTTGTGGCGCACCTTGGACGATAGCTACATATATGATCGAGGGTGGTGGCAGTAAAACTTATGCAGTTTGCAAAAAAATGCTCTATCAAAATCCAGAATTTTTACATCAAATCTTAGAAAAAGTGACGCAAGCACTCATCCTTTACGTCAAAGAGCAGATAAGAGCAGGCGTAAATGCAGTGCAAATTTTTGACAGCTGGGCGGCTGCGCTTGAAGAGCAGGCATATTTTGAGTTTGGGTTTAACTACATAAACAAAATAGTTGATAGCGTCAAGTCTGAGTTTCCAGAGATCCCAGTCATCGTTTTCCCAAAAGGTATAAGCGGCTATCTAGATAAAATTTCAGGAAACTTTGATGTTTTTGGTGTCGACTGGAGTACACCGATTAAGCTAGCCAAAGCAAAACTTAGTCCAAGATACGTCCTTCAGGGTAATATGGAGCCAACTAGACTTTATAGCAAAAAGGCGATAGATGAAGGCGTAGATAAAATTTTAAGTACGATGAAAGGGGTGCCGCATATTTTTAACCTCGGTCATGGAATTTTGCCTGATGTGCCAGTTGAGAATGCAAAATATTTTATAAAACAGGTACAGACAAAAAGTGCAAGGTAATAAGCCTTGCATCGTCTTTGGACCGATAAATTCTCGCCGTTTTGGTATGAGCCTAGGCATTGATCTAAGCCATAAACAAAAATCATGTAATTTTGACTGTGTTTATTGCGAGCTAAGTGGCGCAAAGACTGTTGAAACAATAGAAAATCCACCAAGCGTTGATGAGATTATAAGCGCTTTAAAAGAAGCATTAAAAACTCATCAAAACATCGACGTCATCACGCTTACAGCAAATGGCGAACCAACTCTTTACCCGTACTTAAAAGAGCTGATAGCAAAAGTAAATGAGCTAAAAGGTAGTGCAAAAACACTTATTTTGAGTAATGGCTCAGGCGTGTGTGACCCAAAAATTTGTGAAGCACTACATGGGCTTGATATAGTGAAATTTAGCCTTGATAGCGCAGTACAAAGTACATTTAAAAAGATAGATCGCAACAAAAGCGGCATAGAAGTAAATGAACTTATAAAAGCAATGGCTAAATTTCGTAAGGAATTTGCTGGCGAGCTTGTGCTTGAAATTTTGGTCGTGGCTGGATTTAACGACAAAGAAGAGGAATTTGTAGCGCTTAATGAGGCTATAAATGAGATAGCTCCGCACCGAGTGGATATTGGCACGATAGATCGCCCACCAGCTTACAATGTAAAGGGTGTAGACGCCAAAAAACTAGAGGAGCTAGCCAAGCAGATAAGTTGCGTACCGGTTAATATAGCTAAGGCTCACAAAATAGAGCAAAAGTATAACTTTAGTGAGGAAGAAATTTTAGAAATGCTAAGGCGTCGTCCGCAAACTATTGCAAATATTGAAGAAAATTTCTCAGAGCACTCAAAGCAAATTTTAAACAAGCTCTTGCAACAAGATATGGTTTATCTAGCCGATGTTGCTGGAGTAAAATTTTATAAATTAAGAGCATAAATGAAAAGAATCCTTACAATACAAGATATCTCGTGCGTTGGCAAATGTTCCCTTACCGTTGCACTTCCGATAATTAGCGCTCAAGGCATTGAGACGTGCATATTGCCTACTGCGCTACTTTCGACCCACACTGGCTTTAAAAATTTCACATTTCGTGATCTGACTGATGAATTTGACGAGATAACACAAGTATGGCACAAAGAAAATATCGCATTTGATGGAATTTATACTGGATTTTTAGGCAGCTTTAGCCAGCTTGAGCTGATAGAGAAAATTTTTAATGAGTTTAATGACTCTGCTCCACTAATACTTGTAGATCCTTGTATGGGCGACAATGGCAAGCTCTATCACGGATTTGATGAAAAATTTGTTATGAAAATGCGCGAACTTTGCACAAAGGCTCACGTCATCACGCCAAATATAACAGAGGCAAGCTTTATGTGCGGGATGCCGTTTTTTGGCAGTGACTATACGCAAGATTATATTTTAGAGTTGCTTGAAGGCTTAGCTAGCTTTGGAGCTAGAAAGATCGTGCTAAAGGGCATTAGATACAAGCAAAATGAATGCGGCATCATAGCTTACGACGCAAAGACAAAAGAAAAAGTGGAGTATTTTCACGAGTTTTTGCCATTTCACACGAGTGGAACTGGAGATATATTTGCTTCAGTGCTTTTTGGCTCGCTAGTAAATGGCGAAACGATAGAAACTGCTATAAAAAAGGCGGCAAATTTTGTGCTTAGCAGCATTAAAGTCACGCTAAAAGATAAGAACCGCACATGGTATGGTGTGCAGTTTGAAAAGATGCTTGGCACTCTTGCAAAATAGGCTGGCAAACTACTTATTTAAAATTTTTAATAACACAACGATATGGCAAAGATTTATATCTTTGCTAGCTGTTAGAAGTGCTATATCGCCATGCTCTTTTTCTAGTTTTTTTAGCATTTTAAAGCAAGATTGCGCTTTTTCATTATCAAGCTCGAGCTCAAATTTCTCACAAAACTCACCAAATCTAGCTTCTCTATCTTCATGAAACCACTCTCTTAAAGCAGTGCTTGGTGTGATATCTTTTAGCCAAAGGAAATTTGAAAATATCTCTTTTCTTATGCCTCTTGGATAGAGTCTATCAACAAAAGCCGCCTTCATATCCAAACTATCATCTTTGATAAAATCATAAATTCTATAAGCTTTAAACATGTTGTGATTGTAGTCCTATAATGTTTATAAATAAAAAAATATTCTTAGTTATCTTATATTTTTTATACTTGTTTAAATTTTAAGGTTTGTAAAATCAAAGCTCAAATTTTTGATTGTGGTGATAAGAATTAAACTAGGACTAGAAAATAGTCCTGAAAAGAATAAATTTAAATTAAAGCTCGTTTCGATAAAATCCCAACATAAAAATCACTAAAAAGGTTATCATTATGAGAGGCTATAAAATTTTCTCAGGAACGGCTAATATTGAGCTTTCAAAGAAAATTTCGCAATATCTTTCACTTCCTCTTAGCGAGGCAAGTATAAAAAGATTTAGCGATGGAGAGATCAGCGTGCAAATCGGCGAGAGCGTGCGCGGAAAAGATGTTTTTGTCATTCAGCCAACATGTGCACCGACAAATACAAATTTAATGGAGCTGCTTATCTTGACTGATGCTTTAAGACGTAGCAGTGCAAGCTCAATAACAGCGATTGTGCCGTATTTTGGCTACGCTAGACAAGATAGAAAAGCAGCTCCTAGAGTGCCGATCACTGCAAAACTAGTGGCAAACATGATGCAAACAGCAGGTATCGATAGAGTCGTCACTATGGACCTTCACGCAGGACAAATTCAAGGATTTTTTGATATTCCGGTTGATAACCTTTATGGAAGTATCATTTTTAATGACTACGTAAGAGCTAAAAATTTACCAAATCCAATCGTTGCAAGTCCTGATGTAGGCGGCGTTGCTCGTGCTAGAGCCTTGGCTAAAAATCTAAATCTTGACATGGTTATCGTAGATAAACGCCGCGAAAAAGCAAACGAGAGCGAAGTGATGAATATAATCGGTGACGTAAATGGTAAAGATGTGATTTTAGTCGATGATATGATCGATACCGCTGGTACGATCGTAAAGGCAGCTGAAATTTTTAAAGAGCGTGGTGCAACTAGCGTTATGGCATTTTGTACGCATCCAGTCCTTAGTGGACCAGCTTACGATAGGCTAAGACTAGGCTTTTTAGATGAGCTAGTGGTAACAGATACAATCCCTCTAGCTGAGGAGCTTCCTTGTATAAAAGTGCTAAGTGCAGCTTCTTTATTTGGCGAAGTGATACGCCGTGTATATCACAATGAAAGCGTAAATAGCTTATTTTAATTAATCTTGGCTTTTGCTTTGAGTGTTGCAGGCAAAAGCCAAATCTTTAATGCTTATTAGAATTTAATTTTGATAAATCAAAATTTGTAGCAAAAAGATAGCCTCTATTTATAGCTGGAATTTTTAAAATTCTAGCCTTCTCTTTAAAAATTTTTGGCATTATGGCTTTGCAAATTGGAGTTACTAGAAGGTAAGTATCTGCGTATCCGACAGCAATCTTGCCACTTAGCACCACGCTTGTTTGCTTTGCTAAATTTGCATTTAGCTCATCTTTTTGAGCCTTACTTAAAAGCACATTTAGCTCTTTTGCCGCCATATCAACGCCTCGTATCGCATTACTATCTTTTTTTATGATAAAAATTTCATCACTTATTTTTGTGATATTTGGCATTAAAATTTGTCTATCGGCTTCCAAAAACTCAAAGCTCTTTTGCACGCCACTAAAATAATTATCTAAAAATGGCTCACTAAAATTTAGCCTCATGAAGCTTCTTTTAAACTCACCTTTTAAATTTGTCTTATCGACAAAGTAGCGCAAACCTCGCTCGTCAAGGTAGCTTTGAAGCTCTTTTTTGCGTAAATTTAAAAGCGGCCTAACTAGCCAAAAGTGCTTTCTCTTTTCAAGCTCGCTCATGCTAAAGAGCTCTTTTAGTCCAGCACCCTTACTAAGCTGCATCAAAAACCACTCAAATTTATCATCAAACTGATGCGCTAGGATCAAATTTTCATAGCCAAATTTTTGGCAAATTTCTCCAAAAAACTCATATCTTGCCTCGCGCGCATTTTTTTCAAAATTTGATTTATCTAAAAAAACGCTTTTAGTATAAATTTTTTTACCAAATTTATCTGCGAGCTCTTTTGCACTTTTTATCTCGTTTTTGCTTTGCTCTCGAACATTGTAATCAACTATCGCTAGATCAAATTTGATCCCAGCATCTTCTAAAATGTAAAAAAGTGCAGTGCTGTCTATACCGTGCGAGAATGCAAGCAGGTTTGCACCTGAGTTTAGCTTTTCTCGCACATTTTGGCTTATCATTTTGCTTTTTTGATGATTTTAGCGATCAGCTTTTGATCGACCACGTCAGTGACCTCACAAAGGTAGAGTGAGCCGATCTCAAGCTCTTTTACATCGCTCTCGTTTATTAAAATTTCACCGTCTATATCTTTATCCCAGATGTCTTTTTTGGCTGCGTAAAACATCTCACCCTCGCTGCTTTCACCCTCAAGGGAAGCATAAATTTGCTTTCCAATCTCTTTTTGCAAGCTCTCATTTATCGATTTTTTAGTGATTTTTTCTATCTTGTTTAGTCTTTTTGAGATGATCTTGGCTGGGATTTGCTCCATTTCAAAAGATACTGTGTCTTCTTCTTTTGAGTAGGCAAAGGCTGAAATTCTATCGAAATTAAACTCTTCTAAAAATTTGCAAAGCTCCTCAAAATCCTCCTCGCTCTCGCCTGGATGTCCTACGATGACGCCAGTTCGTAAGAATGAATTTTTGGCATTTCTCATCAAATTTAAAAGCTCTTTTATCTTTTTAGCGCCACTTCCACGCTTCATTATCTTTAGCATATCTTCGCTGATGTGTTGGATCGGCATGTCAAAGTAGTTGTGAAAGACAGGCGAGGCGATGATACGCTCAATTAGCTCCTTGCTGGTCGTACTTGGGTAGAGGTAGAGTATCCTAGCACTTCTTACGCCCTTTATCTTTTCTATCTCGTCTATTAAATTTATAAGCCCGTCGCTAACGCCTTGATCGCGCATATATGAGCTTGAGTCCTGAGATAAAAAGCTAAAGTCGTAGTAGCCTTTTTTGACTAGATTTTTAACCTCATTTACGATGTTTTCAAGCGAGCGTGATTTTAGCTTGCCTTTAAATGTCGGTATCGCACAAAAACTGCATTTTTGGTTACAGCCCTCTGAAATTTTGATGTAGGCGTGGTAGTTTGAGCCAGTTATCACACGCTCTTCATTTGCTTGCAGATAAGTTTGCGGGCTAAATAAATTTTGCTTTTTCAAGATGATCTCATCGATCTTGTCATAGTCAGCCACGCCGGTAAAGAGATCGACCTCTGGTAGCTCTTTCATAAGCTCATCTTTATATCGCTGCATAAGACAGCCAGTCACTACTAGCAAAGAGCCATTTTTACGAGCTTCGTGCATTTCAAGTATGGTTTGGATACTCTCTTCTTTGGCAGATTTTATAAAGCCGCAGGTATTTACGATGATGACGTCAGCGTCACTGATATCATCCGTAATGTCGTAGTTTTGCAGTCTACCAAGCATGATCTCAGAATCAACTAAATTTTTGTTACAGCCAAGTGAAATTAAGTGAAGTTTTGGCATTTTTAGATCCAGATGTTGTCTATTAGCCTAGTTTTACCAACGTAAGCTGCTACTAAAATGATGGTGTTATTTTTTTCTATTTTGGAAATTTCATTTAAATTTCTATCCGTAATGGCGACATAATCAACCTTTAATGGCTCTAACACTTCAAGCATCTTTGTTTTGATCTCACTTGTGTCTTCCTCGCCGTTTTGGATCAAATTTTGTGCTTTATTTAGCGATCTTGAAAGCCTTAGAGCATTACATTTATCTTCGTCGCAGATATAGACATTTCTACTTGAAAGTGCAAGTCCGTCTGGCTCTCTAACGATATCGCAAGCCACTAGGCTAGTATTAAGAAAAAATGTCTTTATCATGTTTTGCACGATGATTAATTGTTGTGTATCTTTTTTGCCCATGTAAACGCTATTTGCACGAGTTAGGCGAAATAGCTTGTTTAGCACTCTTAGCACGCCATCAAAGTGGCCTGGTCTAGTTTTGCCCTCTAAGATGGCTGAAAATTTCTTTGGAGCGATAATTAGAGGCTCATCATCAAAGTAAAGTTCATTAGCATCTGGGATAAAAATAGCACTAACGCCATTTTGCTCGCAAATTTTAATGTCGTTTTGTTCGTTTCTTGGGTATTTGTCCAGATCTTCGCCTGGTAAAAATTGAGTTGGATTAACGAATGTTGAGACGATACTTATCTCATTTTCGTTCACGCATTTTTTAATAAGGCTAACGTGTCCGTTATGAAGCGCGCCCATGGTCGGCACAAAACCGATCTTTGCGCTTGTGCTAGAGACGAAATTTTCAAGTTCTTTTATAGTTCTTATGATTTGCATTTTGACTCTTTTTATTTGAAATTTTAACTTGGCATTGTAACAAAAAAGGATTAAAAGGGCGTAAATTTAAAAATGTAAGCAACTTTTGGCTAAAATCGGCAAAAATTTTTGGAGAAAAACTTGGATAGTTACGAATACAACGAGCTTTTAAAGAAGCTACAAACAAAAGTTGAAAACATAGGCTCTATTGTAAAGCCTGAAGAGATAAAGGCTAGACTAAAAGAGATCGAGGCCACCGAGCAAGATCCTGATTTTTGGCAAGATATCGCAAGAGCTGGGGCACTAAATAAAGAAAAAACTAAAATTTCAAATATGCTTGCAAAATTTAACGACGCTAATCAGGCAGTAAGTGATGCAAAGGAGCTCTTTGAGCTAGCAAATTCTGAAAATGACGAGGAGACTATAAAATCTCTTTTTGATGACGCTAAAAATTTAGATGAAAAGATAGTAAATTTAGAAATTTCTATGCTTTTAAGCGGCGAAGATGACGGCAAAAATGCGATCGTATCGATCCATCCTGGAGCGGGCGGCACTGAGAGTAACGACTGGGCGAGCATGCTTTATAGGATGTATCTTAGATTTTGCGAGCGTGAGGGCTTTAAGGTCGAGACTCTTGACTTTCAAGAAGGCGATGAGGCAGGGCTAAAGGATGTGAGCTTTATCGTAAAAGGTGAAAATGCCTATGGGTACTTTAAAGCAGAAAATGGCATCCACAGGCTCGTTCGCACAAGTCCATTTGATAGTGCAGGGCGCCGTCATACAAGCTTTTCAAGTGTCATGGTAAGTCCTGAAATAGATGATGATATAGAGATCGAGATCGAGGAAAAAGATCTAAAGATAGATACTTATAGAGCAAGCGGTGCAGGCGGTCAGCACGTAAATAAAACAGAATCAGCCATCCGCATCACGCATATACCAACTGGCATCGTCGTGCAGTGCCAAAACGACCGCAGCCAGCACAAAAATAGAGCTACAGCGATGAAAATGCTAAAATCTCGTCTTTACGAGCTTGAGCTGATGAAACAACAAGAGGCAAGTAACAGCATCGAAAAAAGCGAAATCGGCTGGGGGCATCAGATAAGATCATATGTGCTTTTCCCATATCAGCAGGTAAAAGATAACCGCAGCGGCGAGGCATACTCACAAACTGATGCGATACTTGATGGCGACATCAAAAAGATGATAGAAGGTGTTTTGATCGCTCAAAAGGCGGACGCGTAGTAAATTTATAAAAAGAGATGAGAGCTAAAATTTCATCTCTTTTAGCTTTATGCACGCTTCTTCTTTACCTTTAAAGCAAGCCTCATCAAGATAAATTCTTGCTTTCTTATAGTCATTTTTACCTAGATAGATAAGCCCCAGATCGTAGCTAGCCTCGCTTGAGCCAAGGCTTGTAGCTTTTTCATAAAAATATATCGCTTTTTCTAAATTTTTATTGACCCCAAGGCCGTATTCGTATATATATCCAGCACTTCTTAGTCCGTCTATATTGCCATATCTGCCAGCTGTCTCAAACCAAAAAAGTGCTCTTAAGATATCTTTGCTAAAGCCTTTGCCATCACGAAAACAAACGCCAGTTTGCTGCATGGCAAGCACATTTCCATCTTTTGCGTAATCATAAAATCTCTTACAAGCTTTTGGATAGTTACCTTCATTGTATAGATATATAGCATCTGCTATTTGTTCGACCTCTGGATCAAGTGGTGGCTCGCTAAGGCCAAAATTTTGTGAAATTTGATCTAACGAACATCCCCAAAATAGCAAAACACTAAACACAAAAATGATAAATTTTTTCATATTTGTCCTTGAAAATTTAGGCGATTTTATCCAATTTTATCTTATAATGCCCGCAAATTTTAAGCAAAAGGAACGATATGGATCATAATGCACTTTTAATCCAGCTTGGCTATAACGTCAATGAAACGACCACTGCTCAAATGTGTAGAATTTTAAACAATACTGATGGTCTTTTGCCAAAGAGCATAATTGAACTAAACGATCATTTAAAGCCACACCTTTGTTTTGTGGCGATGAGTGGAAGTGAAGATAGACTAAAGATAAAAAATGTAGCTACCGTTAATGAAATAAAAGAGCGAGTTGATGAGATTATAAAAAACTGGGCTAATAAATATAAAATGGAGCTAAAAAAGATAAATGAAACAACTTACTATATAATGGGAAAGATAAGGGACTGAAAATGAAATATGATATTGTAATTATTGGTTTTGGAAAAGCTGGCAAAACGCTAGCGGTTAAAGCTGCCGCACTTGGCAAAAAAGTAGCTCTTGTAGAGAGATCGCCAAAAATGTATGGAGGCACTTGCATAAATGTTGGCTGCATACCAACCAAACGTCTAATAACAGCCGCTAAAGAGGCAAAATTTGTAAATAATAGCGTTGAAAGCGAATATTACACACTTAGCGTTGAAAATAAAAATAAGCTAATCTCAGCTTTGAATGCTAAAAACTATGCGATGCTAAATGATAAAGAAAATATAGATGTGATCGATGGTATTGGCTCATTTGCTAGTGAAAATAGCGTACTTGTAACAACGCCAAGTGGTGAGAAAAAGATAATAGAGGGCGATTTTATTATCATAAATAGTGGCTCAAAAGAGGCAGATACTCCTTTTGAGGTTGTAAGCTCAAATGTATTTTCAAGCCAAACTTTGCTTGATCTAAAAAATTTACCAAAGCATTTTGTCATTATCGGTAGTGGTTTTATCGGTATAGAGTTTGCATCAATGTTTGCAAATTTTGGCTCAAAAGTGACTATCGTAGGGCGTTCAAAACTACTTAAAAACGAAGATGATGATATAGCTAATAGCGTAAAAGAAGCTCTTAGAGTCCAAGGCGTTGAAATTTTAGAGGGTTGCGAGATAGGGTGTATTAAAGAAAATGTATTAAATTTCAAGCAAAATGGCGAGCAAAGATGCCTTAGAGCTGATGCATTTTTGATCGCACTTGGCAGAGTGGCAAATGTAGATGATTTAAATTTAAAAGCTGCTGGAGTTGAGCTAAATGAAAAAGGCTTTATAAAGATAAATGACACACTTCAAACAAATGTGCCAAATATATACGCGGTGGGTGATGTACGTGGCGGAGAGCTTTTCACTTATACGAGCTTGGATGATTTTAGGATAGTTTTCTCACAAATTTTTGGCGATAAAAAGAGAAATACTAAAAATAGAAGCATTCATGCAAATGTGCTGTTTACCGATACTCCACTAGCAAGAGTCGGCGTAAATGCAAAAGAAGCTAGCAAGCTTGGGCTAAATTTTAAAGAGCTAAAGCTTAGCATGGCAACAGTACCAGGCGCAAAAGTACTAAATCACGATGTAGGTATGCTAAAAGCTATCGTTGATGCACAAAGTGGAGAAATTTTGGGTGCTAGCTTTCACTGCATCTATGCAAATGAGCTGATAAATGAAATCGCAATTGCAATGAATTTAAAAGCAAACTCAAATTTCTTTAAAAATCAAATTTTCACTCATCCAAGTATCAGTGAAGCACTAAATGACTTATTTGGACAATTTTAAAAGGAAAAGAATGAAAAAATATTTATTGCTTTTATCGGCTTTATTTTTCACTGGCTGCTTAAATGTGATTGGTATAGGACAAAAACAAGATGATTCGTGGCAGCAACCAAAGGACGAAAAGGTGGTGCAAAACAAAGAGCAAATTTCAAGAAATGCAATCGAAATTTTAATACCAAAATGCGAAGAAGGCGATGCGGAAGCTTGCAACGATTTGGGTGTAAATTACGAGCTTTTAAAAGAATATGAAAATGCTTTAACAAATTATAAAAAAGCTTGCGATGCTAAGGTGCAAGTCGGTTGTGCAAATTTGGGCACTCTTTATGAGCTTGGACTCGGAGTTAAAAAAAATCCAAAAAAAGCAATTTCAATTTATAAAGAAAGTTGCAATGGCGGAGGCATGCAAGCTTGCTATCACTTAGGCAATGCTTACAGAAAAGGCGAAATCGTTAAGAGAGATTATTACTTAGCAATGCAAGCTTATACAAATGCATGCAATGCTGGTGATTTGCCAAGTTGCGCCAATATCGGAGCGATGTATGAGCTTGGTCTTGGTGTTAATAAAGACGAAAAAAGGGCTTATGGAATTTATAAAGTCGCTTGCTTTCGTGGGCTAAGCAAGGCATGCCCGCAGATGAAAAGACTAGGCACAAAGCTAGGAATGTAAGTGAAAAAGGTCTTAAATTTTGGTCTTATTTTGACTATGAGTTTTATGCTTAGTGGTTGCTGGTCGTGGCAAAAGATGGTAAGCTTTGGCTTTTGGCAAAGTGATGAAGAGGCTAGGGTAGAGCGTCTTGAGCTTGAAAAAGAGAAGATGATGCAAAACTGCGAGAGCGGAAATAGCATCGACTGCAACAACCTAGCTGTAAATTTTAGCAACGAAAAGGACTTTGTAAAAGCAAAAGGCTACTACGAAAAGGCTTGCAATGCTGGGCTTGTAACGGCGTGCTCAAATTTAGGTCAAATTTATGAGCAAGGGCTGATTGATGAGCAAAAAGATATAGAAAAAGCTCTAAAACTTTATAAACTAGCTTGTGATAGTGGCGATGGCGTTGGCTGCTATAATGAGGCTATGGGGCTAAAATCCTACATCGAAAGTGAAAATTTAAAGACTCATAAGATAGATAGAACTAAGGCCGAGGCTAGAGTGCTGAGGCTTTTGGCAAAGAGCTGCGAGCTTGAGTATGCTCAGTCATGCTTTTTGCTTGCAAAGCTAAGCGGCAATGAAGCAAAGGCAGACACACTTTACAAAAGAGCTTGCCAGCTTGGTAAGTGTGTGGAGAAAAAGCGATACTAGTCAAAAAGCTGTTCTAAAAATTCGCAATAAATCAACAAAGGTTCTTCTTGAGTCTTTTACAATTTGATGTTTTATTCGAGAAATTCTAAAAATGTCTCCAAGTGTGTACAGATCTCGCCAATATCTTGTTTGGAGTAGTTAGTTTAAAGACTTATATAGCTTACACCAGCTTCTCTTTGCTGGCTTCTTTTATCTTGTTTGTTTCTATTACGTAAGTGTGACAGCCACTTAAAACGATATCTATTGCACTATCTGCTTTATATTCATCTACAAATTTTTTGATAGCATCAGATCTTGCGTCGTTTTTGTATATTACAGAATAGGGTATCTTTAAGTAACGTTTAGCGATATTTTCTATAAGGTCGCCTTGTGTACTCATATTATTTTTAAATTTTTAGTTCCTATACAGTTTTCAAAAACTACTACATCCGCTTCTACACTTACTCTTCCATGCCCAGTAGCTGTGATTGAGGCATACTGATAGCCTTTTTGTTCTAAAATTTCTTTTATATCGCGTACTATTTTTATGGCACTAAAACTACTTGATAACAAAATAGATTACAAAAATTATCTTGATCATCTAGTATCGCTACTTTTGTAGATGTTGAGCTTATATCAATACCGATGAAATACATAAATTTATGTCTATAAAAATATAATTTCTATAACTAAGAACTTGAGAGAAATGTTATCTATTTGTAGCTTTTTTAAATAAAATCTAAAATTTCACTTCAACCCAAAGACTTTTATATTAAAAGTAGTATGGATTTTATCCTTTTCGCCTTTCATGACGATAGGAAATTCGGTCTTTACGATACTATCATAGCTGCTAAGCGCATCTAAAAAGTCATAAAATTTTTGTGGTGTCCTTAGAGAGCTAGTTACATTTAGGCGAAATCTGAAAAATTTCTCACTAGCGTTATTATCACTTTCTTCTATTTTACTAAGGCTTACTTCACTAAAAAATTTGGAGGCAAAATCTATAAATTTATCTTTATCAAATTTAGTCTCAAAAGCTGAAATGATAGCTCCATCTTTTTGTTTGGTTGCTTCAAGGACTTTAAATTTAGCTTCAAATTCATTTTTTACTTTTGTATAAGATGAGGTCTGTGAATAATTTTGTCTAGTTAGGCTTTTAAATTCTTTTATATTTGGCACGATAAAACCAAATATCATAATGAAGCAAACTACAATAAAAGCAAATATAAAAAGTAAAAGCTTGACGGGATCTATTTTTTCTAAGCTCGTATCTTTTTTACTCATTATATCCCTCAGAATTATCAATTTTATTTGTGCTTATAAAGCCATACCAGCCGTTTTTGCTTTGATAAAAGCTGGTATTTGAAGTCGTAAAAATAGATCTTAAAGGTGAAGCTAGAAGCTGATTAAATACATCTTTTGTCGGCGTTATACCGCGAATGATGAGCGAGCTTTTATCCATAAAAACCTCTTCAAGCGTTATACTGTCAGGCACTAGATCAAAAAGATTGTGCAAACTTTGTTTGAGAATAGAATTTGAAGTGAAAATATCATTTGCAGATTCTATTTGTACAGCTAGTTTAGATGAAATTTCATCTGTTGTGACTATTTTTTGACTAAGTTCTTTTTGCTCATTTGATAAAAAATTTATATTTTTTTCAATTGAATAATTTTTGTAAAGTATAAAGAAATTTGTTGCCAAAAGAGCTACAAACACAAAACTTATAAGGCTTAGCCAAATTTTGCTAAAGATAGATATAAGTGGTCTTGGTTCCGGAGCAATAAAGCTAAATCTCATAATATTATCTCTTCTTGCATGATTTCATTCATAATATGATTTGTATTCACTGGATACACCGAAGTCTCCACTAAAAGCTCAGATTGCAGATATTGTAAAAAGGTTGCACTTGTTTTTGTGTTTTCAAAAACAATTATTTGTTCAATAAAATCACCGCCGTAGAGAGGATTTTCATAAAATTCTTTTACAGCCTTTACGATGTAATCAAACATCTTCATGTCATACCCAAAAATAGCAACCGACTTTTCTACATTTGTAGAAACTGGCATATTTAGTTCATAGTTTAGATCTTCAAATTCTTTTGGCTTATCATCACTTAAAAAATCGTCTAAACTTTTAAAATCATCAAGTGATGTTGCGTCATTTTCTTCTTTAATTATTAAGTTATCAATATCTGTTATATCTTCTTCTTTTAGGCTTTCAGCTTCCTGATTAGCTTCCTCAATACCAGATATATTTAAAAAAGTGGATAATTTCATTTGTTTATCTTTAAATATCGCAAGCGTAAACGAATGTGCATGGATATAAAGATAAAGTGTAGTTTTTGGAGAAATTCCGCGTTTTAAGAGCTCGTGAAAGAGTAGGGCAATAGGTGAGTAGATGAGATCCACGCTATCTTGTCCAAATAAATTTTTATATTTTTTTATAGCATTTAAATTTGCATAAATACTCCAGCTATCTTGCATGATAAGGCTTGTAAGGTTTTTAGTATTTATATTAAATTTTTTGTATTCATCGAAGCTAACACTAGGAAGCGCGCCTTGCGAGTCGTCGTTAAAAAAAACTGAGACATATACACCAAAATATGTTTTTTCTTGTTCTTCTATGTATTTTATGATTTTTTCATCGATATTATCGATATTTATATCTGTAAATTTAGCGTTTATGGTTTTTAAAAGTTTGCCATTTCTAAAGACCTGACCGAAGAATATGCACTCATTGCCCTCCAACACGACGCTTAAAAAAAGGTTAGAAAAAAGCTTTTTGACGCTAAAAGACATAAATCTCCTAAATTTAGTGCATAATTTTCGTTATGGTAGCTAAAAAGGGATTAAATAAGTTTAAAACAGCTCGTTTTTAAGTTTAACGAAAATCTCTTTTGTATTTAAAGCTTCATTTTTTAGCTCACTATCAAGTAGGGCCGAGTTTTTAAGGTCGTCAAAATCCTCTATCATCACATCATACATCATCTTAATGCGTTCACTATCAGCTTTGCTGACGCTACTTTGGCTCATTTTTTTGATACGCTCAAGATACTCTTTGCCATTTTTTATGTATAAGCTAAATTTGATAGCAGCCTTGCTTTGGTTTAGTATAGTATTTGCCATTTTGTTATAAATATCTATATCAAGTGCTTTTTGGCTTAAATTTAAGGCCTTTTCGTATTCTTTGTTTTCGTATAAAAATTTTGCTTCAAGGGTGAGTTTGTAGGAGCTGTCGCTATAAAAAAATAGTCCGAATAAAACAATTAGAAAGATGGCTATAAAAATAGATAGTTTATTTTTCATAAATTTCATCCAAAATTTCTTTTATCTCGTCTCTTATTTGCGGATTTTTATGCGCATACTTTTTCCACCAAATTTTTAAATTTGATCTAAAATCCTCTTTGTTTTGCAAAATGCTCTTGCCTCCATCATTTTGTGAGGCTTGCCAAAGCTCATTTTGTATCTTTTCTTTTGCCTCTTTTTGCTCTAAATTTGCCACGCTAAATGGGGCTGAGAGGCTAAAATTTATAGTTGAAAATGGCTTAGGAAGTATCATCTTATCCCAGCTTTTAAACTCCCAAAACGAGCTTGCTTCAAAATTTAGAGCATAAATTTCACAAGATGACTTTTGTGCGATCACTACTGCTCCGTCTGCTACGCTATGTCTTGGCCCTCTTGGACCATCTGGCGTGATGATGACGTCGTGACCTTGCTTTATCTCTCTTAGAGCTTCTATAAGTGCCCTTGCACCGCCTTTTGAGCTGCTGCCTCTAATGGTGCCGATGCCAAAAAAATTAATTATTCTAGTGATGAGCTCACCATCTTTGTGATCGCTGATTATCACCTTGCCCTGTTTTCTGTTTTGGCTGCTCCACCAGCGTCTGTAAGCAAAGCTCATAAAGCTAAGTCTGCCATGCCAAAAGACGACGACGCAACCATTTTGCGGCAAGAAATTTGAAGTGTAGCTCTTTTTGCAGGTTAGAAAAATGAGCCACATCAAAATATAGATGAAAAAGACGCCAACGCTTAGGGCGAGCTTTTCAAACGTGTTTTTAAATTTGCAGCTCGCCATACAAAACCATTCGTTTTGGGTTTGTGATCTTGATTTTTTGTGTAGTGCCAAGAAGCTCTTCGCTTCCATCAACTTGAACTAAAAAGTTATTAAAGCTTCGCCCAGCAACGCCGCCGTTTGCTCTTAGCTCTTCAAAATATACATCAAAAATTTTATCTTTTTGTGCTGCCACGATCTCGTCTAAAATTTCATTATGGCGATTTTGTAGGCGCGTTAGCCTTGCTGAAGCGGTTTTATCATCTATTTGATTTGTGAAAGTAGCTGCCTTTGTAAGCGGACGAGGCGAATACTTAAAACTAAAAATTTGCTCAAATCTAACTTGTTCAAGCACATCCATTGTATCTTCAAACTCGCTATCACTCTCGCCTGGAAATGCGACGATGATATCAGTTGAGATGCTCACATCTGGACACATCTTTCTAAGTCTTAGCGCACGGTCTAAAAACCACTCTTTCGTGTATCCGCGCTTCATTTCGCGTAAAACTTTGGTGTTTCCGCTTTGAAGCGGCATGTGCATTGATTTACAAATTTTTGGATTATTAGTGAAAATTTCAAGAAATTTATCATCCATGTGAAGTGGGTGTGGACTGGTAAATCTTATCCTCTCAACGCCCTCTATCTCGCTTATCTTTACTAGCAAGTCGCTAAAATCGATATTTTCTTGCACACCAGAAAATCTTTTGCCGTAGTTATTGACATTTTGTCCTAGTAAAAATATCTCTTTTGCACCGCTTTTTGCTGCCTTTTCTACCTCTTTTAAGATAAGGCTTGAAGGGATAGAAATTTCATCGCCTCTGGTGTGTGGGACGATGCAGTAGGTGCATTTTTTATCACAGCCGATCGAGATGTTGATGTGGCTTTTATATGGCGAGCCTCTAAATTCACCAAATGCGTATTCGCTCTCGTCGTGGTTGATGTCGGTTGAGATAAATTTAGGCGTATTTACCGCCTTTGTGATCTTACTAACATTTCTTGCGCCAAGGACAAAGTCAACATAAGGTGCGCGCTTAAAAATTTCACTACCCAAATGGCTTGCAGTGCAGCCGCAAACGCCTATTTTTGCGCCTCTTTTTTTGGCTTTTTCAAAGGCTCCAACCTCGCTAAAGAGCTTATGAACTGGCTTTTCACGAACCGAGCAGGTATTTATAAGGATTAAATCAGCTTCTTCGATGTTTTGTGTTAAGGAGTAGTCTTCTTTTTGTGAGAGCTCGGCTATGATATGCTCGCTGTCACGAACATTCATAGCACAACCTAGAGTTTGGATAAAGAGTTTTTTACTCATTAAAGTATATGCACTTCATACATATAATCGCTATCATCTAGCCCGTATTTTACGGTTCTGTGATAAACGCTTAGCCCTTTTTCTTCAAAGTGCTCGACTAAGGCGATTAGTTGTTTGTGTGTGTTTTCTTTATCAAAATAGAAAATTTTCTGACCCTCTTTTTCGACAGCTGCCTCTATCTTTTCTAGTGAAATCGTTTTTGGTTTTGCGTCTAATTCGGCTCTTGCAAGTTTTAGCTCCATTTTTAATCCTTTCAAAATCTTAAATTTTAATCGGTCAATATACCCAAATCATCATAAAAAAAGGATTAAATAAAAGTTAATAACAAGCTTAAAGTTATTAAAAGTATGGCTTATGTATAATTTCAAAACTTCACGAAAAATCCCCGAAATTTATCGTCACAATGGAGAAAAAATGGAAAGAATATCAGATATCATCGAGTCAATTGCAAATGAGAAAAATTTAGAGATAGAAGATGTAAAAGAGCGTGTCATAAGAGCCTTAATAAACACTTCAAAAAGGGTTTATGGAGAAAATTATGAGTATGACGTGAGCATCGATGCTAATAAAAATTTAAAGCTTTATCAAAAAATTTCAATCGTAGCAAACGACGATGAGAGGCTTGCTGAAGACAATGAACACTTTTTAAGCTTAAAAGAGGCTAAAAAGATAGATAGTGGCGTAGAGATCGGTGATGAGCTCACTTACGAACTAAGCCTTGATAACCTTGGCAGAACCGCCGCTCAAACGCTTCACAAGGAGCTTGAGTATCACATCCAGCGCCTAGTAGAAGAGAAAATTTTACAAAAATATAATGAGATGAGCGGTCACATGGTTTTTGGTCCAGTTGTAAGGGTTGATAACGACGAAAACACTTTTATCGAGATAGACGAGCTTCGCGCCATCTTGCCACGTAAAAACCGCATAAAAGGCGAAAAATTTAAAGTAGGCGACGTGGTAAAAGCTGTCATTAGAAAAGTTTTTACAGATAAAAATTTAGGCATAAAGGTCGAGCTTTCAAGGACTTCGCCTAAATTTCTTGAAGCGCTGCTAACTTCAGAGGTGCCTGAGATAAAAGATGGCGGCATCATCATCCAAGGAAGTGCGAGGATCCCTGGAGAAAGGGCTAAAGTAGCACTCATCTCAACCACTCCAAACATCGATCCAGTCGGCGCAACTGTCGGCACAAAGGGCGTTAGGATAAATGCCGTAAGCAAAGAGCTTCATGGTGAGAGCATCGATGCGATCGAATACACCACCGAGCCAGCGATCTTGGTAGCTCGCGCTATGGCACCTGCCATCATCACATCTGTAAAAATCGAAGAAAACAAGGCGATCGTGACACTTGCGAGCGAGCAAAAGAGCAAGGCGATCGGCAAAAATGGCATAAATATCCGCCTTGCAAGCATGCTAACTGGCTATGAGATCGAGCTAAACGAGCTTGGCTCAAAAACTAGCAGCAGTGGTGAAAATGGCGAAATGGTCAAGGATCTAAAAGCACTCTTTGGTGATAACTAATGAAATTTCAAATAAGAAAAGCGACTGAGGGCGATATAGACGTGATCTGCGAGCTTGTAAGAGAGCTTGCGAGCTATGAAAAGATGAGTGATCAAGTAACTTTTACAAATGAAATTTTTGCAGACTCCATTTTTAATAAAAATCACGCAAAAGCCCTTGTTTGTGAGAGTGAGGGCAGGGCTATTGGCTATGCTATCTATTTTTACACATTTTCTACATTTTTGGGGCTTGGCGGGATCTATCTTGAGGACATCTACGTCAAAAAAGAGTTTAGAAATCAAGGTATCGGCAAGGCATTTTTTAAATTTCTAGCTCAAATTTGCAAGGATGAAAATTTAAAAAGGCTTGAGTGGTGCTGCCTAAACTGGAATGAGCCAAGTATCAAATTTTATGAAAGCATGGGCGCTAAAAATCAATCTCTTGAGTGGAGAACATACCGCTTAGACGGCGAAAATTTAGAAAAGCTGGTAAATTTAATAGTTTCTAGTAAAAGCTCAAATTTGCTTTAAAATTTGAGCTTGTGAGTGATTAAAATTTATATGTATATCCCATATAAAGACCGAGGTTTGTCTCTTTGGCATCAATCATATCAAATTTACTGATCTTGCCGTAGTCAGTTCTATTAGCTTTTATGCCAAATTCAACTGCATTGTTTTCATTGATAGAGTATTCTGCACCAACTCTTGCACCTAGTATCCAGCCGTTCGTGCTAGCACTTTCCATCGGATTTTCAGCATCGCCACCTCTTAGTTTAAGCTTTGAAAAACCAGTATAGCCACCAAGAACTAGTTTAAGATCTTTTGCTACGCTTGGAGTGTAGTCAGCTCCAACTATAAATTTATGAGTTTTCCACTCAGCTACGCTTTTATCTTCGTCATTTGCTGTTTTCTTAACTTTAAAATCATAAATGTAAGCACCATAAACTCTAGCCACATCAAAGTCATAACCAGCTTTTATACCAAGACCTGGTTGAGCTTTTTTAAATTTGATCTTTGAGCCATCATCGCCTTTTACAGTAAGCTTTGATCCAAAAGAGTAGTCTCCCTCAACTCCTACAAAGGCTCCTTGCGCTAAAGCAGCGGCACTAGCTAGGCTTAAACCTAAAGCAACTTTTAAGACTACATTTTTCATTTTTACTTCTTATTTAAAAAATGTTTGACTGGTATTCTAAATTTTATTGGATTAAATAAAGTTTAAATATTCAATTAAATATATAAAAAACATAAAATAATTCAATTGTTTTCTTATCAGAATAAAATTTATAAAATTACTCGAAAAAAAGGAGTGTAAAGTGGCTAAGATGACAAAACGTGATATGGCTTATCATTTAGATGTTGATGTCGCAACGCTTTACAACTGGCGAAAACACAAGCCAAACCTTTATCGTATTGTGATGCTTGGATTTAAATTTGATGAGCTTATCGATCAGAGTAAAAAGACTTGCAACGAGCTTTGCGAATATGAAAATTTAATCAATCAAGACATAGAAAAATTTAGTAAATAATCGTTTAAAAATCGTAATCTCTTTTATAATAGCAATAGTTAGAAAATTCAAAATTTCTAAGATATTTTTAGCTAGATATTTTAAGTGAAGAAATTTGAGCTCAAAGCAAGCGCTTCAAGCTCAGTTAAATTTACTCGTTTAAGATAGAGAGAAGCTCTTTATTATCTTTTGTTTTTAGCATTTTTGCGTATAAGAATTTAAGCGCTTCGACATCGTCCATTGTAGCGATCGCAGAGCGGATAGCCCAAATTTTTTGAAGCTCGTCAGGTTTTTGAAGTAGCTCTTCTTTTCTTGTGCCTGATTTTAGTACATTGATAGCTGGGTAAATTCTGCGGTCTGAGATGTTGCGATCAAGCACGATCTCGCTGTTTCCAGTGCCTTTAAACTCTTCAAATATCACTTCATCCATGCGTGAGCCAGTGTCTATTAGTGCGGTTGCGATGATGGTTAGTGAGCCGCCGTGTTCGATGTTTCTAGCTGCACCAAAAAAGCGTTTTGGTTTGTGAAGCGCGTTTGCGTCCACGCCGCCTGTTAGCACCTTGCCACTTGGTGGGGTCACTGTGTTGTAGGCACGTGCTAGACGGGTTATGCTATCAAGCAATATAATGACGTCTTTGCCCATCTCAACTAGACGTTTTGCCTTTTCGATGACTAGCTCTGCTACGCGGACGTGATTAAGTGCTGGCAGGTCAAATGTCGAGCTAAATACCTCACCTTTTACGCAGCGCTGCATATCGGTAACTTCTTCTGGTCTCTCATCGACTAGAAGCACCATTAGCTGGGCTTCTGGATGATTTTTGGCGATGCCGTGAGCTAGCTCTTTCATAAGCTCAGTTTTACCGCTTCTTGGAGGTGCGACGATTAGACCACGCTGACCTTTACCAATAGGCGTAAAAAGATCAAGCACACGGCCCGTTAGCTTCATTGGATCATACTCTAAATTTAGCTTTTCAGTTGGGAAAAGTGGTGTTAGGTTGTCAAAGAGTGGCCTCTCTTTAGCGTCTGCTAGGGGCATGTAGTTCACTGCCTCGATCTTTAAAAGAGCGTAGTATTTTTCTTGATCTTTTGGCTCTCTTACTTGGCCGGTGATGATGTCGCCCACGCGAAGTGCAAATTTGCGGATTTGAGAGTTTGAAACGTAGGCGTCGTTTGAGCTGTCGCTTAAATTTGCATCAACGGCTCTTAAAAAGCCATAACCTTCATTTGTGATCTCTAAAATTCCAGTAAATAGTATAAAGCCACCTTGTTTTGTCTGGGTTTTTAGTATCTCAAATATCAAATCCTGCCTGCGAAATTCTCGTGGATTTTCGACACCAACGCTATTTGCGATCTGTACTAGCTCATCTAAGCTAAGCGTTCTTAGCTCTTCGATCTTGTGTCCGTCTACTGGTATGTGTGTTCTTGATGCTTGATGTTTTTTTGTAGTTTTTGTGTTTTGAGCAGCACTTTGCTCGGTTTGGTTGTTTTCCATATTTCCTCTTTAAATGCGGGGATAATTTTGCAGAATTTCTAAGTTTCAAAAAGAAGTTTTTGAAAGTTTTGGCATTTTATAAAAATAAAACTTTGTTGTCAAGAAATGGCATAAAATAAAATTTTTGCTCAAAAATGGTTGATTTGCTATAATCTCGCCATTTTATAACGATAATAAAAGAAGAAATTTGTGCCTATTTTTGTAGTTTGTCTGCCATAAATTTATATGGTGTGTAATAGGCATGTGATGCAATAATATTAGTAAAAATTTTAGATAAAAGAAAGTAAAAATGCCACAAAGTAGATGTGCTCATTGTAGATTAAAATTTGATGAAAGCGTGATGATCTCAAATGAAAGTGGACTTAAATTTTGCTGTGTTGGTTGCAAAGGCGTTTATGAAATTTTAAATGAAAATGGGCTTAGCGAGTTTTATGAACGTCTTGGTAAAAATACACTTACACCGGCAAGCAACGGTGCAAATATCAAAAATTTAGCAGCAAATTTTAGCGAGCTTGTGACAAAAGAGGGCAACTTTAGTCAAATTTCATTTTTAATTGATGGTATCACTTGCTCAGCTTGCATCTGGCTACTTGAAAAGGCGCTTTTTAGCTTGCCTGGCGTCTTGGAGGTAAATATCAACTCGCTTAACCAAAAAGCGGTTATTGTTTTTGATGAGCAAGAGCTTTTTGTAGAGCAAATAATTGAAAAAATTTATGCTGTTGGCTACGTCCCAAAGCCATATGCTACGAGTCAAAAAGAGGACGAGCTAGCTAAGAAAAGAAGAGATTTTTACACAAAAGCGCTAGTTGGTATCTTTGCTACGATGAACATTATGTGGCTAGCCATTGCTCAGTATAGTGGGTATTTTAGTGGCATAAGAGGCGATATAAAAGATATTTTAAGCTTTGCGCAGTTTGTATTAGCAACGCCTGTGCTTTTTTATACTGGTAGCGAGTTTTTCAAAGGGGCAAAGATAGCCATTAAAAACGCTTCGCCAAATATGGATCTGCTTGTTATCACCGGAGCTAGCATTACCTATATCTACTCCATTTTTGCGATGTTTACGAGAAGTGGCGAGAGCTATTTTGACTCGGTTGCGATGATCATCACCTTTGTTTTTGTCGGTAAATTTTTAGAAATATTGGGCAAGAAAAAGGCGCTTGAGACTTCAAATTTCTTAAATGATATGCTGCTTGCAAAGGTATGCATTTTAGAGGATGGCAAGGATGTTTTAAAAGAGCCAAGAGATGTAAATTTGGGCGAAAAGATCGTACTTAGATCTGGCGAGAGGGCGCTACTTGATGGAGTAGTGCTTAGTGGCGAGGCAAGCGTTGATAGCTCAAGCCTAACTGGAGAGAGCCTGCCTGTGACCTTGGGAGTGGGGCAAGAGGTGAAAAGTGGCATCATTTGCCAAAATGGACAAATCATCTATGAAGCAAAGGAAATTTTTAAAAATTCTTATCTAAATCAGCTTATAAATTTGCTCCAAACTGCAGAGCTAAAAAAGCCAAATATCGAGCTAGTAGTCAATAAAATCGCTTCTAAATTTTCTCTTAGCGTGCTGACGTTAGCATTTTTTACATTTTGGTTTTGGTACTTTAAATTTGGCTTTTCAGAAGCCATTGTCACGGCTGTTAGCGTCATCGTGATCGCTTGCCCTTGTGCGCTTGCGCTTGCCACGCCAGTTAGTAGCGTTTGCGCCCTTGGTGTGGCTTTTAAAAATAGAGTGCTTTTTAAGGAGGCTAAATTTTTTGAAAGCCTTGCAAAGTGCGATGTAGCGGTATTTGATAAGACTGGCACGCTCACAAAGGCGGAATTTGAAGTTAGTGATTTTTTCATAAAAGAGAGCATAAACTTAGATGAAATTTATTCGCTAGCTCTTATATCAAATCATCAAATAAGCGTGGCAGTGGCTAAATTTCTAAAGCAAAAAGGCGCAAGGAAAATAGAGCTTAAAAATACAAATTTAAGCGTGGCAAAGGGTGTTGAGGCTGAAATTTCAGGTAAAAAATTTTATGCAGGAAGCAAACGATTTTTAGTTGAAAATGGTATTAGTTTTGATGAAGCTGAAGAAAATGTGAGCTTTTTTGTGGGACTTAATGGTGAGCTAGTGGCGAAATTTTACCTAAAAGATAGTATAAAACCTGAAGCAAAGACCTTGATAGACGAGCTAAAGAATGCCAATATGAAAGTGTGTATCTTAAGTGGCGACGTGCAAAAAGTGGTAAAAAATGTGGCAGATGAGCTTGGCGTGAGTGAGTTTAGAGCAGAGATGTTGCCTGAAACGAAAGCTAAATTTATAAGCAAACTAAAAGAGCAGGGCAAAAAGGTGCTAATGGTAGGAGATGGCATAAACGACGCAGCAGCACTTAGCCTTGCTCATGTTGCCATTTGTATGGGAAGCGGGGCGGCAATAAGCTTAGAAAGAAGCGATGTAGTGCTACTTGATGATAGTTTAAAAAGTCTAGCAAAGGCCATAAAAATCTCAAAATTTACTTACAAAACGATAAAGCAAAATTTGCTCTTTTGTCTTCTTTATAATGTTCTTGCTCTGCCATTTGCCGTATGTGGCTACGTCATTCCGCTATTTGCTGCACTTTTTATGTCGCTTAGCTCGCTAAGTGTTATCTTAAACTCGCTTTATATTGTTAGAAAATTTAAGGAAAAATAATGGATAGCGCGACACTTGCGATGCTAGTTTTTATCTCAGTTTTGATGGGGGCATTTTTGCTTTTTGGCGTGCTTTGGGGGATAAAAAATAAGCAATTTGAGGACTACCGAAAATTTTTGGACGGAGCAAATTTAGACGATGAAGATGCGCTAAATGAAGCTTATGAGTTAGAGCTTCGCAAAAAAGAAGCCCTAAAAAAAAGAGCAGAATCTAATAAAGATAAAATTTAACCCTCAATCGTTGGCTCGCCAAAAAGTCTATTTGCCTCTTTTAGAACCCCTTGTTCTCTTTGTCTTTGAAGCTCTTCTGGCGTTTTTGGCTCTTTATTTAGCATCAAAGCAAAGTTATTTTTCTCGTTTTGCAGCTCGCTTTTTATCTCGGTTTTTGGCTCATTTTTAGTTTCAACGTTATTTGCATTTAGTCTTGAAATTTCCTCATCAAGCTCGTCTAGTTCGCTTTTTTCATTATTTTCTAAAGAGGCTTTAGGCGTCTTAGTTTGTGCTTTTTGCTCATCACTCTTTGCATTTACTATCTTCGCATTTTGTCCAAAAAGCGTACGCAATATCTCATTTAAAATTTTCCAATTTTTCTTAAAATATTCAAGATTTTCATCTTTTGCATTTACTATCAGTCCAAGCTCATTGTTATTAAAAAAGCTAAATTCTACAAATTCTTTAAAAAACTCACCAAGATCGTAATTTCTATCATAAATTTTTGTTAAAAAGAGTTCGTATGGACCTTGCATTTTAGCAGGAGCTGCTTGGCTTTTTTGAGTGATGACTTCTGTGATTTGAGTGGAATTTTCGCTATTTTTTGAGATCACTTCATTTATAGCGTCATCGATATCTTGTAAATTTAGTGCTTCTATCATCATAAAAAGCATTAGCATTAGCACAAAGCCATTATCGCTACTTACATTTAGCATACCTTTAGCTTGTGCCAAAATCCTAAAAAATCTCTCATAAACAAGTAGTGAAATTTTTGAGTCGTTTTCTATAAATTTTTGCTTTAAATTTGCCAAAATTTCATCTATTATCATCTCTGGATCGTAGCTTTCAAGTTCGCTTACAAGCACTCTGATAGCATTTTTATCATGATTTAAAACATGAGTTATTATCTCTTCGATCTTTTCTGGGTCAAGAAGTCCTAACATCGATGCTACGCCATTTGCCGTGACATTATTTGCCCCGTAAATAATAGCTTGATCAAGAAGCGTCAAAGTATCTCTTAGCGATCCTCCGCCACTTCTTGCTAAAATTTCAAGCGCCTCTTTTTCGTAGCTAATGCCTTCTTTGCTTAAAATAAACTCAAGATGTTTAATGATGCTGTATCTGCTTATCTGTTTAAATCTGAAATGCTGCGTTCTTGAAAGTACCGTTGTTGGGAGTTTTAATGGATCAGTCGTCGCTAGGATAAATTTTACATAGCTTGGCGGCTCTTCAAGCGTTTTTAAAAGAGCATTAAATGCCTCTTTGGTTAGCATGTGTACTTCATCGATTATAAAAATTTTATATCTTGCCATTGCTGGAGCATATTTTGTTTGTTCTATTAGCTCTCTTATGTCATCTATCTTTCTGTGGCTAGCTGCGTCCATTTCGATGATGTCCATATGTCTTGACTCATTTGCCATTATGCATTGTGGGCATACTTCACATGGTTTTGAAGTAGGTCCTTTTTCGCACACTAAAGCTTTTGAAAATATTCTGGCACTTGAAGTTTTTCCACTTCCTCTAAGTCCGGAAAATAGATATGCGTGGCTTATGCGACCCTCGTCAAGTGCGTGTATAAGACTTTTACTAACTGCTTCTTGACCGATAAGTTCATCAAAATTTTTAGGGCGATATTTTAAAGCTAGTGCTTGCAATGCGGTATCCTTTTTATAAAGTTCAAGGATTTTATAAAAAAAGGCATAAATTTATGATTATTTATATATTTAATTGTCTTTAAAATTTTTATAGATTTGCATAAAATTTCTAGTGTATTTGCAAAAAAATATAAAAAATTATCCCTTTTTATAATGATCTATAGCCGTATAGATTTAAAATTTATAATAAAAATACATAAAATTTTATGTTAAATATTTTGTATTTTTGTATGAATTGTGCTTGGTATAAAAAGCCTTGGCATGTGCGCCAAGGCAAAATTTTAGATTAGCAAGAGAAGCAAGTTTTAAACTCATAAGCGGTTGGGCGCGCTTCGTAAGGCCAAACTTGAGTTTCAAATTTAAAGTGCTGATAGGTATCTATGAAAAGATCGGTCATTATTGGTTTTAAGTATTCATTATCGCGAATTAGCGCTTCAAGGCTACCACGAAGTGTGTGTGGCAGCTGCTCTATGCCACGCTCTCTGATCTCATCTAGGTGAAGTTTAAATAAATTTTCATCCATCGGACCAACTGGCTCGTATTTGTTTTTGACGCCGTCAAGTCCTGCCATTAGCATCGCTGAGAAGGCTAGATAAGGGTTTGCTGTGCTATCTGGAAATCTCATCTCGGCCCTAACTGACTTTTCGCCTGAACCATAAGGTATGCGGATACTTGCTGAGCGGTTTTGGCTAGAGTAGGTGAGGATAGATGGCGCTTCAAAGCCTGGGATTAGGCGTTTGTAGCTGTTTGTGCTTGGGTTAGTAAAGGCTGCAACGCTTCTTGCGTGCTTTAAAACGCCACCAATGTAGTATCTTGCGAAATCACTTAAATTTGCGTAGTTGCCTTCTTTGTAGAATAAATTTTTACCATCTTTCCAGACTGATTGATGCACGTGCATGCCGCTACCGTTATCGCCGTAAAGTGGTTTTGGCATAAATGTAACTGTCTTGCCGTTTAGGTGAGCGACCATGCGAACGACGTATTTGTAAATTTGAACGTTGTCAGCAGCTTCGACTAGGTTGCCAAATTTTACGCCGATCTCGCCTTGACCTTGTGCGACCTCGTGGTGTCCTAAAAATACTTCAAGGCCAACTTGCTCTAAAACTTGCATCATCTCGGCTCTTAGATCTACCATGCTGTCGATTGGCTGAGTCATCAAGTAGCCGCCTTTTCTGCGTGGGCGATGACCTGTGTTGTAGCTATCTTTGAAGTCAGTAGCATCGTTCCACTCGCCTTCCTCGCTATCTACTTGATACATCGCGCAGTTTGGGCTATCGATGATTTTGACGTTGTCAAAGACAAAAAATTCATTCTCAGGGCCAAAATACGCCTCATCGCCAAGACCGCTATCTTTTACGTACTGCATTGCTCTTTTTGCGATCGAGCGAGGGCATTTTTCATAAATTTGACCTTTGTAAATGTCGTAAATATCGCAAAAAACAACAACTGTAATATCAGAAGTAAATGGGTCTAAAAATGCAGTTGTAGCTTCTGGCTTCATTATCATATCGCTCTTGTCAATCGGTTGCCAGCCATGCATAGAGCTAGCATCCATCGGGATACCATTTATAAAATTTTCTTTCGTAACAGCTTTTATGTTGTAGCTAATGCTATGCCAAGCACCACCTAAATCAGTAAATCTAAAATCTACAAATTTGACTTCATTTTCTTTACAAAAATCAAAAAAATGATCTATATTTTGGACGAATTTTCCCACTTTTTTCTCCTTTTAATTTTTAAATTTTTCGTATTCTATCATAAAACCTAATATTTAAGATTAAATTTATATTTTATTTGAACCCAATCTAAAATTTTACTAATTCTCTATCTCTATTTTTAAAAATAGCACATTTTGAATAACCTAAATCTCTAGCTATTTGCTCGCAAATTTCACCATTTTTACCGATATCTTCTTTTGCGTGAGCGTCTGAGCCAAAGGTGATGGTTATATCTTTTTCGGCTATTAGTTCAAGTAAATTTACGCTTGGATACTGCTCGCCGATAGGTTTTCTAAAGCCAGCGGCATTTATCTCAACAACTAAATCTGCTTCTTCTATCGCATTTACTGCATTTTTAGCCAAAATCCTAACATCCTTTTTTGGTAAAAATTTAAAAAGTTTTAAAAGATCGATGTGCCCCATAATGTCAAATTTGCCAAGCTTAGCCGATCTTTCTACATGATCAAAATACTCTTGCCAAATTTGATCCAAGTCTTTGCCCTCGTAGCCACCGATAAAATCTGGATTGTCAAATGCCCAGCCATTAAAAAAATGCACGGAGCCTATTAGATAATCAACCTTTCTAGCAAAAACTCGCTCATCCATAAATCCATCTAAAAAATCCATCTCATAGCCAAGCAAAATTTCTATCTCACCGCTAAATTCATCTCTTAAACGTAAAATTTCTTCCTCGTAGCCTTGCATTTCATCAAAGCTCATTCTGTAAGCTTCATCGTAGTTCATCGGTGCGTGATCACTAAAACCAAAGTATTTTGTGCCAGCTTTTATTGCGTTTTGTACATACTCTCTTGGCTCGCCAACTGCGTGTTTGCAAAGTGGAGTGTGGTTGTGAAGATCGACGGTCATTTTTAGCCTTTTAAGGTCGTTTATTTTTAAAAATGCTATCTAAAAATTTATAAATTTAAAGATAAAAGCATTGCCTTTAAACTTACTTTTTATTTAAATCCTATATAATCAAGCCAAATTTTATTAGGAGCTTTTATGACCCAAGAGGAACTTGACGCACTTATGGCAGGTGGGCTAGATGATGAGTTAGATAATGCTAAAGAAGATGCTGGCCAAGAGGTTGCGGACGTCAAAGAGGATACGAACGAGGTAACAGAAGTTGCAGAAGCAATCGATACTAAAGATGAGCCACAGTCAAAATCAGAAAGTAATTCAAAGAATGCAGAAAATTATAGAGTAAGTGCAGATGGCGTTTGGCCACCACCACCACCAACGGAAGATCACAAAATGGTTCATCAGCTTGACGATGTGACAAGAGATAGCGAAGAAAAAGCTACTCAGATGTTTGATAAGCTTGAGACGATAAATAACTTTTTTATGGATGCTGAGAGCGACTCAAACAGCCTAAAAGACGCGATAAACTCAAACATTGAGCTATTTACGACGCTAAGTGAGAAATTTCCAAATATCTCTGCATTTAGCGAGGCTTTGGAGAAAAATAACTCACTTCTTGGCACGATCGATAATATCATCGGAAATTTACAAATGGGACAAGATGAGATCATGATGGCTATGGATATGATGCAGTATCAAGACATCCATAGACAAAAGATCGAGCGTGTTATCAACGTTATGAGGGCACTTAGCAAATATATGAATACCTTGTTTGAAGGTAAAATTGATGATGATAAGCGTGTTAGCTCTGCTGTTCACATCGCTGGTGATACAACGACTGAAAATCTTGTCAGCAACGACGATATCGAAGCCTTGATAGAAAGTTTAGGTAAAAAATAGTGCTAAAAAGGCCTGAGCTTTTATCTCCAGCTGGAAATTTAACAAAACTTAAAATAGCCCTTGAGTATGGAGCCGACGCTGTTTATGGCTCGGTGGCTAGCTTTTCACTAAGAACTAGATCGGCAAGGGAATTTAACCTTGAAACATTCAAAGAGGCGATAGACTACACACACGAAAAGGGAAAGAAATTTTATGCGACCATAAATGCCTTTCCTTTCAATTCTCAGATCGAGCCACTAAAAAGGCACTTGCAGACTATCTCGGCAATGAAGCCAGATGCTTTTATTATCGCAACTCCAGGCGTTATGAGTTTAGCAAAAGCCATCGCTCCTGATATCGAGATACATCTCTCAACTCAGGCAAACGTTATGAATGTGCTTGATGCAAAAATTTATCACGATATGGGTGCAAAACGTATCGTCGTAGCACGCGAGATGAACTTAAAAGATGTCATAAAGATAAAAGAAGAAATTCCAACTCTTGATATCGAAATTTTTGTACATGGCTCAATGTGTTTTGCTTACTCTGGTAGGTGCTTAGTAAGCTCAGTGCAAAGCGGGCGTATGTCAAATCGCGGCAGCTGTGCCAACGACTGCAGGTTTAAGTATGAACTATACGCTAAAAACGAAGAGAGTGGCGTGCTTTTCCGCTTAGAAGAGGATGAAAATGGCACTCATATTATGAACTCAAAAGATCTTTGCCTCATCTCTCACATTCAAGAGATCGTTGATAGTGGCGTAATAGATAGCCTAAAAATAGAAGGTCGCACAAAGAGCGAGTATTATGCAGCCTGCACAGCAAGAGCCTATAAAATGGCGATAGATGATGCCATGGATGATAAATTTGACGCGCAAATTTATGAAAACGAAATAAATACGCTGAAAAATCGTGGCTTTACGGATGGCTACTTGGTGCATAGGCCTTATGAGAGAATAGATACACAAAATCATGTTAGCAGCCTAGAAGAGGGCACACATCAGGTAAATGCAATAAGCAAAGATGGAGAATTTTTTAAGTGTAAATATAAAATTTTTCCAGGCAATAGCTACGAGATCGTGGCTCCTACTGGATCGGTTATAGAAGATAGTGAAAATGAAATCTCAAAGGTTTATTCACAAGAGGGCAAGAAATTTATCAAATTTAAGCAGCTCATCACCAAAAAAGGCAAGATTATGAGTGAAATTCATAGCGGCAATGAAAATGAGATAAGCCTTGGTGTTAAGCTACCAAAATTTAGCTTTTTAAGGGAGAAAATATGAAATTTATTTCTATTATAATGGGAAGTAAAAGTGACTATGAGATCGTTAGCGAGGTGGCAAAAACTCTTGAAAAATTTGGCGTAAAATATGAACTGATAATCAGCTCAGCCCACAGAAGTCCAAAAAGAACTAGTGAGTACGTCGCAAATGCTGAGAAAAAGGGTGCAAAGGTCTTTATTGCAGCTGCTGGTATGGCGGCTCACCTAGCTGGTGCGATTGCTGCAAATACAACAAAACCAGTGATCGGCATACCAATGGCAGGTTCGGCCCTTAGCGGTGTTGACGCACTTTACTCAACTGTGCAAATGCCAAGTGGCATGCCAGTGGCAACCTTAGCTATCGGAAAAGCTGGAGCGATAAATGCGGCCTATCTTGCGGTGCAAATTTTAGCCCTTGAAGATGATAGTCTAGCAAGTGCTCTAAAAGCTGACAGAGAGGCGAAGATAAAGGCTTTAGAGGAAGACTCTTCAAAGGTTGAAGTGATACTGTAAAAAGGAGAAGCGGTGCAGACCTATCTTGGAGTTGATGAATTTTGCAAACTTGTGCACTTGGAGCGTGAAGTTATCGAAGATATGATAAATCGTGGCGTTTTGAAAACCAAAGAGGAAAATGGAGAAATTTTGATAGAAGCGAGCGAAGGAACGATGAGCGTGGTGCCTAGTGTTTCGCAAAATTTATCTATGCAGCCGCAAAGCCAAGATGGTATCAGCTTTGTTGAAAAGACGATTGGAACGATATTAAATTTACACGAAAAGGTGCTTGACGCAAAGGATGAGACGCTTGAAACCTTAAGAAATGAGAATAAATTTTTAAAAGAGGCGCTTATTTCGATGCAAGAGCTCTATGACGAAGATAGAAAAACGGTAGAGACTCTTACAAAACAGCTTAAAATTTCACAAGATGAAGTTGAATTTTTAAAACGAAAATACAAACTCATGTGGAACCAAGCGGTTGAAAATTTTAATGGGCAAAAGTAGTTTATGAAGATTATAAATTTAGAGGATAGCTTTGAAATTTACGGAGTAAAAACTCGTACTAAAAATGAAGATGAGATAGGCATCAATGGTAAAATTTCAGCTTTATGGTCTAAATTTATGAGTGAGCACTACGATGGCAAGAGTGAAATTTATAGCGTTTACTGCAACTATGAAAGCGATTTTGATGGACATTACGATAACTTCATCGGCACAAGATTAAGCCACAAAAGTGATGAAATTTTAGAGATAAAAAGTGGCAAATACGCCGTTTTTAGTTTTGCAAGAGAGCCGCAAAATGTTGCAAAATTTTGGGGTGAAATTTGGAAGTATTTTGAAAGTAGTGAGTCAAAAAGAGCTTATGAAACGGATTTTGAGCTTTACGGCAGCGATGAGATAAAAATTTTTATATCTATTTTAGGTTAGAAAAAAATGAATAAAAAAAACAATAGTTCAATCTTAAGTTTTATTGAAAATTTTGGTAACAAATTACCGAATCCAACTATGCTTTTTATATATCTTTCGATTATTACGATAATAATATCGTTTGTGTTAGAAAAGATGGGGGTTGGTGTAAGCTATCAAGCTATCAAAGATGGACAAATATCACAGCTTAATGCAAATGTTATAAATTTGCTTTCTGCTGATAGTCTTAGATCTTTTGTTTCGTCTGTACTTAAAAATTTTACTAATTTTTATCCTTTGGGAGTAGTCTTTGCGATTATTCTAGGCATTGGTATTGCAGACAAGTCTGGACTTTTATCAGCACTTATGACAAAGATTGCCTTAAAATCTTCCAAAATGTGGGTAACTCCAATCGTTATTTTTCTTGGCGTAATGTCAAATGTTGCTTCCTCGGTTGGCTATGTCGTGCTAATCCCGCTTGGAGCTATTTTATTTGCTGGATTTGGTCGCCATCCAATTGCTGGATTAGCTGCTGCTTTTGCTGGTGTTAGCGGTGGCTGGTCGGCAAATTTATTAATCGGTACAAATGACCCGATGTTTGCGGCATTTTCTATGCAAGCAGCTAGCGTGTTAAATCCGGATTATGTGGTACTAGCAACTGCAAATTGGTACTTTATGATAGCTTCAACATTTTTGATCGTATTTGTTGGCTGGTTTGTAACGGATAAAATCGTAGAGCCTAGGCTTGGTAAATTTGATTTTTTGGGCGATTTTAGCCTAAAAGAGCATAGCGAGATAAGTGCAGAGCAAAAACGTGGCTTAAAAATTTTCACTAATAGCATTGATTGTTTTTGTGATTTTATTGCTTATGGCTATTTTACCTTCAGGCTCTTTATTTGGGGCAAAAGGCAATGATAGCTTTATGAAATCTACTTTTATGCATTCTATTGTTATTTTTATGATGTTGCTTTTTATAGTGGTAGGCGTAGCTTACGGTGTAGGTGCTAGGACTATAAAAAGCAGTAATGACGCCATAAAATTTATGGAACAATCTATTTCTGAGCTATCAGGGTTTTTGGTCTTGATATTTTTTGCAGCCCAGTTTACATATCTTTTTAATACCTCAAATATTGGGCTAGTACTTTCTATAAAAGGTTCTATTTTTCTAAAAGAGGTCGGACTAACTGGACTTAGTCTTATCATAGTTTTTATCTTCTTGATTGCTTTTGTAAATTTATTTATAGCTGTTGATTCTGCAAAGTGGGCGATGATGGCTCCGATTTTTGTACCAATGTTTATGAATCTTGGACTCTCGCCAGAGCTTACACAGGCTGCTTTTAGAATAGGCGACTCTACTACAAATATCATAACGCCTTTGATGCCATTTTTTGTTTTGATAGTAGCTTTTATGCAAAAATACAATAAAGAGTTAAAAATCGGATCAGTAGTTTCCATTATGCTTCCTTATACGGTTGCATTTTTAATTTCTTGGACAGCGCTAATGTCATTTTGGTACATTTTTGATCTACCATTAGGACCTGGCGCAGTTATACACTATGTAAAGTAAAATTTTAAAAGGAAAGCAATGACATTTTCACAAATAATATTAACCCTTCAAAACTATTGGCAAGAGCAAGGCTGCGTGATACTCCAGCCATACGACATGCCAGCTGGTGCTGGTACTTATCATCAAGCGACATTTTTAAGAAGCCTCGGACCAAAGCCGTGGGCGACTGCATACGTAGCTCCAAGCCGCCGTCCGACTGATGGCAGATACGGCGAAAACCCAAACCGCCTTGGTGCTTACTATCAGTTTCAAGTGCTCATAAAACCAAGCCCAGAAAATATCCAAGAGCTTTACCTAAAAAGCCTTGAAAGACTTGGTCTAAATTTGAAAAATCACGACATCCGTTTTATTGAAGATAACTGGGAGAGCCCTACACTTGGCGCTTGGGGGCTTGGCTGGGAGGTTTGGCTAGATGGCATGGAGGTTACGCAGTTTACATATTTTCAACAAGTTGGTGGCATCGCATGCGAGTTGATCTCTGGTGAGATAACATACGGCCTTGAGCGCTTAGCCATGTATCTCCAAGACGTAAATAGCGTGTATGACATCGTTTGGGACGACTCTAATGGCAACATCGTAACCTATGCCGACGTGCATAAGCAAGGAGAGTATGAGTGGAGTAAATATAACTTTGAAGTAGCAAACGTAGATATGCTTTTTAACCAGTTTGAAAACGCATTTAACGAGTGCAAACGCTGCTTAGAGGCTAAAATTTCACTACCAGCTTACGACTACTGCATGCTTGCGGCTCACACATTTAACGTCCTTGATGCGCGTGGGGCGATAAGTGTTACACAAAGGCAAGATTACATCCTAAAAATCCGCGAGCTGGCCAAAGAGTGTGCGTTAACATATAAAGAGAGTTTAGAGCAAAAGTAAAATTTTATGAAAATAGCTGAAATTTATAAAATTCTAGATGAAATTTGCCCATTTGCGAGCCAAGAGTCTTGGGATAATACTGGCCTTCAAGTTGGCTCATTTGATAGCGAATTTGAGCGAATTTATCTAAGTCTTGATTTAGATAGCGAACTTTTGCAAAGTGTATTGCCAAATTCGCTCATCATCACTCATCATCCGCTCATTTTTAAGGGGCTAAAAAGCCTAGACTACAGCCTTTATCCAAGCTCAATCATAAGAGAGATGATGATAAAAAATATCTCGCTCATCTCGCTTCACACAAATGCTGACCTTGCATTTTTAAATGAAAAATTTGTGATGCAGGTTTTGGGGCTTGAAATTTCAAACAAAGAGGGCTTTTTGATCTATGCTGATGTGAAGATGAAATTTAGCGAGCTTTGTGAATTTGTAAAAGAAAAACTTGGGCTAGAAAATTTAAGAGTAGTTCATGCAAAAGATGAAATTTTTAAAATTTGTATCTGCACTGGAAGTGGCGGAGATCTCATACAAGAAGTCAAAGCAGATACCTTTTTGACAGGCGATCTAAAGTATCACCAAGCTCTTTATGCAAAGGAAAACGGGCTAAATTTAATCGATATAAATCACTATGAAAGCGAACGTTATTTTGGTGATTTTTTAGCAAAATATTTGCAAAATCTGAAAATTGAAGTTATAATACGCAATTCTAAAAATCCATTTACATATTGCTAACAAAAAAGGAAACATTATGAATAAATACTTACAACAATTAGTTGAATTATCTGACCTTGATAAACAAATAGATGGCTTTATACCACGCATTCAGGATATAGAAAAGGCTTATAAAAATATAGAAGAAGAGTGCGAAACTATAACGGTTAATATAGAAAGACTAGATGAAGAGGTAAATGACTTAAAGTCTCAAAAATCAGGCACAAATGCTCATATTACCGAGTTTAGTGCGAAGATAAAAGACGTAGCTAAAAAAAGCTCAAGTGCAAAAAGTGAAAAGGAGATAAAAGCCCTAAGTCTTGAAGAAGATATTGCAAAAGAGCAACTTGAGGCTGCAAATGAAGAGATTGCTAGACTTGAGAAGCTAATAGATAGTAAAAATAGTCAAAAAGATGAGCTAAATGCTAAAAAAACAGAGCTTGAAGGAAATTTAGAAAAGATAAAAAGCGAGGTTTCATCTGAGCTTGAAAAGATCGAAAAAGAGCGCAAAGAGGTTTATGCTAAAAAAGATAAACTTGTCGCTGCGATGAACCAAAAAATCCTAGCATTTTACGAAAAGATCAGAAAATGGGCTCACAACACAGCCGTTGTGCCTGTTAAAAAACAAGCTTGTTATGGTTGCTTTATGCAGATAAATGATAAAACTTTCTCTGCGGTTATAAAAGGCGAAGATATCGTTACATGTCCGCATTGTGGTAGAATTTTATACAAACAAGAGCAATAACACATTTCGTGATAATAATATATTATTTTTTAGCCTCAATACTCTATCTCTTTGGGGCTATCTTTCTATTTATTTTAAGTTTTAAAAAAAAGTATCATAAGTCGATTCCAGCACGTTTTTTCCTATTTAATAATCCTAAATTTCAAGATACAGATGTTCATTTTCATGCTTGTTCGTTTGGCGAGGTGCAAGCACTCAAGCCTTTGATGCAAAAATTTGATAGTAAAGCTATAAGCGTGGTAACAAATACGGGCTTTGAAGCGGCAAGTAAAATTTGCTCTAACACGAGATTTTTGCCATTTGAAATTTTTTTGCCATTTTGGCTAAAAAAGAGCAAAATTTTAGTTATTTTTGAGGCTGAGCTTTGGCTTATGCTAGTTTTCATGGCGAAGCTAAAGGGCAGCCGTGTGATCCTCATAAATGCAAGAATTTCAGATAGAAGCTACAAAAGCTACTTAAAATTTGGTTTTTTTTATAGATATCTTTTTAAATTTATAGATAAGATTTACACCCAAAGTGAGCTTGATAAAGAGCGGTTAAAGTCGCTTGGAGCAGGCGAAATAGAGGTTGTTGGCAACATAAAAGCTGCGTTTTTGCCAAGTGCGAGTAAAATTTATGAAAAGCCAAAAGCTAGGGTGATCGTGCTTGCAAGTACTCACGCTGGCGAAGAAGAGATAATTTTGCAAAATTTAAATTTAAAAGAAAATGATCTTCTAATCGTTGCGCCGCGTCATCCTGAGAGATTTGCAGAGGTGGAAAAGCTAGCAAGCGAGTATGCCAAAAAGCATGATTTTAGCTTTTCAAAATTTAGTCAAACGTATAAATTTGAAGCTAAAGTAAATTTGCTTGACACTTTAGGTGAGCTTGTAAATGTCTATGCTATTAGCGATATAGTAGTGCTTGGAGGCAGTTTTGTTCCAAATATTGGCGGGCACAATCCAATCGAGTGCGCGCAATTTAACCCGGTGATAATTAGTGGCGAGTTTATATTTAATCAAAAGGCGTTATTTAGCCTAGTTGAAAACATTTATATTGTAAAGGCTAGCGAGATAGGCGGCATAATGGGTAGTGACACTAAAAAGAGTAAGATCGCTGTGCAAGCAAGCGCTGATGCGATCATAGAAGATATAAGGAGCGCTTTATGAGTGAAGAAAAAGCTTATAAAATTTTAGCCAAGCAAAAAAACATATCGAACAACGAAGCAAAGGAGCTAATTGACAGCGGCTTAGTTTATGCCAAGGGCCAAAAGGTAATGATCGCTCGTGCCTTGATGAGTGAAAATACTAAATTTAGCGTCGAAGAGATGCCAAAATCAAGCATTATATTTGAAGATGAAAATTTAATAGCCATCAGTAAGCCTGCTGCTATAACTAGCGAAAAAATCAGTCAAATTTATAAATTTCCACTCCTTCATAGACTCGATAAAGACACGAGTGGTGTGCTACTTCTTGTAAAAAATGATGAATTTGCGAGCCTTGCTATAAATGAGTTTAAAAAGATGAAGGTTGAGAAAAATTATGTGGCCGCAGTTAGAGGTATCATGAGCGAGGAAGTGGTCGTAAATGAGCCAATCTTAACGATAAAAAATAAAAATGGTGCTTTTTCAAAGATATCAAAAGATGGCAAAGAGGCGATCAGTGAAATTTCACCTCTCATGGTTGTGGGCAAAAAAACGCTGGTGAAAGTTGTCATAAAAACAGGTAGAACACACCAGATAAGAGTGCATTTGGCTAGCTTAAATTTACCTATCGTTGGCGATGAGAAGTACGGCAAAAATAGGGCAAATAGAATGTTCTTGCATGCTTATTCTATCGCTCTTTTAAACTATAAATTTAAAGCGCCGATCCCAAGAGAATTTAGCTCTCTTGGATTTGAGCTATCTAATAAATTTGAAATTTAAAGAGCAATAAAGAAATTATTTAGTAATATATGCCCTTTAATAACAACTTAGAAAGGTGATTAGTGTTCGAACAAATTAGCGAGTCTTTTAGATTAGCCGTTAGTAAGATACGTTTTGTAGATGACGAAAAAGCTCTAAAAAACGCACTTGACGTGCTCAAAAAAGCTCTTTTAAAAGCTGATGTTCACCACAAAGTTACCAAAGATCTACTCGCATCTATCGAAAGCGAACTAAAGCAAACTGGCGTTGGTCAAAAAAATTTTTTAGATGCGATCAAGTCAAATTTAACGACTATTTTAACAGCTCCTGGCAATCAAGGCTTTGTCTATGCACCAGTTGCACCGACCATTGTTTTAATGGCTGGTTTGCAAGGTAGTGGTAAAACAACAACAACTATCAAGCTTGCAAACTATCTAAAATTAAGAAAGAAAAAAGTTTTAGTTGCAGCTTGTGACTTGCAAAGATTAGCGGCTGTCGAGCAGCTAAGACAGCTTTGCGAAGCAAATGAAATCGATCTTTTTTATATAGAAAATGAAAGTAATCCTATAAGAGTAGCAAAAGAAGCACTAGAAAAAGCAAAAAGTGGTCTTTATGATGTGCTTTTAGTGGATACCGCTGGTCGTCTTGCGATCGATGAAAAGTTGATGCAAGAGATAAAAGATGTAAAAAATGCAATAAATCCACATGAAATTTTCTACGTAGCTGATGCTATGAGCGGACAAGATGCCGTAAAAACAGCTACAAGTTTTAATGAAATTTTAGGAATTTCTGGAGTTATCCTTTCTAAATTTGACTCTGACTCAAAAGGTGGCGTAGCTATTAGTATTGCAAAACAGCTAAACATTCCACTTAGATTTGTCGGTACCGGCGAGAAAGTAGCTGATATCGAGAGTTTTATACCAGACCGCATTGTAAGCCGTATAATGGGTGAGGGTGACTTGGCCACTTTGGTAGAGAAAACATCAACTATTATAGATGAGAAAGAGGCAAAACGTCTAAATCAAAAGATAAAAAAAGGTCAGTTTAACTTTAATGACTTTTTAGAGCAGATGGAGAGTGTTAAAAAGCTTGGCAGTATGAAGTCTTTGATGGGGATGATACCTGGTCTTTCAAATATAGCAAATCAGATAAAAGATATAGACCTTGATAATTCAAAAGAAATTTTACATATTAAAGCTATGATAAACTCTATGACGCAAAAAGAGCGTGAAAATCCTGAACTTTTGAATAATAGTAGAAAAAGACGTTTAGCGGCTGGTTCTGGACTTTCTCAGATAGAGGTAAATCGATTTTTAAAGCAGTTTGAAAATGCCTCAAAACTTGCTAAGAAATTTTCAGGAAAAGGTGGAGCAAAAGGACTTGCAAATATGCTTTCTCAAGCAAATTTTAAAAGACCTGTTTGATAAAAGGGTTTAAATTTGGATATTTGTTATCCAAATTTAAACTTTATTTAAAAACAAGAGGAGAAATATAATATGGCAACAGTAGTAAGACTAACAAGAATGGGACGTAAGAAAAGACCTTTTTATCGTATAGTTGTTACAGATAGCAGAAAAAGACGTGATAGTGGCTGGATAGAAAGTATTGGCTATTACAATCCTATGGTTGAGCCAAATGTTATAAATTTCAACAAAGAGAGATTAGATTACTGGAAAAGCGTTGGTGCTAAACTTAGCGATAGAGTTGCACAAATTACAAAATAATGGTTAAAAATTTTTTATACGAATATGCCAAGTTGATTGCCGATTTTCCTGATAAAGTAAGTGTTGATCGTCAGGAACTTGGTGAAAATTTTGCTGAGATAATTATAAGTGCCGACAAGGTTGATACGGGAAAACTTATCGGTAAAGATGGCAAAATGATAAACGCTATAAAGACCGTTATTATTGGTTGTAAAGCTAAAGATAATACAAGCTATAGAGTAACGGTAAAAGCTATTGAATAGTGATGTTGTTGAAGTCGCTACCATCGGAAGATGTGTTGGTTTAAAGGGCTACTTGAAGCTTCACAATAAGAGCGACTTCCCAGAACAGTTTAAAAAAGGTGCAACCTTTTTTGATAAAAACAATGATCAGCTGACTATAAAAGACTACAATAGACAAAAAGAACTGGTTTTGTTTGAAAATTTTGATGACTTAGATCTTGCTAAAGTGCTTGTAAATAGAACTATATACACCACAAAAGAGCTCACTAGAAAAAACTGCAAATTAAAAAAAAATGAATTTTTTCAGTTTGATATTATTGGCTTAAAAGTTATAGAAAATGGTGAAATTTTGGGTATTGTAGAAGATATCCAAGATAATTTTGCAAATTCACTTTTATACATAAAAACAGATGAAAAGCTTATTATGAGCGGCAATCCAAAGAATTTTTACATTCCATATTTAGAGCATTTTATTATAAGTGTAAATTTAGATAATGAAGAGATTTTGGTAAAAGGTGCTATATCCATTTTAGAAAATTCATGAAATTTACATTTATTACACTTTTTGAAAATTTAGTTAAACCTTATTTTTGTGATTCTATTTTAAAACGTGCGATTAGTAATAAATTTATTGAAATTGATTTTATAAATCCAAGAAATTTTACTAAAGATAAGCATAATAAAGTTGATGATTATATGATCGGAGGCGGAGCAGGGCTTTTGATGTTTCCACAGCCTTTGGATGAGTCGATCAAATTTCTAAAAGCAAAAGATAAAAATATTCACGTGATATTTTTGACACCAGTTGGTAAAAGATTTAATCAAAATGATGCAAAGAGGCTTTCTAAAAAAGATCACATTTGTTTTGTTTGCAGTAGATATGAAGGTCTTGATGAACGAGTTGTTGAGCTTTGGGCAGATGAAGTTTTTTGTATAGGTGATTTTGTTTTAACTGGTGGAGAGCTTCCTGCGCTTTGTATGAGCGATGCAATATCAAGAAATGTACCTGGAGTTTTAGGAAACGATATGAGCCTTGAAGTTGAGAGTTTTGAGGATAATTTGCTTGAAGCCCCATCTTTTACAAAGCCTGATAATTTTAGATCAATCTTTGTGGTTTCAGAGTTTTTAAAGGGTAACCATGCTAGAATCCACACTTTAAAAAATAAGATGGCTCACTGCAAAACAAGGTTCTTTCGCCCTGATTTATATCAAAAGCTTAAGCCACATAAATAAGGAAAAACATGAGAAATAAATACATTGAAGCATTTGAAAATGCTCAAATTGCTAGTAAAAATATTCCTGACTTCCGTGCAGGAGATACATTGCGTGTTGCTACTCGTATTCACGAAGGCGATAAAACTAGAATTCAAAATTTTGAAGGTATTTGTATAGCTAGACGTGGTAGCGGTACTGGCGAAACATTTATCATTAGAAAAATTGGCGCTAATAGTGTTGGCGTTGAGAGAATTTTTCCAATTTTTAGTGATTCTATAGAAGAGATAAAAGTTCTTAGAAAAGGTCGTGTTAGAAGAGCTAAATTATTCTATCTACGTGACCTTCGTGGTAAAGCTGCTAAGATCCGCGAACTTAGAAAATAATTCTACTATCTGTCCTGAAGTCTATTCAGGACTTTTAATCTTCTTTTTAAATTTAATTTTTTTAAATATTTTTTGTTTTTTTAATATTAAAAAATCTATTTATTTTTATTGTTTTTACCGCTAGGCTATAAAAATTTAAAATATATAAAAAATTTTATATAAAGTTTCAGATACCTTATATACTAAATTTATTTATTTTCTACTTCTTCTTATTTGTATACCAAAATAAAAAAATAACACAACAAAGAATTACTCCAAGCATTATTGATACAACTATCATAGTGGCATTTTTAGTTTCATTAAATGGCAAGCCTTGTGTATTCATGCCAAAAAACCCAGTTATTAGATTTAGTGGTAGCATTACAGCTGATATCATTGTCAAAATATAAATGTTTTGATTAATTTTGTCGTTTTTTATACTTTGTATAAATGTATAAATATCATCGATTCTGCAGGCATATTCATTAGCCATTGTTCTAAAAACATTTGCCTCATGAGTACTATTTTTAAGCTCTTTTTTTAAATTTTGTTGCTCGCTTTGACAAATCGAAAGGGTTTCATAAAAATGAGATATCTTGTTTTGAAATTTTCTAATCTCGTATTTTAAAAAGTGGTGTCTTTTGATAAATTTATTAAAGTTTTTTCGACTAGCATAAATTTTTTCATACTCGTTTAGCTCTTCTTGATGCTCTAAAATTTTATTTGCATATTCATTACATAGTTTTTTAAGGGCCGCTTCAAACTCGTTTTTATCGCATTCGTGATCAAAATCTTCTTTGTAAATTTTGCTATTTTTAAATAAAAATTTATAGCTTTGTTTTTGTGTGAAAGAAACAAGTAAAATATAGTCGTATTCATCGCCATAAAAATATCCACAAACTGAACTTTTATAGCTCATTTTTTACCCTTTTAGCATAAAAATCTTTCTTAAATTTGGCAAATTCGCCTCTTTCTATCGCCTCTCTCATCTCTTTCATTAAATTTAGATAGTAGTGCAGGTTGTGAAGGCTTGCTAGCCTAAAAAATGTGAGCTCCCTTGCCTTAAAAAGGTGATTTAGATAGCCTCTGGAGTAGTGCTTGCAGGTATAGCACTGACACTGTGGGTCGATTGGCGCGTGGTCGTTTATAAATTTGGCTGATTTTATATTTATCTTGCCAAAGCTAGTAAAGAGCGTGCCGTTTCTTGCATTTCTTGTTGGCATTACGCAGTCAAACATATCAACGCCTCGCTCCACGTTTTCCACGAGATCTTCTGGTGTGCCAACGCCCATTAGATAACGCGGCCTTAGCTCATCCATAAATGGCATAACCGCCTCAACAGTGTCATACATCGCCTCGTTGCTCTCGCCAACGCTTAGACCTCCTATCGCAAGGCCATCAAATGGCATTTCATTTAAGGCCTGCGCACAAAATTTACGCGCATCATAATCAGTACCTCCTTGAACGATACCAAAGATATTTTGCTGTAAGCCAACGCCTTTACTTTGCATAAATTTATGATAATCAATCGCCTCTTTTGCCCATTTTATCGTTCGCTTTATGCTTAGATCGATCCTCTTTGGCTCAGCAGGTAGGGCAACCAAATCATCAAGTATCATCATAATGTCGCTACCTAGATCGTATTGCGTATCAAGAACGGACTTTGGCGTAAAATAGTGCGTGCTGCCGTCGATATGGCTTTTAAATTTTATCCCGCCATCATCATTTTTGGTGTTTGATCTAAGCGAGAATGCCTGAAATCCACCGCTATCAGTTAAAAATGAGCGCTCAAATTTAGAAAATCCATGAAGTCCGCCAAACTCGCGCACGACCTTGCTACCAGGGCGTAGATACATGTGGTAAGTGTTTGCTAAGATTATCTTTGCGTCTAAAATTTCACTCATATCAAAGGCGTCTAAGCTTTTAACCGCGCCAACCGTGCCAACTGGCATGAAAACTGGCGTTTGTATAACGCTATGGGCAGTTGTTAGGATACCACGCCTTGCGTTGCCATCTTTTTTTATAACTTCAAATTTCATTGTTATCCCTTATTTTCTGATTTTTTATTTTAACAAAATTTATAGTATAATCCAGAAATTTTAAGGCAAAGGAACTTTTTGCAAAATAAAAATGATGTCATTTTTGTAGTGGCAAATGGCGCTCAGACTATAAAATTTATAGGTGAGTTTAGCTATAAAGACGCAAAAAATTTACAAAGCATTTTTAAAAAAATCCAAAAACTTAGCGGCAATGTTAAATTTGATTTTAGTGAGCTAAAAAGCATTGATTACGCTGTTTTGATACTTTTAAGAAATGCACTAAATGGTAAGAAATTTGAGATCATTACAAATGATGAGAATATAAAGGCAATGGGCGATCTTTTAAATGATGAAAAGATCGATTTTAACTACATGCCGCCGCACAATAGTCTAAATTTTTTCTCACGACTCGGTGAAAAAATTTGTGAAGGTTTTGTGAATTTAGCTGAGTTTGGTACATTTTTGGGCGAATTTTTAATAAAAAGCGTAAAAATTTTATTTAATCCAGCCAGTCTTAGATTTAGAGAATTTAGTAACTATATAAAAGATGGCGGCGTAAATGCCGTTTTTATCGTTTCACTCACCGCTTTTTTGATAGGTGTCGTGCTTGCCTATCTTGGCAGTGCGATGCTTGCAAGCTTTGGGGCAAGTATCTTTATAGTAGAGATCATGGGTATGCTGACGCTTAGAGAAGTGGCTCCACTCATCGCTGCTATTGTCATCGCAGGTAGGTCAGCTTCTAGCTTTACAGCGCAAATAGGCGCCATGAAGCTAACTGAGGAGATAGATGCGATGAAGACGATGGGGTTTGAGCCGTTTAACTTTTTGGTGCTGCCACGCATCATTGCCATGGTGCTTTGTGTGCCTGTTATTATCTTTATAGCTGACGCGATAAGCATCTTAGGACAGATGATCATTTGCCAAACGATACTTGATATCAGTTTTAGCGACTATCTAAATAGATTTCGCGAGATGGTCGAGCTTAGGCATTTTGCTGTTGGTATGATAAAAGCTCCATTTTTTGGCGCGGTAATAGCGATCATTGGGTGCATGAGAGGGTTTGGCGTGAGTCAAAATGCTCAGAGTCTTGGAGCAATGACAACTGTTAGCGTTGTAAATGCGATATTTTGGGTCATCGCGCTTGATGCTTTTTTTGCGATAATTTTTATGTGGTTAAAAATATGAATGAGATAATAGTTGGAAAAAATATAACTACAAGTTATGGCGATAAGATCATGCACGATAACGTGAGCTGGAGTGTAAAAGAGGCAGAAATTTATGGCTTTTTAGGTGGTAGCGGCACTGGTAAAACGACGCTCATGAAGACGATGATATATCTAAAAAAGCCAAATAAGGGCGATATAACCTTTGATGGCGTCAATATGTGGAAAAGTAACCCCAAAGAACAGCAAGAGATAAAGCTAAAAAGTGGGACAATGTTTCAGTTTGGTGCACTTTATAGCTCTATGACAATTCTTGATAACGTAGGTGTTTTACTGCATGAGTACTCTAAATTTAGCAAGCGCCAGATCGATGAGATAGCGATGTTTTGGATACAAAAAGTTGGACTTAAAAAAGAGGTTTCTATGCTTTATCCAAGTGAGCTAAGTGGCGGTATGAAAAAGCGTGCTGCGCTAGCAAGAGCCTTGGTGCTAAGTCCTAGGGTGCTATTTTTAGATGAGCCAAATAGCGGCCTTGATCCTGTTAGTTCACGCCAGATGGATGCACTCATAAAAGAGCTTCGTGATAGCATCGGCGTGACCGTTGTCATGGTGACACATGATGCGGATAGTATTTTTGATATTTTGGATAGATTTTTGATAATAGATAACAAAAAAATAGCCTTTGAGGGAAATATAAAAGAGCTTGAATATCTTAAAAACAACCCACTTGAAGAGCTATTTAAAATGAGGAAAAAGTAGATGGAAAATAGAAATTCTTATACTATTGTTGGCATGTTTTTTATGGCTTGCCTTACAGCGTTTGCGGTATTTATCTGGTGGATGACTAGCAAAAACAACACAAAGGTTGATTTTAAAGAGTACTACATTCATACAACCGAGCTACCAAGTGGCCTAAAGGTCGATTCAACAGTTAAATTTATCGGAGTGCCGGCTGGAACGGTCAGTAATATAAATTTTGTCGATGACAAAAACGCTCTTATAAATATCACGATGAAGATAAGAGAAGATCTGCCTATAAAGGCTGACAGTATTGCAAGTATTGAAGTTCAGGCTATTAGTGGCGTTGCTAGTATAAATATAAGCCGTGGCACAAAAAATTTTTCACCAGATCAAAAGCCTGTCTTGCAGCTTGAAGAGAGCTTGTTTTCAAAACTTGGAAACAATGCAGAAAACATCACTTTAAAGATAAATCAAACCCTTGACAAGGTCGATAACTTTTTCTCTCCTGAAAATATCGCTCACGTAGAGTCGATCCTTAAAAATATCGATAAATTTACTCAGGTTTTAACAGACGAAGATGGATTAAGCGAGGTTGATAGCATCGTTAAAAATGTAAAAAATTTCACCGATAGCCTAAACAAAACCGACACAAAAGAGCTTGCTAAAAATTTAAACACTCTAATTTCAAATGCAAACCAAGTTTTTGTATCGGCAAATTCGGCTATTACCGGATATAATTCGCTGCAAGAGCTCATCGCCAAAAAGGCTAAAGATGGCGAATACGACCTTAGAAATACAGTTGGGCCGTTATTAAGAGAAGCGAGTGATTTTTTAAATGGATTTGACAAGACACTTCGTGAATTTAGAGGCGCACTTCAAAGGCTTGAAGATAATCCTTACGAGTTTTTCTTCACAAATCCGGTGCCAAATGACAAAGGAGATAAAAAATGAGAAATTTGATATACATAGCGGCTGCTTTTTTCTTTTTTGGCTGCTCGCTAAAGACCGACGTACCACAAGCCACGATGTATGAGATACACTACTCAAACAAAGAGTGCTCAGCTGAAAATAAACAAAAAGAGCTAAAAAATGTATTTATCGAAAATGTGAGTGCTCTTGATATGGTTGATACTAGAAAAATTTTGATTGTGGCTGAAAATAACAAAATCAGATACCTAAGTGATGCTAAATTTGTCTCTGAGCCAAGTGAAATGGTTTATAAATCGCTTGTAAAAGGGCTTTATTCAAACTGTGCTGCTAAGCCGATATTTTCACCAAATGCAAAAGATCTTAGACTAAAAGTAAGCATTATCTCTCTTCAAATAAGAGGTGACAAGGCTGAAGTTTCGCTAGCTTATGAGCTATTTAATGTAAACACTTCACTAAAATCAGGCATGATCACAAAAGAAATTTTCTGTCCAGATCCAAGCTCAAGTACTATTTTTGATACGATAAATAAGGCTACAAATTTAGCAATCGATACGCTAATCTCTGAAATAATCTCTTAAATTTTCTTGGCTGTAAATTTTTAAATTTATAGCCAAAATAGCTTATTTTAAAGACCTTTTGTTATAATGTGAGCTTTAAAATACGGAGAATTGATGAAGAAAATTTTAATAATCGCAGATGGAACTTTCGCAAGAAATTTTTTAAACAGACTGCTTGAAACAAAATCAAATTTACATCACTATATCGTTGTTTCAAGTGAAGATTACAGCCAAAAATCAAATTATGAAAATTTTACATTTTACCAGTTTGATCCAACTAGCCTCTCAAAGCTAAAAAGCGTGAGCGATGGCTATTTTAGTCAGTTTTGTATAGTTTGTGATGATAAAAATGAGGCGGTTGCTATTTATGAAAATTTAAGACAGATCAGCACAAAGACCGAGACTGTTTTTATGAGCTCATGGGAGCTTGATGAAAAATGCAAAGAAACATTTGCAAGCGATAAACACTTAAGCGTGGTTGATATCAGAGATATTGCAGCATCAAGGCTTATGGACTATTTACCAGATCTGCCGGTTTTAGCTGATAATATCGGGCTTAGTGAGGGCGAGATCATGGAAGTTAAGGTGCCAATAGGTAGCTCTTATATGTATCGTCACATTAGCTCAGTAGCTCAAAAGAAATGGCGAATAGCTCTCATATATCGAGGTAGCGAGATCATCTTGCCAAAGCCAAATGTAATGATACAGCCAAGCGATATATTACTAATCGTTGGTGATCCAAATGTGCTTCAAAATGTTTATCGCTCGATCAAGCGTGAAAGTGGGCAGTTTCCAAGTCCATTTGGTAGCAACATCTATGTGCTGATCGATATGATCTCAATGGATAAAGAACGTGTTAGCAAGCTCATAAAGGATAGCTTGTATTTGCATTCAAAGCTAAATAATAAACGCCTTTTTTTTAGAGTGATAAATCCAACTTTAGGTGAAAATTTAGATACTTTAAAAGCGATAAAAGAGAAAAATATCATCGTTTTGATGGATTATTTTAATAGTGATAACAAATCTATAAAATATGATGTTTTAAAGCACGACATCGGCCTAATCTTAAGCGATGATAAATACTTTTTTAAATTTAAAAAGCTATTTTATGAGCTAAAACTTCCAGTGCTAAAAACGGGTAAAATTTTGCTCTCAAATATAAAAGAGGGCGTGATACTAGGCGATCAAAGTCAAGAAGTGGAGAATCAATCAGCTGTGATAACTGACTGCTGTGCACAGCTTGATTTGGAGATGAAATTTTACTATTTTGATAATAAACACAGCGACGATGAAGCGTTAAGAGAGCATTTTGAGAGCATTAGCGCGCTATTTTCTAAGCGTATAAAGATAGAAAATCACAATCTTAAAAATCCACTTGTAAAACTAAAAAATACAAAAGATCTGCTTCATTTTGTGATGTTTACTAAAAGCGTGGCAAATGGTGGGGCATTTGCCTTTTTATCGACAAATTTAAATAGGCTTTATAAAAAACTAAGCCAAAATGCACAGCTTTTTGTGCCAGTAAGTGAGTAAAAATGCAGATAAATTTAAATCTTAAAGAAAAAGCATCAAGCTATAAAATTTATATAAATGAGCTTGAGAGACTAGAGCTAAAAGGCAAGGTTGGCATCGTTACAAACGCCAAAGTAGCGGGGCTTCATCTTGAAAAGCTACTTAGTGTTTTGAAGTGTGATGAGAAATTTATCATAAGTGTGCCTGACGGCGAAGAGTATAAAAACCTTGAAACGGTAGAGCAAATTTTAGAGCAGCTTTTTGTGAGTAAATTTGATCGCTCATCTACGCTAATCGCCTTTGGTGGTGGTGTCATAAGCGATATGACTGGCTTTGCGGCGAGTATCTATGAAAGGGGGATAAATTTCATAAATATCCCAACCACGCTTCTAGCACAAGTTGATGCGAGTGTGGGCGGAAAAACTGGAGTGAATAATAAATTTGGCAAAAATTTAATAGGCTCTTTTTGTCAGCCTAAGGCAGTTTTTTGCGAGATAAATTTCTTAAAGACATTGCCAAAAAGAGAATTTGCAGCTGGCGTGGCTGAGGCTTTAAAAATGGCGATAACCTTTGATAAAGAGATGTTTGATTGGCTAAAAAGCATAAATTTAGACGATGAAAATTTAGCTAAGCTGGTTGAAAAGTCGGTAATTTTAAAAGCAAAAGTGGTTGAACAAGATGAGAAAGAAAAAGGGCTAAGAGCTATCCTAAACTACGGCCATACCTTTGCTCACGTTATAGAAAATGAGACAAATTATAAAGAATTTTTACACGGCGAAGCAGTAGCAATAGGTATTAATATGGCAAATCGCTTAAGTGTAAGACTAGGGCTCATGAGTGAGGCGCAGGCAGAGGATATCAAACAGGTTTTAATGAAATTTGGCCTTCCAGTAAACTACAAAATAGAAAATGAATATGCATTTTACGAGGCATTTTTTATGGATAAAAAGACAAAAGATGATAAGATAAATTTCATCATTGCAGATAAAATCGGCAGTGCGATCATCAAAAATGACGTCAAAAAAGAAGATGTTTTAAAAATTTTAAGAGAATTTAAATGAAAAAAATCCTAGTTTTAATACTTTTTTGCTTTGCCCTTTACGCTGAGGAGAACGTTACGCTTGAGCAAAATGGCTCGCAAAATTTACAAAATAACGAGCTTATAAAAGATATTTCAAATCTAGATAACTCCTTAAAAAACAATATCTGGATCACAAGATATGCGAACTATAACACTTATCAAAGGCTTATTGATGAGCTTGAAAAAAATGAAAATGAACTAAAAAAGCTAGACAAAAGCTCAAGAAGAGGCAGCGATATCATAAAGAGAATCCAAACTCTAAAAGAGCAGATAAATTTACTAAAAGAGTATGAAAAAACGCCATTTTCAAATATGTTGGCAGCTCCTGAAATGGATACTCCACCAAGGATAACAAGTCCTGTTGCACTTATATCTGGCTTTTCGTATATCAAAAAGATAAAGAGTGATAAGATTGAGTATCAAAGGCATATAAAAGAGCTTGATACGCTTTTAGAAAAGCTTGAAACAAAAGAAAATTTACTAAATAGACTAAATTTGATCGAAGAAAATGAGCAAAATAGGGAAAGCTTAAACTTGGTAAAACAAGAAATAGGCGACTTTAAAGCGGCAAAACAGATCGCTGATACAACTTATAATGTCTATGAAAAAAGGGCTGATGAGGCTATAAATTTAACCACCTCTGATATAAAAGCCCAGTTTTTAAGTATGGGCTATACAGCTATCATCATCCTTTTGACGATCGGACTAACATTTATCGCTAAATTTATCGTTAAAAGAACGATTACTGATAATGAGAGATTTTACACGGTCAATAAATTTTTAAATGTTTTAAATATCACCGTTATCATCATAATCTTACTTTTTTCATACATCGAAAATGTCACATATCTAGTAACCGTGCTAGGTTTTGCTTCAGCTGGTATCGCCATTGCGATGAAAGATATGTTTATGAGTATGCTTGGCTGGATGGTGATCATGTTTGGCGGCTCTATACATGTGGGTGACAGGATCAGAGTGCTTCATGATGGCAGTGAATTTGTGGGTGATGTGATCGATATCTCTTTACTTAGGCTGACCGTTTTTGAGGATGTTAGCTACTCAACCTATAAAACAAATCGCCGTGCAGGTAGAATTATCTTTGTGCCAAATAACTATATCTTTACTGACCTCATCGCAAACTATGCTCATTATGGTATGAAGACCGTTTGGGATGGTATAGATATCGTTATAAGCTTTGATAGTAATCATAAAAAAGCTGTGTATTTAGCAAGAAATGTCGTTAAAAAATACTCAAAAGGCTATACCGATATCGCAAAACGCCAGATGAATAAACTAAGAAGTCAATACAGCATCAAAAATCCAAACGTCGAGCCAAGAATTTATACATTTTTTGAGCCTTATGGTATAAATGTCTCATGCTGGTATATGGCAAATTCTTATGCGACTTTGGCTCTTAGAAGTACTATTAGCGCTGAGATTATAGAAGCGTTTTTAGCTCAAGATGATATAAAGATCGCTTATCCAACACAAACCATGTTTATAGGTAAAAAAGAAAATCCAAGCGATCATACCGCACACGGTGAGCAAGAGAGCGAAAATATTTGATGCAAAAGATATTTTTTAAAACATTTGGGTGTCGTACAAATATCTATGATACCGAGCTTTTAAAAAGCTACATCAAAGACTACGAGATCACAAATGATGAAGAGAGCGCTGATATCGTGGTCATAAACTCGTGCACTGTTACAAATTCTGCTGATAGCGGTGTCAGAAACTACATAAACGGCGTAAAAAGGCGCGGGGCTAAGGTGGTGCTGACTGGATGTGGAGCGGTTAGCAAGGGCAAAGAGCTATTTAATAGCGGTATATTTGGTGTGCTAGGAGCCAGTAAAAAGAGCGATCTAAATGAGCTTTTAAAGCAAGAAAAACCATTTTTTGAGCTTGGAAATTTAAACTCAGTTGATAAAAATATAGTTACAAATTACGAAAATCACACAAAGGCTTTTATAAAGATTCAAGAAGGCTGTAACTTTAGCTGCAGCTACTGCATCATCCCTTCAGTTCGTGGTAAGGCTAGAAGCATGGATGAGGCTATGATATTAAAAGAGGCAAGAATTTTAGCCCAAAACGGCTATAATGAGCTTGTCTTAACCGGCACAAATATAGGCAGTTACGGCAAAGATACAAATAGCTCTCTTGGTAAGCTTTTGGCAAACTTAGGTAAAATTTCTGGCATAAGGCGCATTAGACTTGGAAGTATTGAGCCAAGCCAGATAGATGAGAGCTTTAGAGAAATTTTAAAAGAAGAGTGGCTGGAGCGTCATTTACACATCGCACTTCAGCACACGAGTCAGGCTATGCTAAAGATCATGCGAAGACGAAATAACGCATTTAGTGATTTGGAACTTTTTAATGAGCTTAGCTCACTTGGCTTTGCGCTTGGTACGGACTACATCGTGGGTCATCCATGCGAGAGTGAGGAAATTTGGGCAGAGGCGGTGGAAAATTTTAAAAAATTTCCTATCACACATCTGCATGCTTTTGTCTATTCGCCAAGGCGTGATACGCACTCAGCTACGCTAAAAAGCGATGTTAGCGGCGATGTGGCAAAAAGTAGGCTAAAAATTTTACAAGGCATAGCTTTGCAAAATAATGAAAATTTTAGAAAAAAGCATAACGGAGCTTTGAAAATTTTAGTCGAGCAAAAAAATGGTGAGTTTTACGAGGGTTTTGATCAGTTTTACAACAAAGCTAAAATTTTAAGCCAAAAAGATATAACAAAAGAGTGGGTGGAGGTAAGCGAATATGAAGTTAAGCCAGATGCCAATTATGCAAAAATTTAAATTTAATAAGAAAAATATCCTAATAATCGCAGCTATCGCATTAATCAGCGTATTGCTATTTGCCGTTAGTAAAGAACCAAGAAATATCACATATTCGCAATATATGCAGCTAATGGATGGAAATTTTATAGACCGCGCTGTAATCGATGACGATGAAGTCGTGCTTTATGCACAAAACAATCGTTTTTCAATCATAAAAGAGGGTATCGATCTAAAAGAGCTTATTAAAAAAGTGCCTGTTGAAAAGACTAAGCAATACATAACTCCTGGTATGATCTGGGGATTTATCATCTTTGTCTGCTTCGTGCTTTGGTACGCTTATATCTTTAGAAGTATCAGAAAAAAAGAGGAGAGTCTGCTTAGCAAAAAAGAGGGCGCATTTGAGATAGAAAGCGTGCTAAATCAAAACACGATGCCAGTCATCTCAAATGTGAGATTTAGCGATGTGGCAGGTATTAGCGAGGTTAAAAGCGAGCTTAGTGAGATAGTTGATTTTCTTAAAAATCCACAAAAATATAGAAATTTTGGTATCAAAATGCCAAAAGGCGTGCTAATGATCGGCCCTCCAGGCGTTGGTAAGACGCTTGTGGCAAAGGCAGTTGCTGGTGAGGCAAATGTGCCGTTTTTTTACCAAAATGGCGCAAGCTTTGTGCAAATTTACGTCGGCATGGGCGCAAAAAGAGTTAGAGAGCTCTTTAGTAGAGCCAAATCCTACGCACCTTCAATCATCTTTATCGACGAGATAGACGCTGTTGGTAAGAGTAGGGGTGGCGCTAGAAACGACGAGCGAGAAGCTACGCTAAATCAGCTGCTAACCGAGATGGACGGCTTTGAAGATAACTCAGGTGTCATAGTAATAGCTGCAACAAACAGGATCGAGATGATCGACGAGGCGCTGCTTAGATCAGGGCGTTTTGATAGGCGTATATTTTTGTCAATGCCTGATTTTAACGACAGGGTGGCGATCCTAAACACATATCTAAGAGATAAAAACTGCGAAGTGTCAGCTGAGGATATCGCTAGAATGAGCGTTGGCTTTTCTGGTGCGGCACTTAGCACGCTTGTAAATGAAGCAGCGATAAATGCCCTAAGAAACGGCGAAAGCGTGCTTAGGATGAGGGACTTTGAGGTTGTTTTAAACAAGGTCTTGCTCGGCAAGAAAAAGGTGCTAAGCTATAGCGAGAGCGAGAAGAAAATTCAAGCCATCTATCAAGGTGCAAAGGCGCTAAGTGCTTACTGGTTTGATGTGAAATTTGAAAAAATTTCGCTCATTGAAGACCGCTTTATGGCGACTGAGCAAGAGATCGAATCAAAGTCACAGATGCTCTCACGCATAAAGGTTTTAATCTCTGGCATGTGCAAGCTCGAGATAGATGAGAACGATATCTTTTCAAACTCTAGCAATGATCTAAATTTAGCAAAAGAGATCGCTTCAAAGATGGTTTATGAGTATGGCATGGGAAGTTCATTTGTCCCTAATCCAAATGATGTAGAAGAAATTTTAAAACAAGCAAAAGAAGAGATAATGTCCTTTTTAAAGGGTACAAACGAGCAGATCGCAAAGATCAGCTCATATCTGCTAGCGTACGAGAGTGTAGATAAAGAGACGCTGGCAAAAATTTTAAATGAAAACTACTAAAGGAGAAAAAGTGAAAGCAAAAATAGGTATATTAACCCTTTCTGACCGTGCAAGCGAAGGCACATACGAGGACAAATCAGGTCCAGCGATCAAAGAGGTGCTTGACAGCTGGATAGTGAGCGAGCGTGAGTACTTTTACGAGGTTATACCAGATGAGTTTGAGCTGATAAAAGAGAGGCTTGTGTACATGGTGGACGTGCTTGGCTGCGACCTTGTGCTCACTACCGGTGGCACAGGACCAGCAGTGAGAGATGTCACCCCAGAGGCTACTGAGGCAGTTTGCGAGAAGATGATGCCAGGCTTTGGCGAGCTAATGAGAGCTGCAAGCTTGCAATACGTCCCAACAGCGATCCTATCACGCCAAACAGCAGGCATAAGAGGCCATGCGCTAATCATAAATTTACCAGGCCAGCCAAAAGCGATAAAAGAGTGCTTGGAGCCGGTATTTCCAGCGGTGCCATACTGCATCGACCTGATCGAGGGTGCATTTATCGAGACAGATGAAAACGTGATGAAAGTTTTCCGTCCAAAACAAAAGAAAATCTCGTAAATGGGTTTGACAGATAGCCTAAATTTAAAAGCCGCTGCCTTTGCAAATAGGTGGCGACTTATTATTAAAATTTGGCTTGTTTTTTCTTTTTTATCCTATGCGCTGGCCTACTATCTTGGGTTAGAGGTTTTTTGGCTTTATCTCTGCCATTTCTATCTTTGGCTGTGTTTGCCTGCTAGCCTTTAGCTCACTTCTTTGGTTTATCGCTAGCCTTGTATTTTTGCAACCTTTGGTATTTTTACTACTTGAAAAATTTGATGAAAGCATTACTGTTTATGCTTTAGCCTGCTCAATTTAGCTGCTTGACTGGATCACTTTGTCGCTTGTGGTCGATGATAAATTTGCAAGACTGGGAAATGACATCTTGCTAAAGATCACTCGCATAGTTCTTGTTAGCGAGTTTGCCTTGCTATATTTTTTTAACTACAACAGCAGCTTTGATATAGAGACTTTAATAAAGTCAAATTTGACAAAGTCGCTGCTTTTAGTGCTAAACTCCTATATGCTGCCATCGCTTGTTACGCTACTTATATTTGATATAAAAACATATATCGCTAGCAAAAATGAGTAAAATTTTACGTATTATTTTATGTAATTTATGCTAAATTTAGCCATTTTTGCTCTTTACTATCTTTTTATAAGCTCTATATCGTCGTTCATCGCTAGGCTCATAAAACAAACTCCGCTTGCGCCTGCTTTTATGGCCTCTTTGTAGTTTCCACTGTCTAGTCCACCAAGTGCGTAAATTTCTTTATCAAAGCTTTTTAGCTCATTTATAAAATTTACCCCTTTTGGCTCTAAACCAGCCTTGCAAGAGGTGGCAAATATATGAGAAGCAACGAGCACGTCAGCGATTGTAGCTGAAATTTTAGCCTGCTCTAGGTCGTGAGCTGGGGCGTAAATTTTAGCTGTTTTTCTAAATTCCTCTAAAAAAACGGCGTGATTTTTAAAAAAATCAAGCTGCGCTGAAGTGAGCCAAAAAGTCGCTCTTTAGCTTGCAAGCTACGTCAAAAAATTGATTAATGATAAATTTCTTGCGGTAGTTTTCACAAATTTGAGCCACAACCCTAGCAAGGTCGTAAAAATTAGCTTCACTAAGCCCCTTTGCACGAAGCAAAATTTCATCCACGCCAGCCTTGCAAAGTAGCTGTATCCTCTTTAAAAAGTCATCACCATTATAGCTTTCAAAGTCTGCAATGCAGAGAATTTTAAACATAGACATACTCGCTCATTAGTGGTTCTAGGCCGTTTGATTTTATCATTGCTTTTATCTCATCCACGCTTCTGTCGTCGCTTATCTCAAACTGCTCGTCGCCCTTTTTCTCTTCGCCGTGAGCGCCGATGCTTACTTTTACGCCAGCGCTTATCTTATTTGCGGCGATCTTTACGGCGTTGTCACGAAATTTTGCCTTTTCTCTGGTTGAGATCGTTATGCTAGCTGTTGGCATGAAAATTCTATAAGCACAGATCACTTGTAAAAGCTCGCGCTCGCCCACGTCACGCGGGTTGATGCGGTCGTTGTTTATGATAGGGCGAAGTCTTGGGCATGAAAATGCGATCTCTGCGTGCGGATACTTTTTTTGAACTAAGCTTGCGTGAAGTGCGGTCGCAAAAGCATCAAGCCTAAAGTCGTCTATGCCAAGAAGTGCCGCAAAGCCGACCCCTCTCATGCCTCCAAGAAGCGCTCGCTCTTGCGCATTTAAACGGTATGGAAAAATTCTTTTATTGCCACCAAGGTGGATTTTCTCGTATTTTGTGGGATTGTAGGTCTCTTGAAAGACGGTCACGTAGTCTGCGCCGCTTTTGTGAAGCAGGGCGTAGCCCTCAGAGTTTAGCGGGTAAATTTCAACCCCAACGACTTTAAAAAATTTCTTTGCCAAAGCGCAGGCGTTTGCGATATAAGCGACACTTGAGTTAGTCTCACTCTCGCCAGTTAGGATCAAAATTTCTTCTAAGCCACTCTTTGAAATTTCTCTTAGCTCCCTTGTGATCTCCTCGTCGCTTAGCTTTGCTCTTTTTATATTATTTTTAGCGTTAAAACCGCAATAAACGCAGAGGTTATCGCAATAGTTTGCTATGTAAAGTGGGGTAAAAAGCGTGATGTTTGAGCCAAAATTTGCCCTTGTTTTTGCTTGGGCGATCTGGGCTATTTGCTCTAAAAATGGCGCTGCAGCAGGCGAGAGCAGGGCTTTTAAATTTTCAAGTGAGCAGTGCTTTGCATTAAGAGCTGCTTTTACGTCTGCCTCGGTGTAAATTTCAGGCTTGTAGCTCGCGCGCTCTTTTAAAATCACATCCATAATGTCGCTACCAACATCCTGCATGTGAGGTAGCAGCTGCATGTGGTCGGTTCTTGTAAATTTCATCAGTCTAAAAATCCAGTGAGCGGCGATGAGGCATTTGCGCTTTTGCTCTTTGCGCCAAGGCCTGCTAGATAGGCGTTGCGACCAGCGATGATCGCCTCTTTAAAGGCTCTTGCCATGAGCGGGATATTTTTAGATGAGGCGATGGCTGTGTTTGCCATGATCGCAGCCGCTCCCATCTCCATCGCTTCGCACGCTTGTGATGGCCTACCTATGCCAGCATCAACTATGATCTGCGTATCAAGCTCGTTTATCAAAATCTCAATAATATCTTTAAAAACTAGCCCTTGGTTTGAGCCAATGGGCGCAGCTAGAGGCATTATGCAGCTTGCCCCTGCGCTTAGCATCGCTCTTGCGGCATTTAGATCTGGAAACATATATGGCATTGGCACAAAGCCGTCATTTGCCAAGGCTTCGCACGCTTTTATCGTTTCAATATTGTCTGGGAAGAGAAATTTAGAGTCAGTTATGATCTCTATCTTAACAAGCTCGCCGCATCCAAGCTCACGTGCGAGCTGGGCGATGCGAACGGCCTCTTTGGCATTTCTAGCGCCACTTGTGTTTGGCAAAAGCGTCACACCTTTTGGGATAAAGTCAAGTATATTTCGCTCTTTGCTCTCATTTATGCGCCTAAGAGCAAGGGTTAGGATCTGCGCTCCAGCCTCGTTTATGGCTGAGTCGATGAGCTCGTGCGAGTACTTGCCAGAGCCAAGGATAAAGCGGCTTTGAAACTCCTTGCCGCCAAGGATCAAGCTATCACTTTGCACTTACGCCTCCAAGCCCATAAGTAGCCTAATGGCCAAATTTGCCTCATGATTTGCACAGATCGCAACGCGCGGAGCCATGAGCCCCTGACCGATCTTTGCTTCATTTGTGAGGTCACCGCAAAGATAGACATTTTTGGCAAATTTTATGGTTTTTATGAGATTTGAGCTAAAGTATCCTGCCATACCAGAAGCGCCGATGATCTTTTTATCTTTTAGACTAGCACCTGCTTCATTTAGTATCATCGCCTTTCCAGCGACATTGTCAAAGGCCTCGCATAAAATTTCGCACTCGCCAAAGACGCTAGCTACGTTTTTTTCATCTAAAAATATATCGTGCGTTTCGACCTCGACAAAGGGATTTACATCATTTATCAGCTCTTTAAGTGCCTGCGTCTTTTTCATGCCGATGTGGCGGACGAAATACTGCTGGCGGTTTAGATTGCTTGGCTCAACGACGTCAAAGTCGGCAAGCACTAGCTTTTTTACGCCAACTCTAGCTAGGCTTAGCGCGATATTTGAGCCAAGGCCACCAAGTCCAGCCACGCCGATCACTGCCTTGCTTAGGGCTAAATTTAGCTCAGGGCTGTTTCGTGAAGCGATCATCGCGCGTAAAACTTCACGCTCAGGCATCACGCCACGCCTTATAAATACGACGTTTGAGCCATCTTTTAGCTCGCTATCTTCTTTTATAGCAAAGCCATCAACGATAAAAATGTCTGGCTTTGTCGCGTTAAATTTCTCTAAAAATTTATAAATTTCACTCTCTTTATCGCCAAGCGCAAGCTCTTTTAGCTCGCCAAGGCTCTTTACTGGCACCTTAAATTTTGCGCCATTTAATACAATCTCTATCATTTTCTCCTCATCCACCGCCAACTAAAGTGACGATCTCATAAGTTTTGCCCTCGCTCATAAAGCTTTCACGCCAAAGCTTTTTTGGCAAAATTTCTCCGTCTCGCTCAAGGGCTATAAATTTAAACTCATAGCCATTTTTTGCTAAAAATTCATAAACGCTGATATCGTTTTCAAGCTCGAAATTTTTGCCATTAATAGTAAATTTGATCATTAAATTTTGTAGCTTTTAACAAAATTTGCGATCCTCTCGATCGCTCTTTTTATGCTCTCGATGTCTGTCGCAAAGGAAATTCTAAAGTATCCCTCCATGCCAAAGCCCACACCTGGCACGGTGGCTACATTTGCCTCTTCAAGCATTTTTTTGCAAAATCTAAGCGAGTCACTATCTACATCTTTGCATTTTACAAATAGATAAAACGCGCCATCAGGTGCTACAACGCTTAGTCCCGGGATATCGTTTATCATTTTTGCAGCCACATCACGTCTTTTTTCGTACTCTTTTCTCATGTTTTCGATATCTTCGTCAGTTTCACCCAGAAGTGATGGTATTGCACCTATTTGCACGATCGAGCTGATGTTACTTGTGCTTTGACTTTGAAGCTTTTTGATGCCAGCGATGAGCCAGTCCATCGAGCTTGCTATATAGCCAAATCTCCAGCCAGGCATCGCTCCGCACTTGCTTAGGCCATTTATCGTGACCGTTCTTTTGAAAAGATCCTCGCTCACTGAGGCTACTGCGTGAAATTCTTTGCCGTAGATCACTTTTTCATAAATTTCATCGCTTGTGATGATGATGTCAGTGCCCTTTAGAACCTCGCCAAATGCCGCGATCTCCTCTTTTGTATATACAGCCCCAGTTGGATTTGTTGGGTGATTTAGTGAAAAGACTTTTGTTTTTGGTGTGATCGCTTTCTTTAGCTGCTCGGCTGTGATTTTGAAATTTGTACTCTCATTTGCCTCGATAAAGACAGGCACGCCACCACAAAATTTAACGATCTCAGGGTAGCTCACCCAGTATGGAGAAGGGATTATGACCTCATCGCCTGGGTTGATAAGCGCTTGAAATACGTTAAAAAGTGAGTGTTTTGCGCCGATATTTGTCACCACTTGGCTTGCTTTGTAGTCAAGTCCGTTATCTCTTTTTAGCTTTACTCTGATAGCCTCTATCACTTCAGGCAGGCCAGGCACTGGCGTGTATTTGCCACTTTTGCTGTCATTATCAAGTGCGTTTTTTACAGTTTCTCTTATCTTTTTTGGAGTCATAAAGTCAGGCTCACCAGCTGAAAGCGAGATCACATCGATACCAGCAGCCTTCATCTCTTTGGCTTTTGTGCTGATAGCGATTGTGATTGATTCGCTTAATGTTTGCATTCTGTTTGCTAGTTGCATTTTCGTCCTTTTTAGTTGATTGTCTTTAAGTAGCTATTATCATTTAAAAATAGATAAAGTTCGCCTAAAATTTGCTTCTTTTGTGTTTCGTTTATCAAAGTTGATTTTACTAAGCGCTCGTTTAGGGTGTCTTGGATCTCGTAGATATCATAGTCCATGTCTTCCATAATGTCTAAAATAGACTGGCTCTCAAGTAAATTTGTGATCTTGTAGCCATCATTTGAAAGCTCTATCGTGGCTTCTGTCGGATGGGTGAAGAGGTTGTGTTTCATGCCGATCACCTCTTGATATGCGCCAACTAGGAAAAATCCCAAGAAATAATCTTCTTTTTCCACATCCACGTCGTGCAAAAGTAGTGGGTTTTTCTCGTCATCATAGCTGATCTCGCCGTCGCTATCGCAGGTGATATCCCAGATCGAAGCTGGCAGAGTAGGGCGCTCATCGAGCCTATCAAGTGGCATGATAGGGAAATTTTGCTTTAGACCCCAAAAGTCTGGCAAGCTTTGAAAAATAGAGAAATTTAGCAAGTATCTCTCTTGCACTTCTTTTTGAATTTTAGTTAGATCGCTTGAGTTGCTCTTGTTGCCAAGCATCACGACAGCTTTTTTGCTAATGAGCCTTAAAAGCACCTCTGCGTTTGATCTATCTTGCAGATCGACATAGCCTAGGTCAAAAAGTGTGAGGATGCTCTCGGTGTGGTGAATGGCGTCGTGTAGGTATTCTAGGGCGTTTGAAGGCTTGATTGACTTGTAAAGATCAACTAGCTCGGTTATTAAATTTGGATTATTTTTCTTTAAATTTAGCTTCTCTTCGGTGTATTCTTGAGAAAATAGCTCAAGCACAGGGGCGACCAAAAGCGCGTGAGAAGCGGCGATGTAGCGGCCTGACTCTATAAAAATATCTGGCTCGATCTCCTTTTTTTGCTCGCTTATGGTTTTGAGCATATAAACAACGTCGTTTGCATATTCGTTTAGAGTATAGTTTCTGCTGCTTTCTTCTTTAAACTGCGAGTACTCGATCGCAAGGCCACCACCTAAATTTATCGCTTTTAAATTTGAGGCACCCATTTTTCTAAGCTCAGCGTAGATATTGCCAGCTTCGATGAGTGCTTTTTTGAGCGGGTGAATTTCGCTTATTTGAGAGCCGATGTGAAAGTGTATCATCGTGAAATTTTCGAGTAAATTTGCCTTTTTTAGCATCTTTACAGCTTCTATTAGCTCTGTTGATGTTAGGCCAAATTTAGAGTGTATGCCACCACTCTTTGCCCAAAGACCCGATCCTGTAGAGTGTAGTCTTACTCTAAGTCCGATCTTTGGTTTTGGTTTGAAGCGCTCTTTTGCGATGGCGATTATCGCTTCAAGCTCGTTTAAGCCCTCGATCGTTAGCGTGATGTTGTGTCCCATCTCAGCGGCGATAAAGCCTATATTTATCATCTCTTTATCTTTAAAGCCATTTACGGTTATTGGAGCTTTTTCGTTATTGTAAGCCATAGTTAAAAGTAGCTCAGCCTTACTGCCAGCTTCAAGGCCGTAGTTGTAGGGCTTGCCAAGGTGCACTAAATTTTTTACAAAGCCAGGATATTGATTCACTTTAAGTGGAAATACGGCATTAAAGCTGCCTTTGTAGGCAAATTCTTTCTTTGCTTTCGCAAAGCTTGCGTGGATCTGCTCAATCTGCTTTTGGATAAGGTGTGGAAAGCGAAGCAGTAGTGGCCCTCTATATCCGTCGTCTCTTATCTCTTTTACGATGTCGATGATCGCTGGTTTGCTGGCTGCATTTATACAGACTTTGCCATCTTCTATAATAAAATTTGAATTGCCCCAAATGCTAAGTCCAAAATCATTCATCCCAGCTCCTTTTCAAGCTCATCTAAATTTATCGTTTTTTCATCTTTGGTCTCTAAATTTTTATACCAAATTTTATTCTCTTTCATCTCGTTTTCGCCCACGCAAAGGAAAATTTTTGCATTTTTATTGTCGGCATTTTGCATATGTTTTTGAAGCTTTTTAGCTTCATAAGAAATTTCAACCTGATATTTTTTGCGAAGCTTTGAGCCAAGCGCATAGATAAAGTCTAAATTCGTCGCATCAAGCGCACAAAGATAAATTCCAGCTCGCTCATCCTCAGCTTCACCTAAAATTTCCATTATCCTCTCAACGCCCATCGCAAATCCAACGCCATAACTTGCTCTACCGCCAAGGTACTCTACGAGCCTGTCGTATCTGCCTCCGCCCGCGACTGCGCTTTGTGAGCCTATCTCATTGCTGATAAACTCAAAAGCCGTCTTGCAGTAGTAGTCTAGCCCACGAACAAGCTTAGTGTCTATCTCAAATTTAACGCCATTTGCCGTTAAAATTTCTTGCAGTTTTTCAAAGTCAGCCTGCGCCTTATCGCTTAAGCTATCAGTGATAACTGGGGCATTTTTATAAATTTCTTGGCAACTCTCAACCTTGCAGTCAAGCACGCGGATAGGATTTAAAAGCTTGCGTCTTTTACAGTCCTCGCAAATTCTGTCGTCATTTTCATCTAAAAATTTAACGAGCTTTTCTTTGTAAGACTTCATCGAGCTCTCGTCGCCAAGGGAGTTTATTTTTAGGGTTGTTTTTATGTTTAGTCTGTTAAAAATTTCGCTCACCATCAAGATAATGCTCGCATCCTCATAGACGCTGCCCTCGCCAAAGCACTCACAGCCAAACTGGTGAAATTCTCTCAAACGGCCTTTTTGTGGGCGTTCGTAGCGAAACATCGAGCCGTGATAAAAGCAGCGCTTTGTCACATTTGCCCTGTCAAGTTTTGCCTCGATAAAGGCTCTAACCACGCCAGCTGTGCCCTCAGGACGCAAGCAAACGTCGTTGCCGCCTTTGTCTTCAAACTGATACATCTCTTTGCCAACAATGTCACTGCTCTCGCCGACACTTCTTTTAAAAAGTGCTGTCTCCTCGAGGTGTGGGGTCAAAATTTGCTCATATCCGTAGTTTTTTGCGACTTCCTCGCAGGTTTTGATTATCCGTGCGTAAAGTTTAGCGCGAGCTGGAAGCATATCTTTCATGCCACGAAGTGCCGTTATCATCGCATTATCCTTTTTTTATTTTTTTGTGATTTTACTTAAAATTTATAAAATTTTCTATCTCTTTTGAAATTAGCTCTATGCTTTTAGATGCGTCTATAAAAAGCGTCTCAAAGCCATTTTTAATAAGAATTTGTTTCATCAGGCTTTGCACTTTTAAAAGATACTCTAGCCCGCGAGCCTCGATCTTATCGCTGGTGCCTCTACTTTTTAGGCGCGAGCTTATAAGCTCATGACTTGCTTCAAAAAAGACTATTTTGTCTGCAAATTTATCATTTAGTGCAAATTTATTAAGCTCTAAAAGAACGTTTTCATCTAAGTTTTCATCATTTGCCAAAGCGTAGGCGATGCCAGAGATAAAGCCTCTGTCGCTTAAAATCAGTTTGCCTAAATTTGGAGCGACTAGCTTTTCAAAATGCTCAGCCCTGTCAGCTAAAAAAAGTAAAATTTCAGCCCTTTTGCCTATTTTTATGCTTGAGCTTAGTAAAATTTCTCGTAAATTTTCACCAAGCTGCGTGCCACCTGGCTCTTTTGTGACGATGGCATCACTAAATTTAGAAGCTAAAATTTCTATCTGCGTGCTCTTGCCAACGCCGTCAATGCCCTCAAACAAAACATACATTTTACGCCTTTAAATTTTTAAGAATTTTTGCTGGCACTAGGTTGCTCACATCGCCGTCGTGGCGCAAGACTGAGCGGACGATCGAGCTTGAGATGAAGGCGTTATTTAAGCTTGGCATAAGATAAACCGTCTCAAATTCGTCCCAAAGTGCAGCGTTTGCGTAGCCGATTTGTAGCTCATACTCAAAGTCACTAACCGCGCGGAGTCCCCTGATGACGGTGTTTATACCGTGTGATTTAGCAAAATCAACAAGTAAGTTATCAAAGCCAAGAACGCTTACGTTTTTTAGCTCACAAACTGCCTCTTTTGCCATCTCTATGCGCTTTTCATGTGCGAACATCGGCTGTTTGCTGTCACTTTTTGCGACTGCGACGATTACCTTGTCAAAAATTTTTGTAGCTCTTATGATAACGTCCAAATGGCCGTTTGTTATGGGGTCAAAGGTCCCTGGATAGATGCAAGATTTTTTCAAATTTGCCACCTTTTGTAAAGATTATTTTGGATTTTTAAGGCATCAAGCCACTTGCCGATGATGAAATTTTCCATATCAAGAAGGCTCTTTATGCCTGCGTAGTAGCCCAAAACTGGTGGAGCAATGATGGCTCCAAGAGATGAGAGAAGCTGCATCTGAGAAAGCGTGATCGTAGAAAACGGCATCTCTCTAACTCCCAAAACTAGCCTTTGTCTCTCCTTTAGCGCGACACTTGCAGCTCTTGTAATGAGCGTGTCGCTTATACCATTTGCGACCTTTGCCAAAGTATTAGTAGAGCAGGGCGCTATGATCATAGCATTCGTGCCAAACGAGCCTGATGCTGGGCCTGCGCTAAGGTCTTGATCATCATAAATTTTCACGCCAAGATCATTTAAATTTAACTTCAAATTTTCTTCAGCCTCCAAAACTTTCAAGGCATTTTTACTAACTATGACATGAGCCTCGCAACTATCTTTGGCAGCCTTGACAAGCTTTAAAAAGAATCCAGCCCCGCTTGCTCCAGTGGCTGCAAAAACTACCTTTTTCATCTTATCACTGCCTCATCTTTACCTGAAACTGTAGCCTGTAAAATTTTATTATCTTTTGTTCTTATTTTTATCATATCGCCTAAATTTCCATCCTCAAGTGCCTTTACTTCAGCTATTATCTTAACGCCATCCTCGCTTAAAACCGCATTTAGCATTTGACCTTTTTTGACTAAGCTTATGGCGTTAAACTGACGCTTGGTTAAAATTTCGCCACTTTTTATCTGTACTTTTGTGACAAGCGTTGAGGCACTAAGTCCAAAGAGTGCGTCACGTGGCCATTTGCTAAACTCGATCATCGTTGGTTGATAGTCAAGCAAGCTTAAAATGTGGTTTGTATTTATTGAATTTATAGCGATAAAAACTGGCATTTTGGCGTTAAAGCTAAATTTAAAATAAAGGCTCTTTAAGCTTAGATCAACGTCCTCAAATGAGGCTCTAAAGACGCCTTTTTGGCTATTTTGATCGTTTAAAAATATATTTTTAAAAACTAAGTCTTTAAAATTTGCTGGAAGTTTATTTTGTGGACTGATGCTAAGATCACTTATGCTGATACCTGGATATTCATCACTAATTGATCTTAAAAATTGCATTTGAATCTCATCCATGATAGAGCAGTTTTTTACAAAAGCAACGCTTCCACCGCTTTTGTCATTATATGTTTTAAAATTTGCTGTTAGAATTTCATAGAGTCTTTTGCTATCTATCTTGGCAGCTCTTTTGCCCTCTAGGTTTAAAATTTCATTGTCTTCGCCTTCAAAGCCAAAAGTACTAAGTGAAATTTGATCATTTACAACGCAATACATTGGATAGATACTGACTTCATTTGCAAAAAGTTTTGTGGAAAATAAAAAAATGAGTATAAAAAAGATGGAGCGGGAAACGAGATTCGAACTCGCGACCCCAACCTTGGCAAGGTTGTGCTCTACCCCTGAGCTATTCCCGCAGTTAAAATGAAGTCCGCATTCTATCAGATTGTTTTTCATTTGTCAAGATTTTATGGAAGTTTTATAAGAGAAATTTCACTATTTTGCAAAATTTCGCTTTGATCTGGGCTAGTTAAAAAAATAAAAGTGCTTTTTAAAATATGATCTATCATGCCAGAGCCGTATTTTCCACCATTTGTTGCTATAAATTTATCATTTTCAATATTTCCAAAAATGGCATTGATCCTACCTGATTTTACCTTTAAATTTTGCGCATTCGTAGTATTTTGCATCACAAAGCAATCCTCTCTTAAAAGAGGCAAAACAAGCATCATCATGCAAACATAAGCTGCCATAGGGTTTCCAGGGAGCACAAAGACAAGCTTGCCATCTTTTTCATAAGCCTTACAAGGTCTGCCAGGTCTTATATCAAGATGTGAGAAAATTTCATTGTATCCAAGCTCACTTAGAGCTATTTTCATAAAGTCAGCCTCACCAGCGCTTGCTCCACCAGAGCAGATAATAATGTCATAGTTTGTAGTATTTAAAAACGCCTGTTTTACGGCGTCTAAATTATCTTTTATGATGCCAAGATATGAGCTATCTTGCCCAATAGAACTTAAAAGTGCAGCGATGCCAAAGGCATTTGCATTGTAAATTTCATCCTCGCTCGCTCTTTGCCAAGGCTCGATGATCTCGTTTCCACTTGAATAAATTCCAACACTAGGCTGTTTTTTAACATTTATAAAACTTATGCCCTGAGCTGCTAGCATCATCACGCTTCTAGTATTTAAAATTTCGCCACTTTTTAGGAGAATTTCACCTATTTTTGCCTCCTCGCCTTTAAAGCGGTAAGCGTCACCTTTTTTAAGCTTTTCTGGTGCTTTTACAAACTCACCCTCAACCACACAATCTTCAAATCTCATGACCGTGTCAGCACCCTTTGGCATCTTTGCGCCTGTCATTATCTTCACGCACTCGTTTTTGCCGATTATTAGCTGCTCTTCATCGCCTGCAAAGGCACTTGCAACTATTTTATATGGCTTGTCTTTATCTTCAAATTTCACAGCAAAGCCATCAAGCGCAGAGTTATCAAAACATGGCAAGTCTTTTACCGCCACTACATCATTTGCCAATGTTTTACCAAGAGCCATGATGATAGGTAAAATTTCACTATCTATTTTTAATTTGAACTTAGATTTAAGCGCATCTAATGCATCATTTAGTAGCATTTTTACTCCTCAAGCCTAATAATATTTGCACCAAGGCCTTGAAATTTCTCTTCTAAATTTTCATATCCTCTATCAAGGTGATAAATTCTATGTACCAAGCTTTCGCCATTTGCTATAAGAGCAGCTAGTATCAGCGCTGAGCTTGCTCTAAGATCTGTTGCCATTACATCGGCTGCGTTTAGCTTAGCTGGCGCATAAACACTTGCGATATGCCCATTTAATTTAATATCTGCTCCCATTCTAGCAAGCTCACTAACATGCATAAAGCGGTTTTCAAAAAGTCTCTCATCTATCGTACTAACGCCATTTGCTGCAAGGCAAAGCGCCATAAATTGAGCTTGCATATCTGTTGGAAAGCCCGGATACTCAGTGGTTCTTATCTCCACTGGTTTTATCTCTTTTGCTGGCAATATCGTGATCTTATCGCCGTCTACTTCGATACCAAAGCCCATCTCTTCAAATTTATTTAAAATGGCTGTCATGTGTGCAGCATTTGCCTTTGTGACTGAAATTTTGCTATTTGTTATAGCTCCAGCACAAAGATATGTGCCAGCTTCGATCCTATCAGGAATTACTTCAATATCGCAAATTTCAAGCAATTTTTGGCCACTTCCAGTTATCTTTAGTTCACTTGTGCCGATGCCTTCTATTTTAACGCCACTCTTAGCCAAAATTTCACAAATTTGTACCACTTCAGGCTCAAGCGCTACGTTTAAAAGCTCTGTCGTACCGTGCGCTAGAGCTGCAGCCATGATGATATTTTCGCTGCCAGTTACGGTGATCTTATCAAAAACGATCTTTGCGCCTTTTAGGCCATTTGGCGCTGTTGCAATGACGTAGCCTTGCTTTATTTCTATATTTGCTCCCATTTTTTCAAGCGCATTTAGATGCAGATCAATAGGTCTTTGTCCGATCGCACATCCTCCAGGTAGGCTCACTTCGCAGTGGCCAAAGCGTGCAAGAAGCGGTCCAAGAGTTAAGATAGATGCTCTCATCTTTCTAACGATGTCATAATTTGCAGTAGTTGAGCTTACACTGCTTGTGTCTATGCTTAGTGAGTTTTTATCTTTAAATTCGCACTTTGCTCCTAGGTTAGTTAGCAGTTGGCAAAGCGTTTTTATATCAGCGACATTTGGGATATTTGTTAAATTTACACTTTTTTTTGCAAGTAAGGTTAGGGCGATGATCGGTAGAGCAGCATTTTTGGCACCGCTTATTTTTACTTCGCCACTTAATTTGGCATTTCCTTTTATCTTTAAATAGTGCATCATTGTTTTTTTGCCTTAAGAAAATATGTTTTTTGCCGATATTATATTGCTTTTTAACTTAGAATAAAGAAAGCAAAGCACTATTTCCGGTTCATTTACGTTTAAAAGTTAAAATTGCAAACATTAAAATTTTGGATATAAATATGTCAAATTCAATAAATAAAAAAATCTTTTTTATTCTTAGCATTATATTTTTTACAGGTTGTTCTTTTACCTCTAATCAACCGACAACTCCGCAAAATGAAACAAATCAAACCGTAACTTCAAGTGTTGATTTTAGCGAGCAAATGATTGGTGAAATCATAGATGAAGATAATGATAGAGAAGATAAAAAATTTGGTTCTTTTTTTAAAAAATACCTAAATACAAGAGCTGGCGGTGATTGTTCAGGATTCGTTTCTATCGTAAATGCAAAGTATCAAAATATGTATTTTGATGAAAAGACAATAAATCGCTACTACGATAATGGCGGTAGAAAGTCAAAAGCGATCTATAATTTTTATGAAAGTAAAAATTTAATTACTCATAAAAATCCAAAAATAGGCGATCTTGTATTTTTCTCAAATACTCTTGGCAAGGGTGTTCAGAAAAATAAAGATAAGAAAAATATCACTCATGTCGGCATAGTTACAGCTGTTCTTGGCGATGAGACGGTAAAATTTATACATAATTCTGGCGGAAAGATAATTCATAGCTATATGAATCTAAAACAAAAAAATGTGCATCTAAAAGGAAATCAAGAGATAAATAGCTACCTTGTAAGATGTTCAAACTCAAGTTGCTTGGCAGCAAATAGATTTGCTGGATATGGCAAAGCAAAATAAATCAGAAATTTTTACTAAAAACCTTTTAAAACAAATACTAGGCTCAAATTTTAAGCATTATTTATATAAATTTAAACTCGTAAATACAGATTTATATAAAGAGAAAATATGAATTTTTACGATGAAATTTGGGAAATTTTAAATGAAGGCGAGATTGGGCTTAAATTTTTAAAATTTGAGCTATTTTATGAGAAATTTAAACGAGATTTTAATATAAATTTTTGTGAAAGCTCTAAACCAAATGAGCTAATAACGCCTAGCTATGCAAAATTTTGTGAAGTAATTAGCATGAAAGAGCTAAACAAAAAAGTAAAGCCAAAGGATAAAAATTTAAATTTTATCCATTCGGTAGCTCATATTGAATTTAATGCTATTGACATCGCGCTTGATGCTTGTTATAGATTTAGAAATTTGCCAAGAGAATTTTATGAAGACTGGCTAGAAGTAGCTGAAGATGAGATCAGACACTTTTGTATGATAGAGAATTTGCTCTTAAAGCGTGGCGGTATATACGGCGAGCTAAGTGTACATGATGGGCTTTTTATCGCACTTCAAAAGACTTCAAGTAGTCTAACTAGCCGTATGGCGCTACTGCCAAGATATATGGAGGCAAATGGGCTTGATGCAAACGCTCATATTATAAAAAGGCTTGAAGGCGAGGGCGGAAATGAAGAGCTTATTGAGTGCCTGAAAGTCATCTTAAAAGAAGAAATCTCTCATGTTTATAAAGGCGATAAGTGGTTTAAATTTTCTTGCAAAAAAGAGGGCATTGACGAAAATAGCTACTTTGACATTATCTTAAGTTTATATCCAAATTCATTTAAAAATGTTAGAGAGATCAATGAGCAAGATCGCTTAAAAGCTGGATTTAGTAAAGAAGAGCTTTGCTTGATAAAGAATTTCTCAAAGGAGAGATAGTGAGTAAAATTTATTTCATAAGACATTCAAAAGCGGTTGATGAGAATAAGGACGGAGCTAAAGATGCTTTAAGGGAGCTTAGTCAAAAAGGCAAAGAAGACGCTAAATTTATGGCAAACAGACTAAAAATGTATGATGTGATGCCAGGGGCTATCTTTTCAAGCAGTGCTAGAAGGTGCGAGCAAACGGCAAAGATTATCGCTAAAACTTTAAAATTTAAAGAAGAGACCAGTCTTATAGATGAGCTTTATGATATAAGTTTTGAAGATCTTTTAAAATTTGTTAAAAATATAAATGAGAGTTTGGATGAAATTTTTATCATCACGCATAATCCAAGCATAACTGAAATTTGCGAGTATTTAAGCGATTCATCAATAGACAATATCCCAACTTCTGGAATATTTTGCGTTGAGTTTGGATGTAAATTTAGTGAGTTAAAAGAGGGTAGTGCAAAAGCGTTATTTTTTGACCACCCCAAAAAACATCAAAGATAATTTAACACTTTAGTTTTTATCTTTAAAAATTTCGTTATACGAAGCAAAAATTTGCTCGCTTAGATCTTCTATTTTTTTAGACTTATCAACAAAATAATTTAAATTTTGTTCATTATAGCCAGAAGCTGACTTCTCGAGCAAGAGTTTGATTTCATTATTTAGCGACGATGTAAGCTCTTTTGACTTATCAAAATTTTTATTTTGCTTGTGTTCACTTATACTCTCGTTCTCATACCAGTCTAGCAGGTTTTGTGCTAAATTACGTATTTCCTCGCTGTATCCTTGCTCGTTTATAAGATCAGAGTACACTTTAGTTTTGTAAGCGATTTGTGAAATTTTTGCGATTATGGCAAAGGTTTTATTTTCGACATATTTTGATGTTTGAGCAGTATTTTGTGCGTTTGCATTAAACTCGCTCAATACCTTTTTGAAATTTTCTACATTTTGTGTTGTTAGTTTAGAAATTTCATCGATTTTTTTAGAATTTTCATCGATATCATTTACCTCTTGCTGAAGCGTTTTTATATTAACTTCTATGTCGCTTGCGGCTTTTTGTGTGTTTTCAGCTAGCTTTCTTACCTCATCAGCAACTACCGCAAAACCACGTCCGTGCTCTCCTGCACGAGCAGCTTCAATGGCGGCGTTAAGAGCAAGTAGATTTGTCTGATCGGCAATATCTTTTATTAAATTTAAAACAGAGCTTATTTCAGAAGCCCTAGTGCTTAGCATACCAGTAGCATTTGAGCAGCTTTGTACTAGACCATCAAGCTCTCCCATGTTTTGACTAAGTTCGACGATATTTGACATATTTTCTCTTGCTATTTGTGCAGTTTGTTTAGCATCTGTTGCTGTTTGGCTTAAATTTTTGATACTTTCATTTAGATCATCTCTTACATAATTTATGCCATTTATACCGTTTCCAAGTTTGTCAAGCTCGCTTGATAGAAGACCTCTAACCTTGCTTTTTTGGCCGTCTTTTATGCCTGTGACACCCCTGCTCATAGATATGGCATTTCGTTTAAATAAACCCCTAAACCCTTCTACAAATATATTTCTATATGTTTTTGAGTTTTGTGCAGCTTGGACTGAGGTTGAAATTTCACGTTGAAGTGCTTCAACTTGATCTAACAAATCATTTATGCCAAGGGCGACTTCATACATCTCGTCCTTTTCTCCAACATTTACAATGCGAGGCTCTAGTATGCCATTGCTTGCCGATTTGACAACACTTAAAATCTCATTTATTGCATTTGATTTTTTCTTAAACATATCTAGAACCTTTGCAAGTTGTTTATAAATTCATCATAGCTTGTTGATTTTTCTTCCAAAAATTTTAATAAATATTTTTTAGATGCTTCAATACCGCCATCTCGTTCTAGTTCAAGTAATTTTGCATAAAGTGGTTTTATGATCTCTATTGCTTTTGCATTTGGCTTACGTCTAACAGAATAGTATCCAACGATATTATCTTGCTGATCAAGCGAGGCTGTGATATTGCCAAATACCCAGTAAAATCCACCATTTAGAGTTTTATTTTTAATAAAGGCAAAAATTTCCTCTTTATTTTGTATACGTTCCCAAAGTAGCTTGAAAATAACTCTTGGCATATCAGTGTGCCTTATTATATTGTGCGGTTTTCCCAAGAGATCACCTTGTTTTACTCCTACGATATTTAAAAAAGGCTCGTTACAATAAGTGATCCTTCCTTTTGTATCCGTTTTTGAAACTAAAAATGCGTTCTCATCAACGCCATATTCTCTTTCTATAGGCATTTTACTCCTTTAAATGTTGATTTAATTTTTAACAGCTTTTGCCATATCCCACATTGGCATAAATATACCAAGGGCGAGCAAAAGCACCATAGCTGCGATAAATATTAGTAGTATCGGCTCAATATAGTTTGAAATATTATCAATAATATCATTAAATTTCACTCTATAATAATCAGTAACTTTTTGTGTCATGTCGTCTAAGCTACCACTTTGTTCGCCAGCACCTATCATCTGTATAAGCATACCCTCATAAAGCCCAGTTTGCCTAAAGGCCTCGGTTAAGCTTATGCCGCGACCAACTAGTACTTTTACAGCAGTTAGTTTATTTCTTATGTCTTGATTTGAAACAGTTACAACGGCGGTATCTAGTGCATCAGCGATAGGAAGTCCAGCGCGAACAAGCTCTGTAAATATTAGATTAAACCTACTCATATTTGCAAAAAATATTATTTTGCCCACAAGATAGACTTTTAGTAGATATTTATCGACCTTATCCCTAAAATTTTCATCATTTGAATATTGCCTTTTTAGCAAAAAAGCAAATGCGACAAGAACAACTATTATGTATATACCGTAATTGCTCATTATGTATTCAATGTTTAGTAAAATTTTAGTAGGAAGAGGTAGGTCGGCATTAAGCTGGCTAAAAATTTCTCGAAATTGTGGAACAACTGATGTCATGAGCACAATAAAAGCCAAAATTATAGAGCATATTACGGTTATTGGATACCTTATAGCTTTTTTAAATTTTTGTTGGTTATCCCAGACTTCTTGCAAGATAGAAGCTAGCTTTGATAATGCATCAGCCATATTACCAGTGCTCTCTCCAAGCCTTACCATAGCGACAGTGACATCGCCTAGCTCTTCTTGAAAATTTTCTATACTTTGAGTTAAACTTGCACCTTGATTTAGGTCTTCATCTAGCGTTTGAAATATTGTTTTTAGCCTTTTATCCTCAGTAGCATTTGCTGTCTCTTTTATGCCATCATGTATTGATATACCAGCATTAGTCATAACGCTAAGTTGCCTTATGGTAGCGACTAGAGCTGGAATTTTTACTTTTGAAGAAGAGAATATTTTGTTAAATTTTTCTTGCAAGTCCAAAAAATCATTGTTGATACTTGAAACCTGAGTTTCTTTGATCTTTACTATCATGCCTTGAATATTTGCGCGATTTTTAACATCATTTTTGCTATTGGCCTTTAGGCTCATCTTTTGGCGTTTGCCATCTTTTATATATTCTATTTCGTAAAATTTCATATCTTGGCAACTCTATATACTTCTTCGATTGTTGTTACACCATTTGCTGCGCGTATAACGCCATCATGGAACATATCTATAAAGCCTTCGTCATAGGCGGCCTTTTTAAGCTCTTCTTTTGAAGTGTTATTTGCTACGATACTTGCTATATGATCGCTGATAGATAATATTTCGCTTATCATTTCACGCCCTAGATATCCAGTTTGTGAGCAGTGTTGGCAACCTATGCTTTTATAAAATTGATAATCTTCAGGAAGAAATTTCTTAATCTCGTCAAGAGCTTTTTGAGATAGCGTGACTTTTTGTTTGCAATACGGACAAAGCTTTCTTACAAGCCTTTGAGCCTCGATGCAAACTAGTGCGCCACTTACTAGATATGGCTCAATACCCATATCAACCATACGAGGTAAAGCGCTAATAGCGTCGTTTGTATGAAGTGTAGAAAAAACCAAGTGACCAGTTAGTGCCGCTTGAATTGCGATCCTAAGCGTCTCTTGATCTCTGATCTCACCTATCATGATAATATCTGGATCTTGCCTTAAAATAGAGCGAAGAGCTGATATAAAAGTAAGCCCAGCCTTCTCATTTACATGTACTTGTTGGATCATATTTAGCTGATACTCGACCGGATCTTCAACGGTAATAATCTTAGTTTTTACACTTTTTATGTCATTTAATGCACCATAAAGTGTAGTCGTTTTTCCTGATCCTGTCGGACCAGTAACTAGGATGATGCCGTAAGGTGCTTTCATGCTCTTTTTAAATTTAGCAAAGTTATCTGGATGCATACCGAGGTCTTCAATGTTTATGATAACTTTTGATTTGTCCAAAATTCTTAAAACTATGCTTTCGCCGTTTAAAATAGGTAGTGTAGAGATACGGAAATCGTACTCTTTATCTAAAATTTGAGCTGAAAATCTACCATCTTGTGGGCGGCGGCGCTCCGCGATATCCATATTTGAAAGTAGCTTCATTCGGCTTACCATCGGCGGATAGATATCTTTATCAAATATAAATGTCTCACTTAGCATGCCATCTATTCTGCTTCTTACGATACAGTTTGTCTCGGTTGGCTCGATGTGAATATCGCTTGCTCTGCTTTGAATAGATGTTTTTAAAATTATCTCAATTAGCTTTAAAATTCCAGAGCTTTCTGTGCTTTGCCCTTGACTACTAGAGCTTGAAAGCTCTTTTCTGATCTCTGTAATAACGTCTTTAATGCTTTCATTAAGAGCTATTTTGTTTATATATTTTTCTATCTGGGCTGGATCGGCGCAAGCTACTTTTAATAGCTTTCTGTTAAATAAATTTTGAACTTTATCCTGAATGATCACATCAAAAGGATTTTTAAAAGCAACATAAACGCTTATCTCATCTTCTTTTACAGGGATCGCATTATATGATTTTAGCTGCGAGGTGCTTAGCTTTTCACTGATACGGTAGTCGATATCTATATCATCAAGATCAAAAAATGTGATTTTAAATTTATCACATACATATTGAATGAAGCGCTTTTGATCTATCTGAAGGCTAGTTGAAATTTCATCAATGTCAGTGTGTCCTCTTCTATAAATATCAGATAGAATTTCAAAAAAAATCTCTTCTTCTAGCATATTTTCTTCAAGCAAAATAGCCAAAAGACTTTTTTTATTTATCTTTTTTATCTCTATAATCTTTAAAATTTGCTCATCATTTAGTTTATTAAGTTGCTCTAATGTTTTTAGCGTTAAATTTTCTAAATTATTCATCTCTTCTCTTTATCTATACTCAATCTGCGAAGTAAGATCGTCATTTTTAAAAATTTTTAAAATCATTTTTGCAAAATTTGGGCTAACGATTGTACTAAGTTCATATCTTGTGTCTGAATTTGGCTCTTCAAAAATAAATACGCCAAGCTCCTCAACGTATTCTTTTTTGACAAATTTATCAAATATAAATGAAAGAATGTAATCGCTCTTTGGAAGCCTAATATAACTTATATCAGCCCCATCTAAGATAGCATGAAGCAACAGCTTTTTTTTAAGCAATATATCTGCAAAATATGCTGCATTCTCTCTTGAGCTTTGCGTTTTTGATAGTTTGCTTGCTGGAAGAGCGAGCCTATCTATATCATTTGTTTTTAAGCAAGATATGCCAAAGATATTAAGAAATTCTTCATTTTGTGAATCTTTTAAAAGATCTTGTATTTTTTGATTACAAATTTTAGGATATTCAGCTTTTTCAAAATAACTTTTAATGTCAGCCGCCCCAAGTGCAAAGGCATTTAATGATAAAAATATAATAAGCAAAAATTTCACAACGTATCACTTTTTATCTTATTTATTAGCTCATTTATTTCTAGCTTATTTTTATTTTTATTATATTCTTCTAATGCGCGCAATGCGTCATCTTTTTGTTTTAGCATATATTTTGCCTTAGCAAACATAACCCAAGACTCCTCAATGTTACTATCTAAATTATTTGCCGATAGTGCCCATTTTATAGTGTCACTATATCTTTTATCTTGATAGCATTTTCTTGCTATTTTAAGGGCGATTTCTGGATTTTTATTTTTATTAAAATTTTCTTTTAGTATAGAAATTTCATTGTTTTCACTTGAAATTTGAATATCAATTTTTGGCTTTGCCTTTGGTTCTAATTCTATTATCTCTTCATTTGGTAAAGGCTGTTCATTTTGCATATTTTCATTTTCAGTTGGTAAATTTAGCTTTAACCAACCGCCACCGCTTCTTTGCTTTTTATCTGCTGTCTGCTCTTTGTTATCTTCATTTAATTTTATGGATTGTTCTAGCTTTTTGGCTATTTTCTCAGCAAGCTCATCTTGCTTCTTATCTGATTCAAACCTCTCTTTTGCTTGCTCGCTTTTTTGTTTGCCATCTTCTAAAATATTTTTGCTGACATTAGTTTCAGCAAAGGTTATGTTCTTTTCTTTTATATCTGTTTGTATTGTCAAATTTTTCTCAACTAAAGCTGGAGTATGATTTGTCTCTTTTTTGTTTTTAGCATTTGAGAAAAATAAAAAAGCACCAAAGATAAAAGCAATTAGCAAGATCGTAATTATTAAAAGACCTAGCTTTTTATGTGACAACAATTTTAAAAGGCTATTTTTATTCTTTTTTTCGTACTCTTCATAAAGCTTTTCTAACCTTTGAATTTCTTGTAATTCAAGCATGAATTATTCCTGTATCAAGTGCAGACATTGTCAAAATTTTAATATTTGAGTCCTCGCTACTTAATTTTGATGGCTGATTTTGTTCGTAATATTCACAAATTTCATAAAATTTATACATAATTTTATTTAGTGTGCGTAGATTTCCGCAACAAAGCTCATAGGCTTTGTTATAGTCTTTTTTCTGAAAATTTAGGTATTTATCGTAGCCTTTTTGTCCTATTTTTCTTTGCAAATAAACTATGATTTCATTCGTGTTTGCACTTCCAAGCTCTATGCTCTCCCAAATTCTAGTTTGAAAATAGTCCTTTGCTAACACATCTTCATTTTCAGTTTTATGAATCGTAAATAGAAATTTAAATAATCTTGTATCGGCCATTAGCCTTATTTTTTCGATCAATTCAGTAGGATAAAGTTGTGCTTCATCCAAGATAACGACTATTTGATTTTGTAAAATTTCATCTTTATTTTTAAATTCTTTTGAGTAGTGTGCAACAAAACTTTCAAAATTATTTATATTATCAAGTTTATTTCCGTATATATCTTCACAAAGAGCTTCTATAAATGTAGCCTCGCTAAAAAAAGGATGTGGGAAAAAAATTAATTTTTTATCCTTTTGAAGATCAGAGGCTATCTTGTTTAGCAAAAAAGTCTTTCCACTGCCAGGCTTGCCATAAAAAAGTATAAGTTTTAATGGCTTTTTTAGAGCCGAGACGATCTTATTGTAACAAGTGATTGAGTTATCTAGATTAACAAAATCAGCTACTTCGTCTTCGTTGATAAAGATATCTTTTATATCTGTATAAATATTCTTGTTATTCATAGATCGTTTTAGAAAAACCTAAGTCTTTTAATGATTGATTAAGTGGCTTTTTTTTGTCAAAATCAACTACATGAGGAGTGATGACAAAGATAAGTTCTGTTGTTTTTATATTGTCTCTTGTGCTTTTAAAGACACCACCTATAAGTGGGATATCAGAAAGAAGAGGTACGGAAGTATTGTTTTTACCCTTTGTCTGACCTATTAATCCACCAAGAATAATAGTATCACCGCTATCAACTTGAACAACAGTTGAAAGCTTCTTTTGCACTGTATCTGGAGCAATCTCTCTTAACGCATTTTGTCTTGTGTCGTCTTCAGCGTATTTAAAGTTACTAAGCGATGGATTGATTCTAAGCATGATTTTATTATTATCAGAGACTTCTGGTAGTAAATTTAATAATATGCCTATAAAAACAGAGTATTGTTTATAAGTAGTTGTTAGCCTATCACTATTGCTGTTTCCATTATCGGTTTTTTGTTGAACACGGTAGTTTATGTTATCACCAACTGAGATTAGAGCTTGCTGATTATTAAGTGTTGTTACTTTTGGACTTGATATAACCTTTGTCTTTCCATTTGTTTCAAGAAAATTTATCATTCCATCAAGGCTAAAATTTAAATTAGCTGCGATATTTAATGTACGTCCAAATCCATCGCTTAGGCTATTGCCTTTATTTGTCCAAGTTGCACTTGAGCTCGGATTGTTTCTTGAATTACCAATGTATGTATTAAATCCAAGTTCAAATTTACTCCAGTCAACGCCTTGTTTGTATTCATTATTTAATTCAACTGAAATAATAGAAACATCAATAATTACTTGTTTTTTTAGTCTTTTTTGCATTTCATCTATATATTTCTCGACACGCTTAAGTTGAGAAGGAGTAGCCGTAACAGTGATAAGGCCCGCATTTTGATTTATGATAGGATCAGGCGCTGTGATATGTTCACTACTATTATTTAAAATAGCTTTGAGTTCAGCATCTAGTTTTTCCCAAAAGTCAAACCTCTCAGTAGTTTTTATAAGGTTGCTTGAGCCTTGAGAACTATCATCTTGGGAATTATCGCTACTACTTGAACCACTAGAAATTTCAGATGGAGTGGCATCCACCGAAGCTTGGGTGACAGCAGTTCCTTCTCTAATAGAAGTTATATAATCTAGTTTAAAAATTTGAGTTTTTAAAGATGAAATTTTTAATACATTATTTGAAAACTCGTAGCTTAAATTTTTCTCACTTAAAAGCAGGTCAAAAACTTCGCTAAGACTCATATTTCTGATATTAACGCCAAAAACTTTATCTTTTAGCTCTGTCTTGCTATAAGTGTCCTTTGCAACAATACTAAAGTTACACATCTCTGAAAGCTGATTTAACACATCTACTAGCGCAACATCATCTGAAATTTTCATATTAAAATTCTTACTTAAACAACTACTTTCATTGGCACTAGCATAATTCATATTCAAGCAAATGAGTCCACCTATTATTAATATTTTATTTAATTTTAATCTCAACATTTTTACTTCCATTTTTTAAAATTAGCTCTTGTTTTTCATCGCCTTTTACTAAAAAGACACTATTTCTAGTAATATTGGCTATTTTGTAACCATCAACAATATCACCGACAGCATACCATTTGGAATCAATATTTGCTTTGTTTAATAAAATTGCTTTTAAACTAAGCCCTTTTGAAGCTTGAGTGATAATTGATGAATTTTGATCTGTTATCGTCTTGATAGGTTCTTGCTTAAAAGGATTTTTTATACTAGAAAGCTCAATATCGCTAAGACCGCTTCTTTTTTCCTTTATTTTTTCAAAAATTTTATCATAAGAGTCCATTTCCTCTTGAAGCTGATTAGCAAAAGCAATATTTAAAAATAAAAAAGCCAATAAAATTTTTATTTTCATTAGTATTTCATCCCCCAAACAGATATTGAGATCTTAGCGCCAAGCTCTTTTTGGGTAGAATTTACATCCATTTTATGAAGATCAACTACTAGCTTTGATTCTTCAAGGCCATTTATATATGAAAGCATATCTTTAAAACCTCCCAAAAATGTCAAGTCAATATTTAAAATTTGCTCAATTTTTTGGAAATTTGGCTCTTTTATATCACTTTTTAATTCTAAAATTTTTATATTATTTTGCTTTGCTAAAGATACGATGTTATCTAAAAAATTTGCCCAATTTTGATCGTTAAATAATAAAAACGATAGTTCTTTTAGCTTTGAGTCAAAATGAGCATTAAATTTTAAAACACTAGAGTATTTGCCTTTAAGCGTTTCAAGTATTTTTGACTCTTCATTTATTTTAAAATTTTTATCCCCACTAGGTGAGCTAGTCGATCTTAAATAATCTCTTGTTCTTGAAAGATCGTTGCTGATTTTAGTATGCGCATTAAATCTTTCATCATAAAAATCTTGCGACGGATCAAAGCAAAGCATATAAACAATATAAATAATGATTAAAGCTGAACCCAAAAAAATTATATTTGTTTCGCTTTGTTTTTTTGCATCAAAATACTTATCTATTTTACTTAAAACATCTTGTCTCATTGTCTAATCTCTATACTTATATTACTTTCATACTCGTTGTTTTGCCTATCTTCTTTAATTTTTTTTGTATTTACTGAATATTTAGGCATCTTGCTAATATCTTTTATTAGCTGCGTAATCCTTTTTTCATTATCGCTAACAACTGTTACTGTTAAATTTTTATCGTTGTTTTTAATATTTGTTATAAAAATGCTATTGTTGTTTATCATATCTGTAATTTCAAAAAGATTTAAACCTTTCATTACGTAGTGATCTTTTTTGTTTTCAATTTCTTGAAGCAACCCTTTTCTAAAATTTAACTTCTCTTCCTCTTTATCAGTTAATCCTTTTATATCATTTTGCTCTTTTTTTAGTCTTTCAAGAGTACTTCTTATTTGTGCTGCTTGTGCATTAAGAACATCAAGCTCATCGCTTAGTCTTTGCGAATCTGTTTCTAAAATACTACCAGCTATATAATTATAAAGTGGATAGGACATGCTTAGGCAAAAAGCAGCAGCACATGTCAGTATAAATTTACCACTTTTTCTTTTTGTGAATGGATCAGGTCTAAGCAAATTTGAGAAGTTAAAATCGGCATTAAAGGCCTCTTTTTTATAAAAATTTGCATACAAAGCCATCATATTATACCGTTCGCTAATGGCTAAATTTTTAGAATTTATTACAGTGCTTGTATTTAATTTCGTAGCATTTGTTCCAAGTTTTGTATTGATAAATTTTTCAAAACGCTCTATTTTATAGTCACAGTCAATATAGATATTTTTTATATTTATGCTATAGATTCTATTGACAACATTTATCGTGTCATTTACGTAAAATATGTAGTCCTCAAAAACAGTATTTAGATCGTAGCTAAAGCCTTCTTCATTGCTATCTAAAAGTCCTCTTGTTTTCAGGATATCCAAAAAGCTTTCTAGGCTTACTCTTTCGCCACTTTGCTCTATAAATTTATCTTTTAGATAATTTAGTGTGTATCTTAAACCTCTTGATGTAAGGTATTCTCCATTTACATAAATGCTTATAAATGCTTCATCGGCCCTAAATGTCAAAAAACAATCACTCTGAGTGCTAGGAAGTAAGCCTTTTTTATATATAGCACTATATAAAAGCGGCTCTACAACGACATAATCTATAAAAGGTACTCTTTTAGAAATATTTTTAAAAATTTTATTTATCGTTTCATTTGTAGCAATAAAAACATTAAAAATTCTATCTTCTTTTTCAACATTGCTTTCAAAATAAACTATTTTATAGTCAATTGCAGGATCAAGAGAGAGCTCTTCGTAAATTTTTATTGAGATATTGTTCTCAATATCCTCATCATCTATTGTTCTTGAGATATTTATGGTAGCTGTTATTATATCTTTGTACTCGATGTAAGATATAAAGAAGTCTCTTTTTAGAATATTCTTTGAGAGATTTAGCGTATCGACATTGCTATTAGAAAATCTAAAACCTTCATATTCATAAGGATCTAGCGTAACGATTGGATTATCGTTAATTTTTCTAAGCTTTAACATAAAAATTTACCTCATAATGCTCTAATTGGGCTGTATTTTAATATTTTTACAATAAAAAATCAATATCCAATTATTTTATTAAGGCTCTTTTCTTCTTTACTCCAGCCTTTTTTAACGATTACATCGAGTTTCAAAAAGACCTTTGATCCGGTTAAATTTTGTATTAACTTTCTTGCAAAAATTCCTATTCGTTTTATCGTTTCACCATTCCTACCGATGATCATACTTTTGTGAATTTCGCGCTCAGTGATGATGCTCGCATAAATTTCAGTTATGCCTGTTTTTTCTTTTACGCTTTTTATGATCGCATCGCTAAGATATGGGATCTCATCACTTAAATTTTCATAGATCGCTTCAAGTATAAATTCTCTAAAAATTTCCTTCTCGTTTGTCGGCGTGAGAAATTCTGGATCGTAAAAATACTCATGCTCTGGCAAAAGCTTGCAAATTTCATCAAGAAGCGGCTTTTTATAGGTTGGCTGCTTGGTACTAAAGGTAAGCAAAGATGCAAATTTATCTTGAAATTTTTGATATTGGGTGATCTTTTCTAAGACTTTCGCATTTGAGCTCTCATCGACTTTTGTTAGCACTAAGATGTGTGGTTTTTCAGGATTTAGTGCTAGAAATTTCTCATAGTCGCTTGTGTCATCATGAATAGGCACTAAAAATACGATGAGATCGCAGTCTCCCATCGATTTTATGGCTTGGCTAATTAGTAGTTGATTTATCGCCTTTGTGCTCTCGTGAAGTCCAGGTGTGTCGGTGAAGATGATTTGATCTTCACCGTTCATTACGATACCATTTATCTTTCTGCGAGTTGCATTTTGTTTGTGCGAGACGATGGCGATCTTTTCGTTTAACAAAGCATTTAAAAACGAGCTTTTGCCAGCATTTGTGCGCCCTATGATGCTAACAAAGCCTGATTTCAAAGTATATACCTCGCTAGATCTTGATCTTCGACCACGTCTTTTAGACGCTCTTTTACAAGCTCTTTTGTCACATTTATCTTCTCGCCGCTCTTTTCGCTAGCCTCAAAGCTGATATCTTCTATCACGCGCTCGATCACCGTATGAAGGCGTCTAGCGCCGATATCTTCCATCTTTTCATTTGCTGCGTGAGCGATCCTAGCTATCTCTTTTATTGCTTCATCGTCAAATTCTAGCTCGACATTTTCGGCTGAAAGTAGGGCGATATATTGTTTTAAAAGCGAATTTTTTGGCTGAGTTAAAATTTGATAAAGCGCGTCCTCATCAAGGCTATCAAGCTCTACTCTTAGTGGAAAACGGCCTTGAAGCTCAGGGATGAGATCGCTTGGTTTGCTTATATGAAAGGCACCAGCAGCAATAAATAAAATATGATCTGTCTTTAAATTTCCAAATTTTGTATTTACATTTGAGCCCTCAACGATAGGCAGCAAGTCTCTTTGCACGCCTTCTTTGCTAGGATCTTGTCTATTTGAGCTACCTGAGCCAACGGCTACTTTGTCGATCTCGTCTATAAAGATGATGCCTTCGTTTTCAGCCCTTCTTAAAGCCTCGGTTTTTATACTCTCAATGTCTAAAATTTTATCATTTGCTTCGCTTTGAAGGGCTTTTTTAGCGTCTTTTACCTTCATCTCTTTTTTGATGTTTTTACCGCCGATGCCAATTATCTTTATAAAGCTCTCTTGCATCTGCGCCATATCAGGTGGCACGTTTGAGCCAGCCTCAAGCGGGTTTTGCTGCACCTCTATCTCGATGCTTAGCTCATCAAGCTCGCCGTTTCTTAGCCTATTTAGAATCTTTTCATAGCTCTTTGCGTACTCTGCTTGCTTCTCTTCGCTAGCACCTTTTGGAAGTGGTGGCAAAAGTTTTGAGACGATCTTTTTTTCGATGTAGGCGTTGATCTCATCTTGGTTTTTCTCGCTTTGCTCGTTTTTTACGAGGTTATATGATGCCATAGCAAGATCTCTTACCATGCTCTCAACGTCACGACCAACAAAACCAACCTCAGTATACTTACTAGCCTCGACCTTAATAAAAGGCAGTCCCATCATCTTTGAAAGACGCCTTGCGATCTCAGTTTTGCCAACGCCAGTTGAGCCGATCATCAAGATATTTTTTGGCATGATGTCATCTTGCAGGCTTTTTTCAAGCTTCATGCGGCGGTAGCGGTTGCGAAGCGCGATCGCTATTATCTTTTTGGCATCCTTTTGACCAATCACATAGTCATCTAAAAATTTAACAATTTCTCTTGGTGTTAAGTTCATTTTCTCTCTTATTCTAAAACATAAGTTTTGATGTTTGTATTTGTATAGATGCAAATTTCGCCGGCGATCTTGAGGCTCTCTTTGACTAGCTCTTCTTCGTCGATATCGGCAAATTTATCTAAGGCACGGGCCGCTGAAAGTGCGTAGTTGCCACCACTTCCAATAGCTGCTATCTTGCCATCTTCTGGCTCAACAACATCTCCAGTGCCACTAAGTAAGAAAATTTTATCCCTATCAAGCACAAGCATCATCGCTTCAAGCTTTCTTAGATACTTGTCTTTGCGCCACTCTTTGCTAAATTCTATAACCGCCTTTAGCAAATCGCCCTTTGTATGCTCTAAATTTTTCTCAAACATATCAAAAAGATTAAACGCGTCAGCAGTGCTACCAGCAAAACCAGCTAGAACTTTGCCGTTGTGAATTTTGCGAATTTTTACGGCATTGCCTTTTAAGACAGTATTGCCAAAGCTCACTTGTCCGTCACCGCCGATGACCGCTTTATTTTTGCCTTTGTAGGCTAAGATGGTTGTCGCATGAAACATCTACTCTCCTTGCACATCAACCTTCAAGCTCGCATTTATCGAGTGTCCAAGCTTTACATGAACGTCATAAAGGCCAACTGCTTTTAGGTGAGTGTCCATGTCGATCGCTTTTTTCTCAACAACTAAATGATGCGTTTTTTCAAGCTCTGCTGCGATCTCTTCTTTTGAAACTGAGCCAAAAAGCGAGCCATTTGCACCAAGAGTTTTCTTGATGACGACTGTCACTTTTTCAAGCTCTTCTTTAAGCTTTTCTAAATTTGCGATCTCATATTTTAGCTCTTCGGCCTTTCTTTTTTGAGCTGCTTCATATTGGCGAAGAACGTCTGGAGTAGCTGCTTTTGCAAAGCCTTTGCCGATTAAAAAGTTGTTGCCGTAGCCGTCTTTTACCTCTTTTATCTCGCCAGCTTTACCAAGCGCCTTTACATCTTTTATTAGTAGTACTTTCATTTTTATCCTTTTAAATTTTATTTTTAGTCAAATTTTCGCCCATTTTTGCGTGCGATGATGAAGCGAAGCGCGTTTAGTTTGATAAATCCAGCTGCATCTTTTTGATCATAAACGCTATCTTCTTCAAATGTGCAGTATGCCTCGCTAAATAGATTATCATTTTTACTGCTTCTGCCAAGGATAGTCACATTGCCTTTATAAAGCTCAACTTTAACTGAGCCATTTACGTGCTCTTGACTCTTGTCGATGAGAGCTTGAAGCATATTTCGCTCAGGTGACCACCAGTAGCCATTGTAAACTAGCTCAGCGTATCTTGGCATGATCTCATCTTTTAGGTGAGCTGCGCCGCGGTCAAGCGTGATGCTCTCGATCGCGCGGTGAGCTTTTAGCATTATCGTGCCACCAGGTGTTTCGTAGCAGCCGCGGCTCTTCATACCAACTGAGCGGTTCTCTACGATGTCAAGTCTGCCGATGCCGTGTTTTGCGCCAAGGCGGTTTAGCTCGGTTAAAATTTCAGCTGGGCTCATTTTTTTGCCATTTATACTAACTGGATCGCCTTTTTCATAGCCGATCTCGATGATCTCGCTCTTATCTGGGGCATTTTTAGGGTCTACGCTCCATCTCCACATATCATCTTCTGGTGCGTGACTTGGATCTTCAAGTACTAGACCTTCATAGCTTATGTGAAGTAAATTTGCGTCCATTGAGTATGGGCTCTTGCCTGGTTTTTTAGTGATATCTATGCCGTTTTTCTCAGCGTATGCCAAAAGTTTTTCGCGGCTATTTAGATCCCACTCGCGCCATGGAGCTATAATAGTTAGGTTGTCGCCGAGCGCGTAGTATCCAAGCTCAAAGCGAACTTGGTCGTTGCCTTTGCCTGTTGCTCCGTGGCTCACGCCATCAGCACCAACAAGTCTTGCGATCTCGCTTTGGCGTTTTGCTATTAGTGGGCGCGCTATCGAAGTGCCAAGCAGATACTCGCCCTCGTAGACTGCATTTGCTCTAAACATTGGAAACACATAATCACGTACAAATTCTTCTCTTAAATCTTCTATAAAAATATTTTCAGGCTTTACACCAAGTGTTAAGGCTTTTTTGCGTGCAGGCTCTAGCTCCTCGCCTTGTCCGATGTCAGCTGTAAATGTGACTACTTCGCAGTTATATTCATCTTGAAGCCATTTTAAAATGATACTTGTGTCAAGTCCGCCAGAGTATGCTAAAACCACTTTTTTTACGTCTTTTTTCATAGCTCTTCCTTTTGTTAAAATGGTCGTATTTTAGCCTAAATTGATTAATTTTTAATAAACTAATTTAATAAATAATGTAAGTTTTTTCTTAGAAAATTTTATAAAAAAGATTACTATTTAAAATTATGATAATTAATATTGTTTTAAAAGATACTTTGTTAAATTTCAAATTTTTTCAAATTAAATTTTTAAAAGGATAGTCGTGAGAAAAACAGAATTTATTGCCATCTGCCTTAGTGTTTGTGTGGCAAATTCACTCTTTGGAGCAGAGCATAAAGACAATAACGAAACAAGGCTTGATGGTGTTGTAGTAAGTGCGAGTGGCTTTTCGCAGCAGATCAAAGAGGCTCCTGCGAGCATAAGCGTGATAAGTGGCGATGAGCTTACAAAAGATAGCTTTACTTCGCTTCACTCAATCGCTCAAAAAGTGCCAGGCGTAAATGTCGTTGGCGGTGAGGACGGAGCAGCTAGCGGTATCTCGATACGCGGTATGGAAAGCTCTCAAACGCTAGTTTTAATTGATGGTAAAAGAGTAAATTCAAGCAGTGCAAATCCAAAAGGCGGAGCAGGGGATATGAACTCAAATTTCATCCCACCAGCCGAGGCGATCGAGCGCATAGAGATCATCCGCGGTCCTATGAGCTCGCTTTATGGTAGCGACGCGGTTGGAGGCGTTATAAATATCATTACCAAAAAGGACTTTTCAAAATTTAGCGGCAACGTCGGCATCTCAACGATGATAAACGCGCATAAAGGCATAGGCGATGGCAGGCAGGGCGACTTTTATCTAAATTTACCTCTTTATAAAGAGCTTTTTGCGCTTCAGCTTTGGGGATATAAAAAGCTAAGAGATGAGGATAATTACAAGGGCGGATATCAAAAGAGCGATAAGAGAAATTTAAGCGCAAAACTTTGGATCACGCCAGATGAGCACAATAAATTTTTTATCCTTGGCTCAAACGAAAGGCACGACTACTCGCGCACTGTTGGCAAGTCAGCCGATCCAGATCCAAAAAAGAACGTCTTAAATGCTTACGACTACGAGAAAAAGAGCTATGGCGTGGGTTATCTTGGAGAATTTGATAGCCTAAATGCCGATATCAGCTACATTTATGACCAGACGCAAAGAACGAGCCTTTTTGACAAATTTATACCAGCAAAAGCTAAAAATCATAACTTTAACTCAAAATTTACAACCTTTTTTGGCGCACACACTCTAACTTTTGGCTATGACTTTAGCAAGCAAAATGTCGGCACGACCTTCATCATCTCAAACGCTTCAAAAAACGGCTTAAAAGACCCAAAGACCTACTCGATGAGCGAGCATGCGGGATTTATCGAAGATGAGTGGCAAATTTTAGATGAGAAGCTCTTTTTAACGCTTGGCTCAAGGCTCACACACAACGAATTTTTTGGCAACCACCTCTCGCCAAGAGCCTACTTAGTCTATAACGCCACAGATACACTAAGCCTAAAAGGTGGCGTAGCGACTGGCTACAAAACCCCAGATGTCAATCAAATTTCTCCAGAAGTAGGCACTATTCAAAAGGCTTGGAGTATAGTTGATTTTGGCAACAAGGACCTAAAACCAGAAAAGAGCACGACTTATGAAGTTGGGGCATATTATGACAATCAGGCTGATTTTAGAGGCTCTGTGACGCTTTTTAGAAATGAGTTTAAAGATAAGATCCTAGACACTGATGGCAGTAAAAGAGTAAATGGAATTCCAGCCTTTGGCACTTGCACAAATGCACCAGACGTTACTTGCCCTGGTTGGGGAACTTACTTTAACATTGAGGGTGCGACCGTTTGGGGCGTGGAGCTAAGTGGCGACTATGACATCCTTTCAAATCTAAATTTAAGCTCAAACTACACCTATAATAAGTCAAAGATAAAAACTGGTGATCCAACTATAAACACGCCAAGAGGCCCTATGAAATTTAGCCAAACAGGGCTTAACAGACTTGATGGTAAAAGCCTAACAGCAACGCCAGAGCACACACTTCACGCCATGCTTACATATAAGCCTATAAAAAGTGTCAAGACATTTTTTGGCGCAAACTATGAGAGTAAGCTAACAAGTGTAAATTTTGGTGCTGGCAACAGCATAAGAGAGAACGCAAAGGACCTACTCACCTTCGATACAGGCGTCAGCTGGGATGCAAACAAGCACCTAACACTTAGCCTAAATGCCTACAACATCTTTGATAAAGTAAGATACGATGAGGCGCTAGCAGACGACGGCAACTACTACTGGTATCCGCAAGAGGGCAGGAGATTTTGGTTTAAGGTCGCTGCAAAATGGTAAGAGCGTTTAAATTTTTGCTTTTTACGCTTGGTGTGGCACAGACTTTGCACGCAGGGCCCAGCCAAACGCCTGAGCCACTTAGCCAAAAAGCTGCTAGTAAATTTGAAATTTCAACCTTTAAAATGAGTGCAAATGATGAAATTTATAAAATTTTCACAGCCAAGCTAAAGGGGCAAAGTGAGTTTAAAAATGTGCTTTTCTTGCTTGATGCAAATGCCCAGTTTAATATGCTCTTAAATGAATTTGATGGCAAGGCTGCACCATTAATAATAGGCATAGGATATGACACAGACAAAAGCTACGAGGTAGAAAAACGCACAAGAGATCTCACTCCAAAGGCGGATGGCGAGGAGTTTAGCAAGGGTGGTGGCGCAGATGCGTTTTACCACTTTTTAACTAAAAATTTAGTGCCGTTAATTGATGAGAAATTTAACGTGAAAAGCAGCCAAAAGAGCCTTTACGGACACTCTTTTGGCGGGCTTTTTACGCTTTATGCCTTGCTTAAAAACGAGGGCGTATTTTCGAATTTCTTTATCGCTTCGCCATCTCTTTGGTGGGGTGAGTCTGAAATTTTAAAGCAAAATGTGAGTGAGGGTAAATTTAAAGAGAAACTAAAGGCTAAATTTGTCTTTCTTAGCGTTGGCGAGCTTGAAAAGAGAAAGGGCAAGACTGACAAGCCTGGCACTTTAAAGGTGAGCGATCTAGCCCAAATTTTAAAGCAAAGTGGTGCAAATTCTCACTTTGAGCTTTTTAAAAATAAAACCCATGGCAGCGTCATACCTCTAAATTTAAAAGAGCTTTTAAAATATCTAAAGGATTAAAAATTTAAGGCTATTTTTGTTAAAATCCGCCGCATGAGAGTAGATAAATTTTTAAACGTAGTAAATATCACCAAAAGGCGTGCTGTTAGCGAAGATATGTGCAAAAGTGGCGTTGTGAGCATCAACGGCGTGCAGGCAAAAGCGGCAAAAGATGTTAAGGTTGGCGATGTGGTTAGCATCAAATTTCTAACGCGTGAGGCGAGATACGAGGTGCTAGCGATCCCAACTACAAAAAGCATACCAAAAAGCGCTCAAAGCGAATATGTAAAAGAGCTTTGATGGTTTTTGAGCTTTTAGAAAATGAGCTTAACGAGCTTGTGCGGGTGCTGCCAAAAAGTGGCGTGGTGTTACTAAGTGGCGATCTAGCAAGTGGCAAAACGACGCTTGTAAAGGCGATCATCAAGGCTCATGGCATAGATGAGAGCGTGACGTCGCCTACGTTTTCTTTGATGCAAATTTATGGTAAAGACATCTACCATTACGACATTTACCAGATCGGATTTGACGGGATGGCAAAAAATGGCCTTTTTGAAAATTTATTTGAAGAGGGGCTTCATCTAGTAGAGTGGGGCAATGAAAATTTAGAAAAAGCTCTAAAGAAAAATGGCGAGAGCTATACGTTAGTAAAAATTTCTCCTAGCAAAAACGGCAGAAAATACGAGGTTATAAGTGCATAAACTAGAAGTAAAAGATCTAAAAAAGACGATTAAGAAAACTGAGATCATAAAAGGGATATCTTTAGAGGTAAATAGCGGCGAAGTCGTGGGGCTTCTTGGGCCAAATGGTGCTGGAAAGACGACCACTTTTTATATGATCTGCGGGCTCATCTCGCCAACTAGCGGAGATGTTTTTTTAAATGACGAAAAGATCACAAATGTCCCACTTCACAAAAGGGCACACCTTGGCATCGGCTATTTGCCGCAAGAGTCAAGTATATTTAAAGAGCTAAGTGTAGAAGAAAATTTACTCCTTGGGGCTGAAATTTTAAATCAAAGCGAAGAAGAGATAGCAAAAAGAGTAAATGAGATGCTAAATATGCTAAATATCGAGCCTATCCGCCTAAGAAAGGGCGTTAGCCTAAGTGGCGGCGAGCGCAGGCGCTGTGAGATCGCAAGAAGCCTCATCATAAAGCCAAAATTTTTACTTCTTGATGAGCCATTTGCAGGCGTCGATCCTATCGCAGTTAGCGACATCCAAAGTATCGTTAGAGACCTTAAAAAGCTAGGTATCGGCGTTTTGATAACTGACCACAACGTTCGTGAGACGCTAGCTATTTGTGACAGGGCCTACGTCATCAAAGATGGCTCGCTACTAGCAAGCGGCAGTGCGAGCGAAGTGGCAAACAACAAGCTCGTTAGAACGCACTATCTTGGCGAAGAATTTAAGCTGCTTGAGTAGATGATGCTAAGGCAAAAGCAAACTTTAGCGCCAAAGATCAAACTAAACCAAACGCTAAGAAGCTGGCTTCCTATCCTTCAAAGCGGGCTTGATGAGCTAAAAGAGACGCTTGAGCCTTTTATAAAAGACAATCCATTTGCCACGATCGAACATAAAAATTTAGAAAAAAGCGAGAAAAAGCGAAATTTTTTCGAGCAGGTTGGCAAATACTCGGTTAGCGAGAGTATCGAGGCTTTGAGCATTTGTAAAGAAAGCCTCTATGAAAAGCTCATTAGTCAGATAAATCCACCACTTTTCCCCACGCAAAAGTCCCAAGATATCGCATATAAGATCATCGAGTGCTTAGATGATGAGGGCTATTTTTCTTATGATGATGAAATTTTTGTGGGCTTTGAGGAGGGCGAAGTAGAGCGGGTTAGGGCGAGATTTGCCTACCTTGAGCCATGTGGCGTGGGGGCAAAGGATGTAAAAGAGAGCTTTTTGTTTCAGCTAAGCGAGGTAGAGGCAAGTGATGAGATCATGGAGTGCGCAAAAAAGATCATCTTAAATTTTGAAAATATAGAAAAGCTTAGAAAGCTTAAATTTTACGACGATGCGCTAAAAATCATAAAAAAATTTAAAAATCCACCGGCCATTGAGTATCTTGAAGATAAAAAAGAAGCAGTACCTGACATCTTCGTGCTAAGCACAAGTATCGGTATAAGTGTGCAGATAAATGACGAGTACTATCCAGAAATTTTGGTCGATACCGAGGGATTAGACGAGAAAGAGGCTTTTGTAAGCTCACGCATAAAAGAGGCGAGCGAGCTCATAGACGCCCTTGAGATGAGAAAAGCGACGCTTTATAAGATAGGGCTCATGATAGTTGAGTATCAGTACGACTACTTTTTGGGTGGCGATATAAAGCCTATGAAGCTAAAAGACCTAGCAGACGAGCTTGGGCGCAACCCATCAACCATATCAAGAGCGATCGCAAATAAATATCTAAGCTGCTCAAGAGGCACGGTCGCACTTAAAAATTTCTTTTCAACTGGTTTTGACGAGGAGACCTCAAACGCTGCGATAAAAGAATTTTTGCTAGAGCTTATTAAAGGTGAAGACCACAAAAAACCACTTTCTGACCTAAAAATCCAAGAGCTAATCCAAGCTAAATTTAACATCCAAATCGTTCGCCGAACCATCACAAAATACCGCAAAATTCTAAACATCGGCAGCTCAAGCCAGCGAAAAAGAGTCTATCAGATAAACGGCTAACTACCACTCATTTACAGCAAAAAGTATGGCCTTGCGCATCTGCACAAAAAGCTCGTTGCTAAGCTCTTCGTACTCTTTGCCACGTTTTTTATATTGTGCCATACCTGCTGCATCGTCGTTCCAAGAGCCCATACCACCAAAGACATCAGCCAAGCTTGCCGCAGCAAAAAGGGCTAAATTTTTCTTTGGCATAAGCGGTGCATTAAATATCTTTTGATCATCATTGCTTGAAGATCTAAGTGATTTTAATGCCCTGCGAAAACACTCACCAAAATTCTCACACTCTATCTCATCTGCAAAGGCCGCTATCTTAGTAAGTATGGCCATAAAAGCCTCTGTGTTGTCGCTAAAATTTTCTAAATTTACATCTTTTTTACAACCAAATTCTTTATATATTATGTCCCAGCCTCTTTGATCTTTGTTGTATTTCCAGTAGGGCACAAAGCAGCTTATGTGCTCTTTAAAAATGCAAATGATCGATTTTGCGGTAGAGTTTGAAAAGCTAAGCAATAAACGTTCATCTGATGAGCCAGTTAAATTTGCAGTAAGTCTTACATCGCTTAATCCAAGTTTTAATGCGTGCTCAAACCACTCATTTACGCCATTTGCCCTATGGCCTGAGAGAAAGTGAAAATTTATACTATTTTCGTAGTTAGTACCATTATACAGGATAGGAGAATTTGACTTTATGGCCTGCTTTACGGCAACAATAATGGCGCATATATTAAACATTTCACCATTCATTTTTGCTCTCTTTAATAGCTCTATGGTAAGCTGTACTCTAGCCAACCATCACAAAATTTTCTTGATTTTTAAAGTATGGTTTTAGGCTCTCATAAGCAGATTGAATATTTTTAAATTTCTTTGCGTATTCTTCTTGTATGAGAGGATTTTTGTTGGCGTGCCTATCTGGGTGATAGATATTTACGAGTGAAAGATAGCTTTGTCTGATAGTTTCAAAGTCATCATCTTTTTTGCAACCCAAAATCCCAAAATTTTCCTCAAGCAAATTTGCAAGCACAGAAAATCTGCTTACAAATTTAGATGAGCTTTTTATTTTTATACCTTGTTTAAAGGCTTTGTAGTCTTTTTCATCATAGATAAAATTTACGCTAAATTTTGGATAGCTTCTTTTGTAGAGCAGTTTGTTTAATGTGTTTATGTCGTTGTCGTTTGAGATGGTGATGTTTAAAAAATCATCATTTTTGCTAAAAGTAACATTACTTTTTACCAGACTCTCGCTGATGTAGCTAGCAAAGTCTCTGCAAAGTGCATCTTTTAGTTCAAATTTGACTTCATTTTTTACAAAATTTACGTTTAGGCTAATGACTGGAGTTAGGGTATTTTTTTGAACAAAGCCAAGCTTTATGGTTTTATAGTTTGCAAAACGAATATCAAGCTTATCATCACTTTGCTTTTCATAAAGTTTTTTTATAAATTTTAAAAAGCACTTGCGTTGTGGGATTTCGCTCTCTTCATAAAACGAAATAACCTTATTTTTATTAGATAAAATTTTTGTAAAATTTCTGCTTATCATATCTCTAAGCTCACGAAACAAAGTGTCATTATCAGTTAAAATACTTAGAGATTCTAATGTTTGCGTAACTTTCATTGCTTACTCCACATAAAATATTACATGTTTTAGCAATAAGCATTCCAAATTTATATTTTTCTTATATCTTGGCCTTTAATGTACTCTGCAAATTCGTTTTTTAGTTTATTTTCTTTATATGAGATCGCCTCTTCTTTTGTATGAGAAACGGCTTCTTTTTGAGTTTTTTTGATCTCACCTTGCTCTTTAGTAAGTTCTTTTTTTATCTCTTTTAAACTATCGAAAAAATCATTCATTTTTACTCCTTTTGTTTTTATCGGATTTTACTAAAACAGTTATAAAATTAAAATGAATACAATTTTTCTTTAAGGAAAGTTTGGCTAATATTTCGACTTAACTTTCTTGTGCGCTCGTAGCTCAGCTGGATAGAGCATTTGATTGCGGTTCAAAAGGTCAGAGATTCGAATTCTCTCGGGCGCACCATCTTTTTAATTCTTAATGACAAACTTCATGATTTTTATAGTAAAATAAGCAAAAAATTAAAAGAGAAAAAATGGATTTTCAAAATATTCAAAAACAAATTTCGGTACTAAAAGAGAGTTTGACAGCATTAGAACAAAATAGTGAGCACGAGATCGGCTTGGCAGTTGGAGTTGTTGAGTTTAATAAAAATGCTGATGAACTTAAAAAAAAGCTTACAAATTTAAAAGGTGAAAGCGATTTTTTTAAAAGTGTCTTCAATACAGAGGACTATTATGAAAATATTAGTACTTATTTGGAGCAGATAAAGAGAAGCTTAAATTATAAAATTGAGAAAAACGGTGTGAGCTTTAAGGCAAATGAAAATTTGCAAGAAAGCTATGTTGCCATTTTAAATATAATAGAAATTTTAGTGGCAGAATATCAAATACAAAACAAAAATAAAGCGAAAAATCTCTTTTCTAGAACAACAGATACTACTCAAATAAAATCACTACTTGCGGAGCTAAATACTCTACAAGAGCGTATACATAATGTTTTGCATATTCATTCTAGGATAGTTTCAAATGTTATTTTGCAAAATTTTAAGATAATTTATACGTTCTTTTATAATTGTATTAAGGCTGCAAAACAACGCAAAGATGAGCTTTTACTGGTGGAGATCGCGGGTATAACTGACAAGATAATAACTATGATAAAACCGGTCTTTAGTGCAAAAATTTTAAACACAAATGAGCTTATTTATCACTACTTAATCTTTGAGCTAAAAGAACTAAAAGCTTGTGCGATAGGTGAGGAGCTAGTTTAAAATTTTATCAATTATCTCTTTTGCTCCATTTGGCAAAAGGATCTCTTTTAGAGCTTTACTGCTTTTGTTTAGATCAAAATTTTCTATCATTCTTATAACTTCGTCTTTGTTTAAAATTTCTCCATTTTGCAAGCAAATTTCAGCAATGCCTTTATCTTTTAAAAATTTAGCGTTATAAAACTGGTGATTACCAGCGGCATAAGGAAATGGCACAAAGATAGATGGAAGGGCGTTTGCACAAAGCTCCCAAAGCGAGCTAGCTCCTGCTCTTGATATGGCAAGGTCAGCCTTGCTCATCTTTTTTTCTATCTCTTTACTAAATTCAAAAATTTCTAGATTTGTGCTATCAAAGCCAAGTTTATCATATCTTTTTTTAAGTTCATCAAAGCCATTTTTACCACATTGATGAATTATATTTATGCCTTTTTCTTTAAGATATGGAGCTAAATTTATAGCTAGTTCATTTATCGCTTTTGCGCCTTGCGAGCCGCCCAAAAACAAAATAGTCTTTAGCTCCTCTCTCATTCTTGCACTATCGAAAAATTTCTTTGCCACAGGGTAAGGGTAGGGCGAAGCTTCATCATAAGAGCTAAAAAAGCCTTTCGCGTAGGGCTTTAAAATTTTATTTAATTTGCCCATTACAGCATTTTGTTCATGGATAAAAAGTGGCACTTTTGAGATAATGGCAGCAATGGCTGCTGGCGCTGCTGAATAGCCACCAACGCTAATGACTGCCTTAATGTCATTTTGCTTAAAAATTTTTCTACATTTTAAAGCAAGATTTACGATATTTGTTAGTGATTTTAGTTTAGCAAAACCTCTTTTATTTACCACGCCACTACTTGGCAAGAAAAATTTTTCTAAAAAATTCTCATCATTTTCAAACCAAAATTTATCTTGTCCACTAGTTGAACCAATAAAAATGGGCTTAATATCTCTTCTATTTAGCTCCTCGCAAAAGCTTCTTGCGATCGCTAAATGCCCACCAGTGCCTCCACCGCAAATAACAATCATAATTTTGCCCTTTTACTAACCATCAAAACCATGCCGATACCGATACAAATCGCAAGCACAGAGCTACCGCCGTAACTAAGAAATGGCACAGCAATACCCTTAATAGGCGTGATCGATGTGATGCCATAGCTATTCATTAAAAATGAAAACGATAAGATAAGCCCGACACCAAGCGTAAATAGATGATAGACCTTATTTTCGCTTCTAGCTGAAATTCTAAAAATTCTATAAAGTAGCGTTATAAATATAGCTACGATACACAAAATACCAAATACACCGACCTCTTCGGCGATACCAGCTAGCACAAAGTCAGTATGAACCTCGCTTAAAAAGCCGAGCTTAAAGATACCAGCGCCAAGCCCTTCGCCGAAAAATTCGCCATGCTTTATAGCGTTTAATGAGTGAGAAATTTGATATGGCTCTGGCGCATCAGCTACTCTTAATACATCTGCAACGCTGTCAGGTAAGAAAGAAAGCACCATATTTTGTATCGTGCCCCACCATGACTTTATACGTAAAATTCTATGCTCAGAGCTGATTATCGCTACTGTCATAACAAAAGCAGCTCCTAAGATACCGATGCTAAAAAGTCTCGCACTTGCTCCTGCGAAAAGTGCCATCGTCACAAATGTAAGCGCCAGCACAACCACTTGACCAAGGTCATTTTGCATAACAGCGATAAGAAAGATGGCAACACCAAAAAGAATAATATAAGGCATAAGTATCTTAATCTCATCTAGCAAGGTTCTTTTGCCTTCACTAAATTTTCTAGTAAAACTCCAAGCCAAGAAGTAGACAAAACCGATTTTAAAAAACTCAACTGGAGCTAGTGAAAAACCAGGTAGCCTGATCCAACGCCTAGCACCACCAGCATCAGTCACCATTGAAGCTGGCAATGCATGCATTAGCCCCATGGCGATACCGCAAGATATAAGAAGGCCAAACCCTATCCAAACAAGCGTCTTTTCAGGATTGAGTCTAGAGAGCCACCACATAATGAAAATTCCGATACAACCAACAATGAACTGGCGAATAAAAAAGTGAAATTCGTCGTAATTAAAAAATAAAACCGTAAAAACTGGCAAAGATAGTGAAAAAATAATGCTTATAGCGATCAAAGTCGAACAAAGATAGAAAATGATCTTATCAACTGCCAAATTTAACTCCAAGTTTAAAAAGTGCCAAAGTATAATAAAAAACGGCTTACAAAGATATTATTTGCTATAATTGCAGGCTTTAAGGATGGGCATGAATATAGGTATATTTGACTCGGGGCTTGGCGGACTAAGTGTCTTAAATGAAGCTTTAAGCAAGCTTAGCGAGCATGAATTTTTATATTACGCAGACGTGAAAAATGTCCCATACGGACAAAAGAGCAGGGATGATATCTTAAAATTTAGCTTTGATGCGGTGAAATTTCTCATAGAAAATGGCGCAAATGCCGTTGTAGTAGCTTGTAATACAGCAACAAGCGTAGCGATAAAAGAGCTTAGAACAAATTTAAATATACCTATAATAGGCATGGAGCCAGCCGTAAAAAAGGCTCATGACTTAAGCCATGATGATGCCTTAAAAACGCTTGTCATAGCCACTCCGGTCACCGTAAATGGTGCAAAACTAAAAGAGCTGATCGCAAATTTACACGCAAAAGATAAGACTGAGCTGCTCGCTCTACCTCGCCTTGTAAATTTTGCTGAAAATGGGGAATTTGATACCAAAAACGTAAAATCATATCTAAAAGAAGAGTTAGCCAAATTTGATCTAAGCAAATTTGGGTTTTTAGTGCTTGGCTGCACGCACTTTAACTATTTTAAAGATAGCCTAAGAGAAATTTTGCCGTCAAATATAAGCATAATTGATGGCAACGAAGGGACAATAAATCGCCTTATAAGTGAACTTGGACTAAAAATTTCTACTTTAGATCAAGCCCCAAAAGTTAGATTTTTCTATTCTGGCAATGAAGTATTCAGTAAATTTGAGCTAGATAAAATTTCAAGAAATTTAGCTAGATTAGAGAAGATGAGGGCGATTTGCTAGGTTAAATCTAACTAAATACCACAAATAAAAATTTTATAAAATACACTAAATTTTACATATTTTTATATGTATTTAGGCTTTTCTTTGCCTTATTATATAAACCACACTTATTACTGAAACAACAGCCAAAAGAGCGATCGTGATTATTAAAAGTGTTTGTTTGCTAGGATTTGAACCTAGAAAATAGCCAACTCCAAGCAAAACAGCACACCAAATCCCAGCTCCAAGTGTGGTAAATAGACAAAATCTAAATATATTCATCTTAGCAAGTCCAGCTGGTAGGCTGATGTATTGGCGAATGCCAGGAATCAGACGTGAGTTAAATGTAGAAATTTCGCCGTGTTTATTGAAAAATGCTTCAAATTTATCCATTTTTTCGTGAGTGATTCCCACAAATTTGCCGTATTTTAAAACGATCTCGCGACCAAAAAAGTAGCAAAGATAATAGTTAAAAATAGCGCCAAGCAGGCTTCCAAGCGTGCCTACAAGAAAGGCCAAAATTAAACTCATTTCACCTTTATGCGCCAAATAGCCAGCCGGTATCATTGCGACCTCGCTTGGAAATGGAAAAAACGAGCTTTCTAAAAACATCATCACAAATATGCCAGCATAACCCCAGCTACTTACGCTCGCAACTATAAAATCAATAACATCATGCAGCATTTAAATTCCTGAAAAATTTTAAAGTGAGCCATTTTAGCAAAGCATAGCTTAAGCTTTTTGACAAAAATAAAGAGAGTTTATAGCTTATTAAAACAAGATGAAAGTAGAAACAAAATAGGGCGAAAGCTCGCCCCATTTTTAAAATGCAGGTATAACTTCGCCTTTATAGCGAGTGATGATGAAATTTTTAGTATCAGGGCTAAGCACCGCATCAATCAAAGCTTTGATCTTAGGGTTATTTTCGTTGCCAGCCTTTGTGACGATGATGTTAGCATAAGGGCTGTTTGCGTCTTCAAGCAAAAGCGCGTCTTTTGCCACGCTCATGCCAAGATCAAGGACGAAATTTGTACTAATGGCAGCAATATCGACATCATCAAGCGTTCTTGGTATCTGAGCACCCTCAAGCTCTACAAATTGTAAATTTTTAGAATTTTTAGTTATATCATTTATGGTTGCAACTTTTACGTTTTTATCGATCTCGATAAGGCCAGCTTTTTCTAAAATTCTAAGCGCTCTATTGCCATTTGATGGATCGTAAGCGATCGCAACTTTTGCACCATCTTTTAACTCTTTTATGTTTTTTATCTTTTTAGAGTAAAAGCCAAGTGGCTCGACATGGACATTTGCAACGCTTACAAGATGCAAGCCTCTAGCCTTGTTTTGCTCCTCAAGATATGGTAAATGCTGAAAGAAATTTGCATCCAAGCTGCCATCTTCTGTCGCGACATTTGGGATAGAGTAGTCTGAAATTTCAGAGATAACAAGATCATAGCCTTTATCTTTTAGCTTTGGCTTTACAAATTCTAAAATTTCAGCGTGTGGTACTGGTGAAACGCCGACTACGATAGTGTGGTCTTTGTCGGCTGCGTGAAGGCTTAGAGCAACTAAAGATGCGGTTAAAAGTTTGATAAATTTCATTGTTTTTCCTTTTTTGTTTGGTTTAAGCGACGCTAAAAAGGTAAAAGCTTTCACGTCGCTTATTTAAAATTTTAATTAAAATGCTGGAAGAATAGCGCCGTTGTATTTGATCTCGATAAATTTTTTAACTTCTGATGAGTTTATTGCTTTATCAAGAGCCTTTATTTTAGGGCTATTTTCGTTACCAGACTTTACTACAACGTAGTTTACATACGGGCTATTTTTGCTTTCAAGAACAAGTGCGTCTTTTACCGGATTAAGATTAGCATTTAGAGCATAGTTTGTGTTAATAACCGCGATAGTAACGTCATCAAGTGTTCTTGGTACTTGAGCAGTCTCTATCTCTTCAAATTTGAGCTTTTTAGGGTTATCAACTATATCAAGCGGAGTTTTTAGTGGATTATCGTTTAGCTTAATAAGTCCAGCATTTGCAAGAATATCTAAAGCACGGCTTTCATTTGTCGGATCATTTGGGATAGATACGGTCGAACCATCTTTTAGATCTTTGATGTCTTTTATCTTTTTAGAATAAACTCCCATTGGCTCAAGATGAACGCCAACTGTTTTTATAAGGTGAGTGCCTTTGTTTTTGTTAAATTCTTCAAGATATGGAAGGTGCTGAAAGAAATTTGCATCTAAATCGCCATCTTCTGTTGCAAGATTTGGCGTAGTGTAGTCGTTAAATTCTTTGATCTCAAGCGTATAGCCATCTTTTGCCAAAATAGGCTTTACAACCTCTAAAATTTCAGCATGTGGAATAGGTGTAGCACCAACGATTATTATTTTTGATTTATCAGCTGCATTTGCACTTACACTAAGACCAAGAGCAACTAAAGAGGTAAGAAGTAGTTTTTTCATTTATTATCCTTTTAAAATTTGCCAAGCACCAAAAAAGGATAAATTTAAGCTAGAGGGTTAAATTTCTTTTTAAGCGCTTAAGCTAGTTCTAAGCACTTAAAAAGAAATTTTGTGCTTAGAGATTAGTCTTTCGACAACGCGTTTTTTAATAGGCGGCACATGTGGCACATATCTGATTTCATCTTTTATCCTTTCAGCTAAAAATTAATTCGGGCAATTTTAAGGAAAAAAGCTTAAAATCAGATAAAAACAAAGACCTATTTTTTAGAAATTTTATATAAGTAGTTACCTAGAACCTGAAAAATTTGAACCATAATGATAAGAATAACCACGGTGTAGAGCATGATATCTGGGCGAAATCTTTGATATCCGTAGTTTATAGCGACAGATCCTAGTCCGCCACCACCAACTGCTCCAGCCATCGCTGAAAAGCCGATATTTACGATAAGAGTTAGTGTAAATGCCGAGATGATACCAGGAAGTGCTTCTACAAACATCACTCTAAAGATGATCTGAAATTTCGAGCTTCCAAAGCTTTGAGCCGCTTCTATGATACCTTTATCAACCTCTTTTAGAGCATTTTCGATTAGCCTTGCCACAAATGGAGCTGCGCCGATAGTTAGCGGAACGATCGCAGCTGTGGTGCCAATACTTGTGCCTACGATCATTTTTGTGACAGGAAAGAGCACGATGATTAAAATGATAAACGGAAAGCTTCTAAGTACGTTTATAACGATATCAAGAACGAAATAAAGCTGCTTGTTTGGCTTTAGTCCGTCTTTGTCTGAAAGGATGAGCAAAACCGCAGGTATTAGGCCTATGGCAAAGGCGAGCAGGGTAGAGACGATGCTCATATATAGCGTCTCGCCGATAGCTGGCAACAGTATCCTAGAAAACACATCTGGAAATTTAGAAAAATCAATACCAAACATCAAGCAACCTCCCATAAAACGCCACTTTGCTTGATGTAGTTAAGCACGTTTTCTTTATCTTTTTCATCTATGTTTATGACAAGCGAGCCAAGAACATTTTCGTTTAGCTTCTCAAGCTTGCCCCAGACTATGTTAAAGTCGATATTTAGGCTTCTTGCCATGTGCGTGATCACGCTGTTTTGAGCCACTTCTTTTGGGAAAAATAGCCTAATATTTGTGCCAGTGCTTGGCAGAATTTCAACTTCGCCCAAAAACTCTTTCATCTTCTCATCTGGCTTTAAAAATAGCTCTTCGATGCTTCCAGAGCCTATGATCTTGCCACCTTCAAGCAGTATTGCACGTTTTGCGATCGATTTTACAACCTCCATCTCGTGCGTGACGATGACGACACTGATGTCTAGCTCTTTGTTTATCTTTTCAAGCAGCTCTAAAATTTGATTTGTTGTATTTGGATCAAGAGCCGAAGTTGCCTCGTCGCTTAGTAAAATTTTAGGATTTAAAGCAAGCGCTCTAGCGATAGCGACACGCTGTTTTTGCCCGCCACTTAGCTCGCTTGGATAGCTTTTTGCCTTGCTTTCAAGACCGACTAAATTTAAAAGCTCTCTCACTCTTTTTTCAGTTTCATCGCTTTTATAACCCCAAAATTTAAGCGGATTAGCGACGTTTTCAAAGACGTTTTTTCTAGCCATTAATGCAAAATGCTGAAATATCATCCCGACATCTCGCCTTAAATGCCTTTGCTGCATCTCATCTAAATTTTTTATCTCTTTATCAAAGACTTTTAGGCTGCCACCTTGATAGCTTTCAAGCCCGTTTATACACCTTAAAAGCGTTGATTTGCCAGCACCACTATGTCCCACGATAGCAAAAATTTCACCCTTTTTAACCTCTAAATTTACATCAAAAAGGATCTGCGTATCGCCATAAAATTTGCTTAAATTTTCTATTTTTATCACTAAATTTTCCTTATTTTTAAAAGTGCGTCATCTTATAAAATTTCGCGCCTTAGCTCATCTGCACTCTTTGGCGAAAGAAGTGCTGGAGCTATGTCAAATACGCTAAATGCGCCGCGCTCGCCTCTTTGTGCCAAGCGATATGTCGCACGGGAATAGGCTACAAGTACGCTTGCTGTAAATTCTGGATTTGAGTCAAGTTTTAGCGAAAACTCGATCAAGTGTTTGTTCTCGCCATGCTCTCCGCTCACTCCACTTCGCAGCACAAATCCTCCGTGAGGGATGCCGCCATGCTCTTTTTTAAGCGTTTCAATATCTATAAAATGCACGCTTGTGTCGTAGTCGGCAAAATAGTTTGGCATCGTTTTTATCTCATGCTCGATGCGTGCCTTATCAGCGCCGTCCTCTGCCACGACATAGCAATCGCGCAAGTGTTTTTCTCTTGTGGTTAAATTTGGATTTTCCCCAGCGCGTACTCGCTCTAGTGCGCTATCTATGGGCACCGTGTATTGACGAGCGTCCACGACGCCTTTTATCCTGCGGATAGCGTCTGAGTGGCCTTGACTCACGCCTTTGCCCCAAAATGTGTAACTGCTGCCGTTTTCAAGCACACTCTCGCCAAATAGTCTATTTAGTGAAAATAGCCCCGGGTCCCAGCCAACAGCGATGACGCCTACATTGCCACCTTTTTTAGCAGCTGCGTCCACTGCGGCAAAATGCTCTAGTATTTTAGCGTGCGTGTCAAAGCTATCGACGACATTAAACTCTTTTGCAAACTCTGGCGTCTGCGTTGGAAGGTCGGTTGCGCTGCCACCGCAAAGCACTAAAACATCAAATTTGCCCTTGTGCGATAAAATTTCATCCGCGCTAAATACTGGTGCGCCACACGTTTTTACCTTACTTGGATCTCTGCGGCTAAAGACTGCTGTTAGCTCCAAATCCTTGCTATTTTGCACCGCAAGCTCGACGCCACGACCTAAATTTCCATATCCTAAAACTGCTATTTTTATTTTTTCACTCATTTTTTATCCTTTAAATTTACATGCAAGGTAGTGCAGGACGATAAATTTCACTTTAATAAGACAATGTATTAGCGCCAATGGTAGCGTGGCAACTACAAGCTGCCAAAGATAAAACGCTACCCTTCAACTTTTGCCGCAAAACCTACTCGCCAAGAGCCTCTAGCTCTTCACATACTTTTTTAAATTTAGCCTCAGCGCTCTCTAGCGCCTCTTTGTTTGTCTCTATGACCTCTTTTGGTGCGTTTGCTACGAAATTTTGGTTATTTAGCATGCCTGAGAGTTTGGCTATCTCTTTTTCAAGCTTTGTCTTTTGAGACTTGAGTCTTGTGATGATACCGCTCATATCAAGCCCTTCAAGTGGGACAAATGCTTCTAAATTTTCGCTCACGTCTCTGATAGAATTTTCTATTTTTTCATCTACAAAGCCGATCTCTTCGCATTTTGCAAGCAGCTTGATATACTCTTTGACCTCGTCAAGGTCGATTTTTTCATTAAATTTAACAAAGGCTTTTGCGATCTTTGAGTTGCCAAGATCTATGGTCGCTTTTGCACGGCGAATAGCCACAATCGCTTCGATAACTAACTCAAATTTCTTCTCAACATCTAAATTTCGCTCTTTTACCTCTGGATAGCTCATAACCATTATTGATTTTGCATTTTCAATCTGTGTGCCGCTAAGCTCTTGAAATAGATACTCTGAGAGAAATGGCATGAAAGGATTTAGCAGTTTCATCGCCTCTTTAAATATACTTCCAAGCTCTTTTACGCTCGCTTTATCCGCCTTGCTTAGCTCAATGCCCCAGTCGCAAAACTCATCCCAAAGGAATTTATAAAGTGTGTTTGCTGCGTCATTGAAGCGGTAAGCGTCGATATTTTCACGCACCTCTCTTACGCACTCGTTAAAGCGGCTATTCATATAAATTCCAAGCTTTGTTTGAAGCTTGATGTCTTCTAAATTTTCAAATTTGCTCTCATTTAGCATGAGATATTTGCTTGCATTATAAAGCTTATTGGTGAAATTTCTTACCTGCTTCATCTTGGCGTCACTTAGCTTGATGTCGCGTCCTTGAACGGCTAGAAGTGTTAGCGTAAAGCGCAAGATATCGGCGCTATACTCATTGATGCTATCAAGCGGATCGATGACGTTGCCAAGGCTTTTACTCATCTTTCTGCCAAATTCATCTTTTACAAGCGCGTGCAAATAGATGTCGTCAAATGGCAGCTTGCCAAGGGCATTTTCACCCTGAAACATCATCCTAGCAACCCAGAAAAATAATATATCAAAGCCAGTTATAAGAAGGTTGTTTGGATAAAACTCAGCAAGGTCTCCTTCAAACCATTTTTCATTTTTTAGCTCATTTTCATTACCCCAACCAAGCGTGCTAAATGGCCAAAGACCAGAGCTAAACCACGTATCTAGCACGTCTGGGTCTTGGTGAAAATTTTTACTTTTGCACTTTTTGCACTCGCATGGCTCTCCCTCGTCAGCCCACATATAACCGCAATCATCGCAGTAAAATACTGGAATTTGATGCCCCCACCAAAGTTGGCGTGAGATACACCAGTCTCTTAACTCTCTCATCCACGCGTTAAAGCTATTTATCCAGTGCGGTGGGTAAAATTTGGCAAGGCCCTCTGAGACCTTTTGTATCGCCTCGTCTGCGATCTCTTTTTTGACAAACCACTGCTTTGAGATATATGGCTCAACGACGTTTTTGCAGCGGTAGCAGTATCCCACTTGGTTTTCGTAGTCTTCTATCTTTTCAACATTGCCAAGTTTTTCAAGCTCGGCCACTACGATATCTCTAGCCTCAAGCCTCTCAAGACCTGCAAATTTATCGCACTTGTCGTTTAAAATGCCCTTTTCGTCAAATACGGTGATAAACTCAAGGTCGTGCCTTTTACCAACTTCATAGTCATTTTGATCGTGCGCAGGAGTGACCTTAACAAGACCTGTTCCAAATTCCATATCAACGTGCTCGTCTGCGATGATCTCAATCTTTCTATTTACGATAGGTAGAACAACCTTTTTGCCGATTAAATTTTTATATCGTTCGTCGTTTGGATTTACCATTACAGCGGTGTCGCCAAAGTAGGTCTCCGGGCGAGTTGTTGCAACAACAACAAATTCGCTTGGCTTGTCTGCAAAGTAGTATCTCAAATGATATAGCTTGCCTTTATTTTCTTTGTGCTCGACCTCGATGTCAGAGAGTGCGCCATCGTGCGTACACCAGTTTATCATGTAGTTTTTCTGGACTATTAGCCCTTTGTCGTATAAATTTACAAAGGCTTTTTTCACAGCTTTTCTTAGGCCCTCATCCATAGTAAATCTCTGGCGTGACCAAGCCGGAGTGATGCCAAGTTTTCGCATCTGATGGACTATCATACCGCCGCTTTTTTCCTTCCACTCCCACACTTTTTCTACAAATTTCTCGCGTCCAAGCTCTTCTTTTTTGATGCCTTGAGCTAAAAGCTGCTTTTCAACGACGTTTTGAGTAGCGATACCAGCGTGGTCAAGTCCTGACTGCCAAAGCGTCTTGTAGCCATCCATTCTCTTGTAGCGAGTCATGATGTCTTGGAGCGTGAAGGTTAGGGCGTGTCCGATGTGAAGCGAGCCAGTCACATTTGGAGGTGGCATCATAATGCAAAATTTACGTCCATCTTTTTGGATATCTTTGTTCGCGTCTATCTCGAAGTATCCGCGTTCTTCCCAAATTTTATAAAATTTATCTTCTATCTCTTTTGCATTGTAAAATTCTGCCACTTTAGTATCCTCTTTCGTTTAAAAAATGCTTAATGTTATCTAAAATTTGTTTAAAAAAATCTTTGCAAAAGTGGGGAAATATGGGCTTGGGGCGGTTAAACGCCCCGAAATTTATATGGCTTATTTGACAGTAAAGCTTCGCTGAGCTAGGTCGTAGTCGTTTTGTCTTTCGTTATACATATTTTCAGTTGTGACCGCACCAAGCGAGCATTTGCCACCAAGTCTTACACGATAAGGCGTATAAAGCACAGCCTCTCTCTTGTCACTATCTAGTGTATAAAAACTTAAGACGCGATCATCTTTTATGCTCTGATATTCAAGCTCAATGCTATCTTTAAGACTCTTATTAAAGCCACTTAGATTTTCATTTATTGGCTCAAAGCAGCTACTTACTATCTCGTTTATTACACCATTTTTAACCATAGCTTTAGAATTTATCACTATTTTTGAATAGACAACATCATTTACTCTTAGGCTGTCAAGACCTAGCTCTTTGCCTTTTTCATCGACAAACGTTCTATAAATATCAAGCTCTTTTGGCTCTATTTTATGCTTAATCTCAAGTGGCACATAAGCGTAGCTTAAGATGGAGGCATATAGCTTGTTTTCACCAAGTGGAGTGATGGTAAAATTTCCATCTTTTGCTGTAAATGATACGCTTAAAAGGCCGTCAAATTCTTTACTTTCGCCGTTGTAGCTAAGTTTAAATTTATTATTTTTCTCGCCAACATCTTTGCCAAAGTAGGCATTTAGCGCTCTAAGTGTAAAAGCGCGCTCTTGCGTTGAGCTAAGCTCATTTAAATTTGTGATCAAGAAATTTGCAAGATCATCTGAGTAGTCGTTTTTCTCAAAATATTTTGCGTGTAGATACAAGATAAATGCATTGTCTCTCATCTTTGAGCCAAAACTAGAATAATCCCTGCTGTAATCAGCCGCTTGAGCTTTTTTAATATCTTTTAGCGCCACCTTTGCTTCGTCATTTAAGCCATTTAGTTTCAAAGCTGCTGCCATTAGATATTTATTAAGTGCAGTCGTATTGTAAGCTTTGTGGTCATAAATTTTATTTAGCACTGATTTATCAGCAACATTTGCGCGGGAGCTTACATATATAGCATATAGAGCTTCAATATCTGTATTTGTATATTTTAAGAGCGAATTTAATGCTCTTTGCTTTACATTTTTATTTAGCTCATATCCAGCCTCTTCAAGATCAAGCAGCACATCAGTTGCATAGATCGAAGCAAATGCATTAGTGCTACTTAGATCGCTCCAGTAGCCAAAGCTACCATCTGGTTTTTGCATCTTAATTAGCTCACTCATACCATTTGCAATAAATCTCTTTTGATCATTTTTTTCAAGCTCATCTTTTGGCTTTAAATTTAAAAGCGCAAGCAGTCTTGAGCTCCTTTGCTCCGCACATCCATAAGGGTACTCGACTAAATTTTTAGAAGCTGCTAACAGCACGCTTGAAACCGAGCTTGACGCATCTATACTAACATTGTGAAAGCCTTTTGGAAGCGAGATCATGCTCTCTTTATCAAAGACGCTACTTCTTGCATAGGTGCTAATCGTATAAGGATTAACTACATCAAGTAAATTTTGAGCTATTTTTGAGCTATTTTTGTCGCTTATTGTTATGTTGTATTCGCCAGCTCCAGCTTCAAGAGCTGAAATTTTAAATGTAAAGGCTTTATTCTCAAGCGGCTTTAAATTTATATTTTCTTTTGTTTTGATGTTTAAATTTTTACTGCTAGCCACTTTTATGGTTAAATTTTTATCCTCATTTGTTGTGTTTATGAGTCTTAAGTTCGCATTTAGCTCATCGCCTTTTAGCAGATAAACTAACGCGCTTGGCTTAATAATCACATCATCTTTTACTAGAATTTCTTTATTTACTGCATTCATGCTATTTTCATTATTTGCCACGACATCTACTCTAATGGCAGAGTTAAAGCCATTTGGCGTTTTAAACTCGTATGAAATTTCACCATTATCGTCAGCTTGAAGGCTTACTAAATTTGCATATGTTTTTATATTTTTGCTATCAACCGGACTAGCGTGTTTTGCCATTTTTGCCTCCATAGCAAGTGCCGCCATATCGCCACCAAAGCTTAAAGTTTTGCCCTCGACCTTATAGTTTGTGAGCATATTATAAATGTCATAGTCAAAAACGCCATCTGGTAAAATTTTGTCAAAAAATTTAAGTGGATCAGCTGGCTTTTGTGACGTTATATCAAGCACGCCAACATCTGTGATAAAGAAATTCACATAAGCTTTTGGCTTTGTTTTTAAAGAAATTTTTATATTTTCATCGCTTTTTGCCGTATTTGGCGCATCAAGGCTTAGATCAAGTGTCCTTGATGACTTATCAGCTTTAGCATAAACCTTACCGTAAGTTCTAAACGGAGTTAATCCACCATCTGTCATGCGGTAGATATTTGCACTCACGTAAAGTCCGCTAAAATCAAAGTCAAGTTTAAATTTCACATTTGCTGAGTTATTTTTTATCTTAACAACCTTGTAAGCTTTCACGCCACCATCTTCAAGTGTAACAAGGGCGATACCTTCTTTTATAGCCGAGCTTATATCAGCACTTAGCTCATCGCCTTTTTTGTAAATATTTTTATTTAGTTTGATTTGAGATTTGCTAAGCTCTTTTGTAGGCGCTAGAGTCGAGTAGTTGTAGCCACTTACGTCCATATCAAGGCTTGTGCTTGCTCCACTTACTAGATTTGTAGCGATGATCACATATGAGCCACTTTGTGTAAATTTATAGCTAAACTCGCCATTGTCTTTATAAAAATTATCCACATCTTCTAGCGTTTGAAACCACTTTATATAGCCATTTGCATCTCTTTGGTATTGCCAAGTGACACGTTTTATATCAAATTTTAAATTTGATTTTACGGCCTTTTGACTTGACATATCTACCACAACCGTTCTTATTTTTACATCTTCGTTTGGCTCAGCAAATGTCGTACTTGCTGCAATACCAACCATATCTTTGTAAGGATAGAGCGTAAAGCTTTTTGTATCGCTTACGTTTTTACCATCATCATTTACATTGAAATTTATCACACCTGTTATGATAGAAGAGGCATTTTTAGTGCTAAAGCTAAGATCTATCATTTGGCTTGATTTACCATCTTTTGAAAGAGTGAGATCATTCTCAAAAGATGGATAAGCGCTTGGTTTTAGAGTATTGTTTTTAAATTTATACTCTTTAAACTCGCTATTTTTATATTCATCATCAAAAAAGCTCACCTGCATGCTGCCATCAAGCTCGCTAGCAGCGCCACCAAAGAGATAGTTACTGGCTAGATTGGCTCTAATAAGCTCATTTGCGAAGAATTTATCTCTCTCAAGCGTTATCTCATTTTTTATCCTATTTGGCATAAAACTCTCAACAAAAAATGGCACATTTGAGATCACTTTGCTTGCGTAAATTACTTGCATATTAAATCTACCGCTAAGATCGCTTAGTATCTCTTTTTCAAAATTTACCATGCCAACGTCATTTGTATTTTTTGAAATTTCAGCACTACTTTTGCCTTGCGGATCAAAAAAATTTATCTTTATAGGCATATTTTTTAAAGGATTAAAATCTCTATCTCTTAGATAGATTGCGCCCTTTAAACTCTCATTTGGTCTTATGATATTTGAAGCAAAATGAACGTACGCATCGATACTATCACTGGTATTTTGACTCATAAATTTCGCTTCATTTAGCGCTTCGTCTTCTTTTAAAATAAGAAAATTTTGCTCTTTTCCAAGAGAGACAACCACTGAGGAGATATCTTTGTAAATATCTTTTTTGTTAAATTTAAAAACACCTATATCATTTGTCGCACCAACTGCGATCTCTTCGTTCTTTTTGCCATAAATTTTCACATTTGCGTTTGGAAGCATTGTATTTTCGCCAAGACGATTTGCAAATACGAAAATTTCATCCTTGCCAAGCTTTGCATTTACGGCGATATCACTTAGATAGACTACTTTTGAGACGCTCTTATCCTTGCCGTAGTTTAAATTTATCTTATAAACGCCGTCTCCAGCCCCGGCAAAGTCGAGTTTGATTTTATTTAGAGAAATTTCATTTAATGCGCCATCAAGCTTATAACTTTTGCTTGCCACTTTTGTGCTGAAGTTGCTTAACTCTTCGTTATTGTCATTAAAATTTAAGAAATATCTAAAATTTTGATCGCTTAGCTTTTCAATGCTTACATTTAGCTCAGGCAAATTTGCACTTCTGATACCGATTTCACCGACGCTTGAGATATATGGCTCATTATTTATAAAATTTGCAAATGGAGTAAAATTGCCAGCTACTACTTCATAGCTATTTTCTTCTCTTACTACATTTCTATCATCGCCAAAGCCTGGCTTAATGGTGATTTCATAACTATTTTGTGGCTTAAAATCGTCACTTGTGATATCAATGTAGTAATAATACTCGCTAAGTTCTGAGTTTTCTCCATAGTTGTCACTATATTTAACGTCACTGATGCTAAAGTTTTTTACGCCTTTAATGTTTATAAATTTTTTTAAGTTAATGTCGTCATCAAGCCAATTTTTTAGATAAATTCTAAAGCCCAAGATGCCATTATCAAGGCTTACTGGATAAATTTCAGGTATCTCAAGACTCTTTGCATTATCATTTATATTTACGCTTTCTTCGCTTATTTCATCGGCGAAATTTACTATCGTTTCACCTGAAAGCGTTGCACCAAATTTGCTCTCAAATTTTTCACCAAAATCAAAAACTGGATTGCTTAAATTTTTATCAAGATTAAGCTCAAAGCTATTGCTAGAAAGCTCAATTGCTTTAAATTTCGCATCTTTTACGGCAATATTTTTGATAGCTTCAATATTTACTTCATCATTAAATTTAACTATATATTTGCTATCGCTTATTTTTTCTATCTTTGTTAGCTCAAATTCTTTCGTGGCAAAACTAGCAGTGCTTCCATTTTCAAGCTTGCAGCTATAATCCAAACCAGCATGCATATCTTTTGTAAAAAGCAGCAAGCTTTGACTATTAAATCTAACCGTACCATTTAATGCTGGTTGGCACAAAAGTAGCTTTTTGTCGCTTAGCATACCAACAAAATTCTTATCGACTTTGTCTTCTAGTCCAAACTCTACGCTTAGTGGCGATTTTATCTGCGCAGTGCCATTTAGGCTCAAAGCATATAAATTTGTCATTCCCAAAAGTGCTAGAAGTGCTACTTTTTGCCACATTTTATCTCCTTATTTTTATTGTTATTTCACTTTGATTTGAGTTTTGATCAAGGCATTTTATGCTGTGCTCGCCAAGAGTTAGATCAAACTTTTTTTCGCTTGCGTTTTCTATCTTAGAAAAGTTCAAATCATCTATTTTTAGGTAAATTTCATCGCCTAAAAACGCGTAGCATTTTACCATAACTTGTGTGATATTTTCATCTGTCACTATCTCTTCACCGTCATACGGATAGGCAAAAACTGGCTTTTTGTCTTTAAAAATTTCAGCACAAGGACTTGTTTGTATCTCATCTTTATCCAAAAGCTCATTTTTAACCAAAAAATTAAGCTCTTCGCCTCTTAAACTTTCGCACTTATCCTTTAAATCTACACCCTTTATCCTATCATCAAGCGCCATTTTTTTACACTTTTCATAGTTAAAGGCATCAAGGCAGGTTGGCAGCTTTTCTATGCCATCTGGCTCACTTATAAATCTTAACTTCTCTTTTTGAGCGATTATCTTAAACATATCAAAAAGACTCTTTGATACGTCATTTAGTCCTGTTAATTTATCGGTTTTACTGGCATTAAAATTTCCAATCCAAATAGCAATTGTGTAATTTTCATCAACGCCTATGGCGTAAAGATCACGTGAGTTTGCGCTTGTGCCAGTTTTAAAAGCAATCTTTGGCGTATTTTGGGCGTACTGCCAAGCATTTTTTAGATACGATCTTGAGGCTTCACTTAGCATTTTAGCAGTCAAATAGGCACTTTGAGGCGAGATGAGAGTTACATTTTTCTCCTCATTTTTGTAGTTTTTGCCAGCAAACTCAAGCGGCCTATAAATGCCGTCATTTGCATAAATAGTATAAAGATGAGCAAGATCAAGCAGGCTCATTTCAGCACTTCCAAGCGTTATAGAAGCTCCATAATACTCTTTATCTTCATCTACTAAATTTACCTTTTCAAGTAGTTCGTAAAGCGAATTGTCTTTTAGTTTTAAGTTTAAATTTATAACCGGAATATTTAGGCTGAAATTTAGAGCATCTTTCGCGCTTACGATACCTAAAAAATCATTACTAAAATTCTTTGGGGCATACTCTTTTATATAAATTTGCGTATCAATTAACTGCGAATTTGGCGTGATAAGCCCGCTATCAAGCGCAAGCGAGTAGATAAAAGGCTTTAGCGTGCTGCCGGTATTTCGCTTCATATTTAGGGCTGAGTTTTTGCCATCACGCGCGTGCTCATCATGAGAGCCTATGAAGGCAACAACGCTCATTTTTTTGTTATCAATGACTACTGCAGCGGCATTGTTTGCATTTTTTGCCTTTAGCGAAAACATCGCATCTTTTAAAATTTTAAGCATATCTTTTTGTAAATTTAGATCCAAACTCGCCTTTGAAATTTGGTTTTTAAAAGCGACATTTGCATAATCTTCCGCAGTTACGATAGCTTTTGCTCTTACATTTTTAAATGGCTCAGCCTGCGCTCTTTTAAAGGCGCTAAGATCGATTAAATTTGCCTTGTAAAGCATCTTTATGACCCTATTTTTTAAGGCATTTATGTTTGAGACGCGGTCTAGTCTATTTTTATTTGGATTTTTTGGTATCGTGCTTAAAAGTGCGGCCTGAGCATAGCTAAGCTCGTTTAGCTCTTTGCCGAAATAAAAAAAGCTAGCCGCCTTTGCACCCTCGATGTTGCCGCCGTATGGGGCCAAATTTAGATAAAAATTTAAAATTTCATCCTTGCTAAAGTGAAGCTCTAGCTGAAAAGCTCTAAAAATTTCTTTTATCTTATTTTTATAGCTCCTATCACTTGGCTCAAGCATCCTAGCTACTTGCATCGTGATAGTGCTAGCGCCTATGCGGTTGTCGCTTCTTAGATTGTGAAAAAATGCTCTAAAAATAGAGGCAAAATTTACGCCAAAATGGTAGTAAAAGTACCTATCCTCAAAGAGCACGACGCATTGTTTTAGCGAGTTTGGGAAGCTTTGCTCGTGAAATCTCCAAATTCCATCGCTACTAAGCTTCATATTTATAATGTTGCCATTTCTATCAAGCAAAATTTTGGCTTCGTCTTTTTTGAGTGCATCTAAATTTAGTGGATAAATTTGATCAAGTATCAAAAAAATAGCAACCATTAGAGCCAAAAATAGGGCAAGAAATTTTATAAATTTAAACTTTTTCATCGGCGTGATTATAGCTGTTAAAGTTTAAGTAGCTATAATTAGACCTTTTTAAAAAAGAGGAAACAATGCCCTTATCTAGGTTAAACAAAGAACAATACACCGCCGCAACTGCACCATTTGGACACAATCTCATCATCGCTTCAGCTGGCACTGGCAAGACTAGCACGATTGTCGCTCGCATCGCACATCTTTTAAATTTAGGCGTAAAGCCAGAGAAAATTTTGCTTCTAACATTTACCAACAAAGCAGCCAGCGAAATGATAGAGCGGTTAAATAGGTATTTTGACAAACAAATCACCTCCAAAATCACCGCAGGCACCTTTCACTCAGTCTCATTTTCGCTTTTAAAAAGCCTTGATAAAGGCGTCACGCTAAAGCAGCCAAGCGAGCTAAAGACGCTTTTAAAAAGTCTTGTTGAGAGACGAAAATTTTACCATTTAAGCGACGTCAAGCCTTATGGCGGAGCCTATCTATACGATCTTTACTCGCTCTTTCAAAACAGCGAACAAGGCACAACATTTGGCAAATGGATAAGCCAAAAGAGCGAAGAGCAGGGCGTTTATGCTGAAATTTATGAAGATGTTTTAGAGGAGTTTGAGGCTGAAAAGACTAAATTTTCTTACGCTGACTTTAACGACCTTCTCATAAAAATGCGCGACGAGCTAAAAAATGGGGCAAATTTAGCTTATGATGAAATTTTGATCGATGAGTATCAAGATACAAACACACTTCAAGGCAGTCTAATAGACGCATTTAAGACAAAGAGCCTCTTTTGCGTGGGCGATTTTGACCAGAGCATCTACGCATTTAACGGCGCAAATATCGAGATCATTGGCTCATTTAAAGATCGCTTTCCAAACGCAAATATCTACGCTTTAAATGTAAATTACCGCTCAAGCTCAAGCATACTTGCCCTTGCAAATAAGGTCATAAACAACAATCCAAGGCTTTATGAAAAGCACCTAACCGTAAGCCGAGAGGGAAATTTCAAGCCGCCAAGGCTGCTTGTCTATAACGAGCTTTTTGATCAATATCAAAACATCGCCGACATCATCTCGCTCTCGCCATTTAATAGAGAAAATATCGCCATAATTTTTAGAAATAACTCATCAGCTGATGGCATCGAGGTCGCGCTAAAAGAGCGAGGTATTGGCTCAAAGCGAAAGGGCGGGGTGAGCTTTTTTGAGAGCCGCGAGATCAAGGCGCTTATCGACATCATGGGAATTTATGTCAATCCAAAAGATATAATGGCATTTATCCACATCTGCGAATACGCAAAAGGCGTTGGCAGCGCAGTTAGCAAAGAAATTTTTGATGCACTACTTAAGCTTGGGCATGGAAATTTAATAAAAGGGATAGTTGAGCCAGACGAGAGCGTAAATATCTCATCAAACAAAAGGCGAAACTACCAGCTAGGCCTTTTTGACGATCTTGACGAATTTGCTGAAGTTTCAAGGTTTTCTAAGCTTGGCTTTAGCGATAAATTCCTAGGCCATCCTGTGCTAAAACTACAAAAGCTAAGCGAGAGTGGGGCGCAGTTTTTATATGAAATTTACAACTTTTTAAGAGGCATGAGAAATATCTCAAAGCCAGCCACGATGATAAATGAGATAAAAACTAGCAAAATTTACTCGCTAATCGTCGAAAACATCAGCACAAAAAGGGCAACTCTAAAAAATGGCAACGTCGATCTAGCACTCAAAGAAGAGGTCAAAGAGCGCATAATGGCAAAGAGCGTGGTGCTAAGCGAGCTAGCTAAAAAATATCAAGATATCAGTAAATTTTATAACTTCTTAGCCCTTGGAAGCAACGAGATGAGCGAAGGGCAGGGCGTTAGCTTGCTTAGTGTGCATGCGAGCAAGGGGCTTGAGTTTGACCAAGTCTTTATCGTCGATCTTGCACAAAACCGCTTTCCAAATTTAAAGCTAATGAGCATGGGCGGTAGTCTAGAAGAAGAAAGACGGCTCTTTTACGTGGCAGTAACTAGAGCAAAAGATGAGCTATATCTAAGTTATGCAAAATACGACAAGATAAAGAAGGTGAATTATCAGCCGAGTAGGTTTTTGATAGAGGCTGGCATGGCAAAAGAGGAAGTTTAAAGAGAATTTTAATCTTATTAAGTAAAATTGACTAATTTTTTACAAAGAGAAGTAATGAAAAAATCTAAAATTTTAATAATCCTGCTTATTTTAGGCGTCGGTGGATATTTTATCTATGATAATTTTTTTAAGATAAAAGATGAAAAGGTGGAGTTTATCACCAAAAAGGCAAAGAAAGGTTCATTCAGTAAAAAAGTCGATGCGACTGGAGAAATTTTTGCTACCGAGCTAGTTGATGTGGGTGCTCAGGTGAGCGGCCAGATAAAAAAACTCTACGTTAAGCTTGGAGATCAGGTCAAAAAAGGCGATATGATCGCAAGTATCGATAGCTCGACCCAGCAAAATAACATCGATAATAAAGAGGCGCAACTAGCTATCTACAAAGCCCAGCTAGAAAGCGCAAAAGTGGCTCTAAATATCGCTAAAACGCAGTTTGATAGAGAAAATGCACTTTTTGCCAAAAATGCCACTTCAAAACAAGAATTTGAAAGCGCAAAAAATACTTATAGTACAAATAGCGCAAAGATAAAGGAGCTGGAGGCTCAGATAAAGCAGACAAATATCGAGCTAAGCACAGCTAAGATAAATTTAGGCTACACAAAGATCACCGCTCCAAGAGATGGAATAATAGTAAGCGTACAGGTCGAAGAAGGACAGACTGTAAATGCTAATCAAACTACGCCAACTATCGTAAAGATCGCAGATCTTAGCTATGTTAAGATGAAGATGCAAATAGCTGAGGGCGACATCACAAAGATAAAAGTTGGCACGCCAGTTGAATACTCGATCCTATCTGAGCCAACGAAAAAATTTCAAACGACGGTTAGCTCAATCGACCCTGGCTTAACGACATTAAGCGATGGTAGCTATGGCTCTAGCAGTAGTAGTAAATCCACAAGCTCAAGCACTTCAAGCAACTCAGCTGTTTATTATTATGCTCAAAGCATAGTTGAAAATAAAGATAAAATTTTAAGAATAGGCATGACAACACAAAATGAGCTTTTAATAGCAAATGTAAAGGACGCTATCATCGTACCAAGTATCGGCATTAAAAGAGATGAAAACGGCACATTTGTCTATGTTCTAAAAGACGGCAAAGCGGTAAAAACAGCGGTCAAAACTGGCATAAAAGACAACCTCGATACACAGATCATCAGCGGTGTAAATGAGGGTGATGAGATCATCACATCACAAGGCTCAGCAAGCGAGATAGCCAAGATGATCGAAAAAGAAAATAAGAAGTTTTAAGTGATAAGTCTAAAAAATATCACAAAAAGCTTTAAGCTAGGTGAGAATGAAATAGAAATTCTTCATGGCATAAATTTAGAGATAAAAAAGGGCGAATTTATATCTATCATCGGTCAGTCTGGCTCTGGTAAATCAACTCTGATGAACATCCTTGGTTGCCTTGATAGCCCAAGTGGCGGGCAATACTTACTAGATAGCAAAGATATATCTAAATTTGATAGTGACTCGCTTGCCAAGCTTAGGCGAGATAAATTTGGCTTTATCTTTCAAAGATATAACCTTCTTAGCACGATGAACGCCCTTGAAAACGTCGCACTTCCTAGCATTTATGCAGGGGCAAATAAGAGCGACCGAGAAAAAAGAGGTATGGAGATCTTAGACTCACTTGGCCTTAGCGAAAAAGCAAAAAATTTACCAAATAAACTCTCAGGCGGACAACAGCAAAGGGTCTCCATAGCAAGGGCACTGATGAATGGTGGCGAGATTATCTTGGCTGATGAGCCAACAGGTGCGCTTGATAGCAAAAGTGGTCTAAGAGTGATGGAAATTTTAGTGGATCTTTACAAAAAAGGTCACACCATCATCATCGTCACGCACGACCCAAAGATCGCCGAATACGCGAGTCGTGTGATCGAGATAAAAGATGGCAACATCGTAAGTGATAATATAAAAAATAGTGAAATTTTTGAGGCCAAAAAGCAAAACCAGCCAGAAAAGAGCAAATTTACCTACTATAAAGATCAGCTAATTGAAAGTTTTAAAATGTCGGTAAATGCGATGCTAGCTCATAAATTAAGATCGCTTCTTACTATGCTTGGTATTATCATTGGCATCACGGCGGTCATTAGCGTCGTAGCTCTTGGCAAAGGCTCACAGGAGCAAATTTTAGCTGGCATCAGAAAGATCGGCACAAATACGATCGACATAATGCCAGGAAAAGGCTTTGGCGATATGCTCTCGGGCAGGGTAAAAACGCTCTCTATAAGTGACGCAAATATGCTCTCAAAACAGTCATTTCTGGACTCAGTCACTCCAAACACAAGCACTTCAGGCGTACTAACGTATGAAAATATCTCCTTAACAGCGACACTAAAGGGCGGTGGAGTAGGGAGCTTTGACGTAAATGGACTAAAACTAGAAAAGGGAAGAATTTACGATGACGACGAGGTTTTAAACTCAGATTCTGTCACACTAATAGACCAAAACACCAAAAATAGTATATTTAAAAACGAAGACCCTATCGGTAAGATCATTCTTTTTAACAAAAAGCCACTTCGCATTATAGGTGTTTTGCAAAAAGATGAATTTAAAGTCGGCGATGCTAGCTCACTTAAAATTTATGCTCCATACACGACTGTTATAAACAAGATAACGGGCGATAAATTTATTAGCTCAATAACCGTAAAAGTAAATGAAAGCGTAAATGCTCAAATTGCAGAAAAGAGCCTGACTGATCTTTTAACGATAAAACACGGCAAAAAAGACTTCTTTACAAGGAATTCTGATAGCATCAAGCAAACTATCGAAGAGACGATCTCAACCATGCGCCTTCTAATATCAAGTATCGCCGTGGTTTCGCTAGTAGTTGGTGGCATAGGCGTGATGAATATCATGCTAGTCTCGGTCACCGAGCGCACCAAAGAGATAGGCATCAAAATGGCGATCGGAGCCAGACAGAGCAACATCTTGCAGCAGTTTTTGATAGAGGCGGTGCTACTTTGCCTTATCGGTGGAGCTATCGGTATAGCCTTTTCCTACGCTATTGGCTACATTTTCAACAACTTTTTAGATGGTTTTAGCATGATCTTTTCAAATGGCTCGATAGTACTTGCACTTGTCACGTCGATGGCCATTGGCATCATCTTTGGCTATATGCCTGCCAAAAATGCCTCAAAACTAAATCCAATAGATGCGCTTTCAAGGGAGTAATATGAAATTTCTAAGCCTAGCTTTAGTGCTCGTTTTAAGCGGTTGCGCTGTTAAAAATATAGATGAAAATTATAAACAAATTTTACTTGAAGATAACGCTAGCAGGGAGCTAAATTTAAACACTTCTTGGTGGAAAGAATATCATCAAAGCTACCTTGATGAGCTTGTAGAACTTGCGCTTAAAAACAATACCGACCTTGCAAAAGCGGCAATAAATGTAAATAAAGCACTCGCTCAAGCTGGAATTTTGGAGGCAAATCTCATCCCAAGCTTTAACGCTGGCATCGAGGCTGGAAGTAGCAAAAACATAAAAGAGGGTGGTACTTCTAGTAGAAATTTTGGCTCAAGCATAGGGCTTAGCTACGAGCTTGATCTTTGGCAAAAGCTAGCAAATAGCAAAGATGCAGCGATGTTTGAGGCAGATGCTACTAAATTTGACCTAGAAGCTAGCAAACTAAGCGTCATAAACTCCGTGGCAGACGCTTATTTTCAAATTTTATATCTAAACGAGAGCATAAAAACTTATGAGCAAATTTTAGAAATTTATAACAAGCTAAACGAGATAGTTGGGCTTAAATTTGAGCTTGGCAAAGAGGAGGCGCTAAGCTTAAAACAGATAAACTCACAGCTTTTAAGCGCTCAAAATAAGATAGAAAGTGCCAAAAAAGATCTTGTGACTGCTAAAAAAACGCTTAGGATTTTGCTAAATGAGAGACCAGATTTTGAGCTTAAATTTGAGGGACTCACACTAAGTCCAGTTAAAAGAACGGGCGTTGATCTAGAAGTGCCAACAAGCGCCATAGCAAACCGTCCGGACCTAAGAGCGGCTATTTACCGCATAGAAGAGGGTATCCTAAACTATAAAGCTAGTCAAAAAGATTTTTATCCTAGCATCACGCTAGGAGCTAGCCTCAAAAGCAGTACCGACAAAAAAGACGAAGCGTTTAATCTTAAATTTCTAAATGGCAACATCGCTTTAAATTTACCGTTTTTAAACTACTCTAAGCTAAAGTCAAATTTAAAAGTAAGCGAGGCAAATTTCGAGCTTGCAAAGCTAAACTACATAAGCACTCTAAATAGCGTGCTAAACGAGATAGACGCATTTTATAAAGGCTACCTAAACGACGAAGCACTACTTAGAAACTATCAAGAGCAAATAAAAAACTACGAAGAAATTTCAAAAATTTACGAGCTAAAATACTCTTATGGCAAGGTTGAGTTAAAGCAGTTTTTGGAAGCAAAAAATAGCGACCTAGAAGCCAAAATAGGGCTACTAAAGGCAAAATATACGCTTTTACAAGACGAGCTAAATATCTACAAAGCCATGGCAGGCAAATTTAATAGGTAAATTTATGAGTTCAGCTTGGGACTACGAGGCAAATGCGTGTAGCAGTGATGGCAAATTTAGCGCCAAATTTGAAGGCTGTGAGGTTGCCATGGGCGCTCCAACCCTTGGCGAGCTACAGCTTTTATAAATAGCGAGCACTGTCTAAATTTAAAAAATAAGACTTCAAACCACGCAAAAAGGCTATCAAATTTGGATCAAAATTTAGTTAAAGATGACGATGCACTTCAAATTTTACTTAGCGAGAGAGCAACGTCTTGCTTTTTGTTTTCAGAGGACTCTAAATTTCTAGCTTTTTCTGAATGGACGACAGATAAAATGCAGATCATAAAGGTGGTGCGCCTAGAGCTGATATGAGCATAAAAACCGCCGGAAAGCCAAAAAGAGTAGTGGAATTTCTCTCGTTTGATGATGGCGTGCTTGAAATTTTAGACTCGCCGATCTTTATGCCTAAAAACTACACACTGGATATCCGCACACTTTTTGACGATAAAATTTAATTCTTGAGCGAGCGCTTTATGTACATTTATCGCAGTTTTTGCAAGTTTAGTGCTCTGCGCTTAAAAGCAAGAACCACAAACTTCAAAGATAGCTCTTGCTCACTTTTTCAAAATAGGGTAGATCAAATTTTTTGAAAAGTGTAAAATTTAACTAATTTTCTTACAAATATTTTTACATCAAATTTAATGGATAAATTAAAATCATACAAAAGATAAAATTCAAAATAAGCCTATAAATCAATATTTAAATTTATTTAAAAGAAGAAATAAGAAAACTAAAATAACAATTTGAAAATTATAGTTTTCAATACAAATATATAAAAAAGTTCATATTTTACCTTTTAACATATTCGTATCTAAGTATTATGCTTTTAAATTATCTTTTTTAAAAATGAAAGTCGTATTTGATTTTTTGAAAACTTACAACATTTAGAAGTAAGTTTTCAAAATTAGAAGTTTTATAAGATTGTAGATTTTAAGCCAAAAGCTCTTTTGCGATCATACTTATGCGTTTTGCTTCAGCACTTGCTCCGATCTCATCTTTTGCCATTTTCATTACAGCACCTAAATTTTTACCAGCTCTTTCAATAATCTTTTTTATTTTTTCTTTAAGCTCTTCATCGCTTAGTTGTGCTGGCAAATATGCCTTAATAAGCTCAATCTCGCCCTGCTCTTTTTTAGCCAAATCCTCTCTAGCACCTTTTATATAAAGCTCAACCGAGTCAGCCCTCTTTTTGATCTCCTTTTGAAGCAGTGGAAGTACCACTTCATCAGTCATTTCAATCCTTTGATCGACTTCAACTTGCTTAAGTGCTGCATTTAGCGTTCTTAAAGTATCTCTTTTAAACTCATCTTTTGCCTTCATAGCCTCTTTTATATCAGCTAAAATTTGCTCTCTTATACTCATTTCCTCTCCTTTAAATTTTTGAAATATTAACTAAAAATTTGTGATAATTTCTTGAAATTTTCCTTGCAGATAAGCAACCCCAACACCCTCTCTAAGCCCATCGTCGATAACTATAAATTTTGCTTCTTGCCCACTTAAAAGCTCCTCTAAAAGCAAGGTTCCAGCGATGAGCGGATGCTTTCTGTTTCTTCCAACCGCCAAATCAGCGCTCTTATCATCCATCTTTAAAAGTTCATCTACAAACCAAGCGAGATCACGATTTTTTTTAAGCTCAAATCCGCTTACTTTTTTTGGATCATAGTTCTCGTAGTTAAGTCCAAGTCGCAGCGCTGCGATAGTAGTTGGTACGCCAGAAGTCAGCACGATAAATTTATTTTTTAAGCTATTTAAAAATTCTCCTGCATCTTTTGTATAAAATTTTGCATTTTCTTGCATTAAATCAAGCGTTTTAAATTTCTCAAAAAATGTAATAATGCCAAATTTAAAACTCATAAAATTTCCATCTTCGCCGATCTCTGAGCTTGCTCCACCGATGTCAATGATACTAAAATTTTCACTGATTCCAAGCTTTTTAAAAGCATTTTGAATACCCAAAAATGTAAGCTTTGCTTCTGCTTTGCCACTGATGATATGAAAATTTATGCCAAATTTCTCTCTTATCTCGCTAAAAATTTCCTTGCTATTTGACGCCACCCTAAAAGCCTCAGTTGCGACTGCTACGCATTTAAATTTAGTAAAGTCAAATTTGCTTTTAGCCTCTGCTATCGCTTCAAAGAGCCTATTTTTAGACTCATCTGCTATCTTGCCACTTTCATTTAGCCCTCTAGCAGCTCCTACTATCTTTTCATAAATTTGCTCATTACTAAAGCCATTTTGTTCTTTTTTGACAAGTGCTACGCGAAATGTGTTTGAGCCAAGATCTATCGCTATAACCAAAATTTATCCTTAAAATTTTTGCAGATTCTAACATATGATAATTTAGTATCATTTAAAGTTGAAAAATTCTAAAAACTTTAATATTTTTCAAGATATAATCCCTATCAAAAACCTTATAAGGGGGCTTGATTGCTTCGAGATAACTTATTGGCATTTGTTATTTTTGCAATTTGTAGCGTTGGATTTTTCGTTTGGGGCTATCAATACATCCCGACAAATAACTACTTTTTATTCTTGATCGCTGGCATGTTTGGTCTTTTTATGGCCTTTAATATCGGTGGAAATGACGTTGCAAACAGCTTTGGCACAAGCGTTGGCGCTAAGACTCTTACGCTTAAGCAAGCTCTCATCATCGCAGCCATTTTTGAGCTTAGCGGTGCGATATTTGCAGGATCTGAGGTTACAAATACGATTAGAAACGAGATCGTGAAATTTCCAAGCGATCTAAACCCGATGAAATTTGTCATTATCATGATCTCAGCCCTTCTTAGCTCAGGTCTTTGGCTATTTTACGCATCCAAAAAAGGTCTACCAGTCTCAACCACTCACTCGATCGTTGGCGGTATCGTTGGCGCAGGACTTGCTATGGGCTTTATGATAAAAGATCCGGAACCATTTAATATGGTCTCATGGGGTGAGATCGGTAGAATCGCCGTAAGTTGGGTTATCTCACCACTGCTTGGCGGCGTGATGTCTTACGTTATATTTGGCTACGTAAAAAGTAAGATTATCGAGCCAACACATGAACTTAAAATGAATCTAAAAGCGTTAAAAGCTGAGAGAAAAGCCTACAAAGAAAGCTTTATAAAAGCACTCAAAACAAAGCCAGCTGAGGAGCAGATAGCCACTCTTTCAAAGATCGCAGTTATCGATGAGGATGAGATCGAAACCACTGAATATAGCGAATACCGCTCAAAAATTCGCATCATGAAAGATAGCGAAAAAGAGATAGATACTTTTAAAGCGATGAAAAAGCACATCCCAATCATCGCTGGATTTGCCGCAATGGTCATCTCATCAATGATGCTTTTTAAAGGGCTTGAGCATATAAATTTAGCCTTTAGCATCATCCAAACAGTCTGGATCATCTTCGTCATCGGAGCTCTAGCATATCTTGCAAGCCTTGCTATCATAAATGTCATGAGCAAAAACGATAGCGAAAAAAGCATCAATAGAATTTTCTCATGGTTTCAAATTTTTACCGCTTCATCTTTTGCATTTTCACACGGCGCAAACGACATTGCAAACGCAGTTGGACCATTTGCCGCTGTGCTTGATGTGCTAAAAACTGGCTCTATAAACGAAAGCTCGCCGATACCTAGCATCGCAATGGTAACATTTGGCATCTCACTTGTCGTCGGACTTTGGTTTTTAGGCAAAGAGGTCATCACCACCATCGGCTCAAAACTAGCTGAAATTTTACCGACAACTGGCTTTAGTGCCGAGCTTGCCTCAAGTATCGTCATACTTCTAGCCACAAAACTTGGCATACCAGTTAGCTCGACGCATATCCTAATAGGTGCAGTTTTAGGCATCGGCATCGTAAATAAAAATGCAAACTGGAAAATGGTAAGACCAATCATTCTTGCTTGGCTCATCACTCTTCCAGCGGCTGCTATCTCATCGGCTATATTTTACTTTGCCCTTGCTAAATTTCTAGGCGTTTAGTCATATTTTTAAATAGCAAGATCGCCCTATTCTTTTGATGTTTTTTGTATAAATTTTATATGAAAGCTTGGCAAGTCGATCCAACCTGCCAAGTAAATTTGAAGTTATTTTTTCTTAATGATAATCTTCTCGCCATCGCTATCAATGGTGATCTCATCGCCACTTTCAAGCTCATCTTTCAAGATCATATCAGCGATCTTATCTTCAACTAGCTCATAAAGCGCTCTTCTAAGAGGTCTTGCGCCATAAACTATGTCAAAGCCAGCTTTTGCGATAAATTTCTTAGCTTCTTCGCTTAAAACTGCCTTGATACCGCGGTTGTGAAGAGTCTTTTCAAGCTCTTTAAACATGATCTCAACGATAGAGATTAGGCCTTGTTCATTTAGAGGATTAAATATGATAGTATCATCAAGCCTATTTAAAAACTCAGGTTTAAAGTAGTTTTTAAGCTCGTTTTTAACAGCCACATCACGATCCTCGCCCTTTAACTCCATTATGAAATTTGAAGCAATGTTTGAAGTTAAAATGATGATCGTATTTTTAAAATCAACCGTTACACCTTTGTTGTCAGTCGCACGTCCATCATCAAGTATGCCAAGAAGTATGTTAAATACATCTTTGTGAGCCTTTTCAACCTCGTCAAAAAGTATTACTGAGTATGGCCTTCTGCGAACTGCCTCTGTTAGCTGACCGCCTTCATCGTAGCCTACATATCCTGGAGGCGCGCCAAGAAGCCTGCTCACGCTATGTTTTTCCATATATTCGCTCATATCAAAGCGGATAAGCGCCTTCTCATCGTCAAATAAAAATTTAGCCAAAGCCTTAGCAGACTGGGTTTTACCAACGCCTGTTGGTCCAAGAAATAAAAACGAACCAATCGGCCTTTGACCTTCATTTAGCCCTGCTTTGTTTCTTTTTACAGCACGTGCAAGTGCGTGTAGTGCGTCATCTTGACCGACAACGCTCTCTCTTAGATACTCTTCAATGCGCAGATACTTCTCTTTTTCGCTTGTTAGCATCTTCTTAACTGAAATTCCAGTCCATTTGCTCAAAATTTCAGCTACAAGCTCTTCATCGACTTGATTTTTAAGAAGCACGCCCTCTTTTTTCATGCTCTCCCATTTTTCTTCAAGCTCGTGTTTGTGCTTTTTAGCATCTGCTATCTTGCCATATTCTATCTCGGCAGCTTTTTGAAGATCACCATTTCTTTTTGCTATCTCAGCTTGTGATTTTAAGCTATCTATCTCTTTTGTAGCTTTTGAAATTCCGCCGAAAACTGCCTTTTCATTTTCAAATTTAGTATCAAGTGCTAGCTTTTTCTCATTTAGGTCAGCTATCTCTTTTTCGATCTCGCCAAGTCTTTCTTTGTTTTTATCAGCATCCTCCATCTTTAGAGCTTCTTTTTCTACTTGAAGCGTTACGATCTCGCGTTTTATCTTTGAAAGCTCATATGGCTCGCTCTCTATTTGCATCTTAAGCTCAGCTGCTGCCTCATCTATAAGGTCGATCGCTTTATCTGGCAAGAAGCGGTTTGCGATGTAGCGGTCACTTAACCTTGCTGCGGCAACTAGCGCGCTATCTGTTATCGTGATGCCGTGATGAACTTCAAGACGCTCTTTTATACCACGTAAAATTTGAAGTGCCTCATTTACGCTTGGCTCTTTAACGTCTATTGGTTGAAAACGTCTTTGAAGTGCTGCATCTTTTTCAAAGTACTTTCTATACTCTTTTAATGTCGTCGCACCAACAGCGTGAAGCTCGCCACGTGCAAGAGCTGGTTTTAGGATATTTGCCGCGTCCATTCCGCCCTCGCTCGCACCAGCTCCAACGATGGTGTGAATTTCATCTATAAAAAGTATGATGTTACCAGCTTTTTTAACCTCGTCAATGACAGCTTTTAGCCTATCTTCAAACTCGCCTCTATACTTTGCGCCAGCTACGACTGCACTCATATCAAGCGCGATGACACGCTTGTTTGCAAGGCTTGTTGGCACATCACGAGCGACTATCTTTTGAGCTAGCCCCTCAACGATGGCTGTTTTACCAACGCCTGGCTCACCTAATAATATAGGGTTGTTTTTGCTCTTTCTTATTAAAATTTGCATCATCCTAGTGATCTCTTCATCACGGCCGATGACTGGATCAAGCTCTTTATTTAGCGCTTTTTGCGTTAGATCGATACCAAATTTCTCTAAGCTATCAAGAGTATCATCGCCAGTTTGGCTATCTATCTTTTTACCACCTCTTATGCTCTCAAGGTTCTTTTTGATCTCTAAGATATCGCAAAATTTGCTTAAAATTTGTTTGATCTCACTAAGCTCAAGAGATGAGATGATCCATGTATCAACAGCTATGTAGCTATCGCCCATGCTTACCATCAAAGCTTTTGCATTTTCAAGAGAATTTATAAGCTCTCTTGAAACTGAAACGTTATCTTTTGTAACGTTTGAGCTATTTGGAAGTGAAGAAATTTTACTTTTTACTTCAAGCTCGACGGCGTCTTTACTTACATTCATTTTATTAAACACTTGGTTTAAAATAGAATTACTATCTGCAAGTAAAGCCCAAAAAATATGAAGCGGAACAACTTGCGGATTTTTAGAAAATATCGCTAAACTAATACCTTTTTCAAGAGTTTCTTGCATCTGAGCTGTTAAATTTTCTGTTATATCAGCCATTAAATCTCCTTGGATTATTTTATATGGTCGCCATTATATAACTTTAGTCTTATATTGTCAAGTATTTTTATAATGCTTGTCACTCTTTTTATTTAATTGCTAAAATTTACCGTTATAAATTTGTATCAAAAAACTATCCAAAAGCAAAAATATAAGCTTAAATTTATACTTTTTTTAGCCAAAAGCTAATAGAATTGAACCAAAAATTATAGGAGAAATTTTGAATAAATTTAGTAGATTTTTTGCACTAAAAATTACAGGTGCTTTGCTTATCTCAAGCGTAGCAGTAAATGCACTTTTTGCAAAGAGTGAAGACGAAGCAAGTGCGAAGCTTGAAGCACTTTCAAAGCTTACAAAAACAATTTCAACCGTTGAAAAATACTATGTTGATGACATTAAATTTAAAGAGATCATCGATAAAGCCATTGCTGGTTTAATGCAAAATTTAGATGCCCACTCAAGCTTTTTAAATGAAAAAGCCTACAAAGATATGCAGGTGCAAACAAGCGGAGAATTTGGTGGCCTTGGCATAACAGTTGGCATGAAAGACAGCGCACTAACCGTTATCTCACCGATAGAAGATACCCCAGCTGATAAAGCAGGTATAAAATCAGGCGACATTATCTTAAGGATAGATGGTAACTCGACTATCGGTACAACGATAGATGAAGCAGTAAATAAAATGCGCGGCAAGCCAAAAACTCCAATAACTATCACAATTTTGCGAAAAGGTGAGCAAAAACCATTTGATGTAAAGATTATAAGAGATCTAATAAAGGTTGAATCTGTCTATGCAAAAATGATAGAAAATGACAATATTCTTTACGTGCGTGTCACAAATTTTGACAAAAATGTTGTTACAAAGGTAAAAGAAGCGATCAAAGAGTATCCAAAAGCAAGTGGCATCATACTTGATCTTAGAAACAATCCTGGCGGACTTTTAAATCAAGCTGTTGATCTAGTTGATCTTTTTGTAGATAACGGCGTCATCGTCTCTCAAAAAGGTCGCGACGCATCTGAAAATGTAGAGTATAAAGCAAGTGCTAGTAAAACTCTTTCAAAACTACCGCTTGTTGCACTAGTAAATGGTGGAAGTGCTAGTGCTAGCGAGATCGTAAGTGGCTCACTTCAAGATCATAAACGTGCTGTAATAATCGGCGAAAATACCTTTGGAAAAGGCAGCGTTCAAGTAATCCTACCAATAGACGATACAGAAGCATTAAGGCTAACCATCGCAAGATACTACTTGCCAAGTGGCAGAACTATCCAAGCAGTTGGCGTAACACCTGATGTAGTCGTGCATCCTGGTAAAGTGCCGCAAAGCGACGATAGTGCATTTAGCATCAAAGAAAGTGAGCTAAAAGCGCACCTAAAAAGCGAGCTAAACAAGATAAATCCTACAAGTGAGGGCAATAAAACTGAAGCAAAAGATGATAAAAAGATAATCACGCAAAAAAAAGTTGATGAAGATATTCAATTAAAAACAGCAATTGACACGATCAAAATTTTAAAAATAAAACAATAAATTAGAAGGAGATCTCCATGCAAAAAAGAGAGCTTATTTACGAGGGAAAAGGTAAAAAAATGTATGCCACAGACGATGCAAATTTGCTTGTGGCTGAATTTAAAGACGATCTAACAGCATTTGATGCTCAAAAAAGAGGCAACGAAGCTGGTAAAGGCGCATTAAATAATAAAATTTCAACACAGCTTTTTAAGCTTTTGGAGAGCAAAGGCATCGTGACTGACTTAGTTGAGACTATCAGTGACACTGAGCAAGTAGTCAAAAAATGTGAGATCATACCTCTTGAAGTTGTTGTGAGAAATATCGCAACTGGTTCACTTAGCAAAAGACTTGGCATAAAAGAAGGCACAGTTTTACCTTTTACTCTTGTTGAGTTTTACTACAAAAACGATGATTTGCACGATCCATTAGTAACAGATGAGCACTGTATCATTATGGGATTAGTAAAGAGCGAAAAAGATCTTCAAACTCTAAGACACACAGCAAGAGAGATCAACTCTATATTATTTAAATTTTTTGCCGAAAGAGACCTAAAACTAGTTGATTTTAAAATAGAATTTGGTATCGACAAAGACGGTAATATCATTCTAGCTGATGAAATAAGCCCTGATAGTTGTAGATTCTGGGATGCTAAAACTAATGAAAAACTTGACAAAGATAGATTTAGACAAGATCTTGGTAGCGTAAAAGTAGCTTACGAAGAAGTTTTAAGAAGAATTTTATCGTAAGGACAAAGATGAAAGCTGTTGTAAATATAGCATTAAGAAGCGGGGTTCTTGACCCTGCTGGTAAAGCAGTGGAGCATGCTTTAAATTCTCTCGGATTTAGCGGTGTATCAAATGTCAGGATAGGCAAACAAATCGTTTTAGATATCGTTGAGAGTGATAAAGCTAAAGCGAATGAGCAGCTAAAAGTGATGTGTGAAGAGCTTTTAGCAAATACCGTCATCGAAGACTATGAGATCGTGCTATGAAAGTAGCGATAATACTTTTTCCTGGCACAAACTGCGAAGAAGACACAGCTCACGCATTTAAATTGCTTGGATGCCAAACACAGATCATTTGGCACAAAGAAGATAAGATTGATGCTGATCTAGTTGTACTTCCGGGTGGTTTTAGCTATGGAGATTATCTAAGAACAGCTGCGATAGCTAAATTTAGCCCAGCGATGCAGGCTGTAAAAGAGCATGCAAAAAAAGGCGGCTATATCTTAGGAATTTGCAATGGTTTTCAGATGCTGCTTGAGCTTGGACTCTTAAAGGGTGCTATGAGAAGAAATGAAAATTTAAATTTCGTCTCAAAATATCACCACCTAAAGGTAATCTCAAATAACAATAAATTCTTAGCAAATTTAGCCAAAAATGAAGTAGTTAATATACCTATCGCTCACGGCGAGGGCAACTATTATACTGATGAAAACACTCTAAAAAGCCTTTACGACAACGATCAAGTATTACTAAAATACTGTGATGCTAAAGGTAACGAAATAAATCCGAACGGCTCAGTCGACAATATAGCTGGAATTTGCGATGAGGGCAAAAAGATTTTTGGTCTTATGCCTCACCCAGAGCGCGCTTGTGAGAAAATTTTAGGTACAGATGATGGCATGAAGATGTTAAAAGGTCTAGTTTGGTAAAACATTTTCTTTTTATTTCCCTGCTCGTACTAAATTTATTTGCTGTAAATACCGACGAAGTAAGCGTTTTTGACATGATGGACGAAGCTAGGGAGGATAAATTTGTAAATAGCCCTACTTCAAATCCAAAAACTCAAAAACCGCTAAAAGAACAAGATTTTTCAAGAAAATTTGTATCACCACAGCCAGAGCGTATCACTCCAGAGCAGATGCGAAACATCGTGCCAACAAACGAGCCAGATATTAGTGTCCCAGACAATCAAGTATATGATAAGATCAAAGTAAAAGAGCTTCTTTTAAAAGCCACAAATGTGCCAAAAAATGTTGTTATAGGAGAAATTTTTAGTGTTGAGATAGTGGCTGATACGCAAAATGACTTTGAGTTTGGGTTTGAGACACAGCTTGATGAAACAAATATCAAATGGCTAAATAAGAAAAATTTTCAATGGGTAAAAAGTGAAGACAACAAATATGTAGGTACTTTTTATCTTGAGGCAACAAGCATTGACGCAAAGACTTTAAAAGTTAGCTTAGATCTAAAAAGAAATGGCGAAAACTATCAGAGCTCAAGCATAAATATCTTTTTGCCAAAGCTAAAAGAGCTTAGAAGCGATGAGAACTACAACCATATCGTGGCTGATAATCTTGAAGTTAAGAAATTTAAGACAACAAAATTTGATGATATAAACAATATCATGGTTGTCGAAATTTATGGCAACAACGTAGATCTAAGTGCTTTTAATATTGAAAATAAGACAATTTTAAAGCAAGGCGTAGATACAATAAATGGCGACTTTAACTCACAAAGCGCATATTATTTTGCAGTATTTAAGCCAAATAAAAAATCGCTTGACTTTAACTACTACAACCTAAAAAAGGCCAAATTTGAAAGTTTTTCTTTGCCAGTGAGCGTCGAAGATGACGACGTCAGCACACAAATCGGACTAAACCCAAAACAAAGCGAGTTTAGCACCTATAAAGATGTCACGATCTACTCTTGTGCGGTAATTTTTATATTATTAGCTATTTGGCGTAGAAGGCTTAGCTACTTTTTTGTGGCAGCCATTTTTATAGCACTTGGAATTTATACCTACAACCCTTTTGGTAAGGCTGTTCTAAAACCAGATATTAGCGTTTCGATCTTGCCTACAAAAAACTCAACCATTTTTTACACATCCCATAAAAATGAAAATGTAGAAATTTTAGACACAAAAGGCGACTACTCAAAAATTTTATTTGCTGATGGTAAGATTGGCTGGGTAAAAAAGGATAATCTTGTCAAAAATTAGAGCTTTATTTTTTGCTATTGAGTTTGTTATTAGCGTTGTTCTAGTCGTCTTTTTTATGTGGCTATTTAATGATAAAAATAGAGCCATAAGAAAATTTTGGGGAAGATCGCAAAGGTTTTTTGGTGGATATAAACTTGAAGTGATAGGCAATTTTAGTGATGAGGCAAATATCTTACTTATAAACCACCAAAGCATGCTTGATATCATCGTCATCGAAGAGCTTCACCCAAAAAATGTCTGCTGGATCGCAAAGGCACAGATCGGTAAAATTCCTATAATTGGTAAAATTTTAAGCTTGCCAAAAATGATAGCGGTTGAGCGTGAAAATAAACATTCACTAATAAAGCTTTTAAGTGAAGCAAAAGATAGGGTTGAAAATGGTCGCGTTTTAGCCATATTTCCCGAAGGAACTAGATCTCAAACTAATAAGCTTTTACCTTTTAAGGGCGGTGCAAAACTATTAGTTGAAAAGCTAAATTTAAAAGTTCAGCCTATCGTTATTGTAGGAAGCGATGCGATGAAAGTAAAAGAATTTAGCTTTAAAAAAGCAGATATCAAGCTCTTTTGTCTTGATTTAGTCGATACTTCAAAAGACAACTGGCTAGAGACGACTAGAGAGAGTATGCAAAAAGTCCTAAACGAAAATAGAAAATAAATTTGGCTTTACAAATTTACAAAGCCCCCCTGCTCTATATCATTATCTATAAAAATTTGATTTTATATACTAGAAATTTTTATCAACAAATTTAAAAAGGTCTAGCGGGAGCTAGACCTAAAAATATTAGCTTAAGAGGTAAGCTTTCAAGTCCTAAAGACACTAAGTTTTGAATTTAATGCATCTGTCATCTTGTTTAGATGTTCTGCTGCTGAAGCTATCTCTTCGACACTTCTAGCATTTTCAGATGAAATTTGGTTGATATTTGAGATGCCTTCCATGATTTCATTTACATTTTTGCCAGTTGCTATGTAGTCTTGCATAGTCTTATCAGACATTGCTATAGCGTTATTCATTGTCTCACTCATAACATTTATAGTTTTTTCAACGTCGCTTGCCACGTGAGTTAGCTCTTGGATCTGTTTAGAGTTGATACCCATTTGCTCACTGCTATCATTGATCGCTTGAACGATGACATTGATAGTTGCATTTATCTCAGTTAAACTCTTTTGAGTCCTCTCAGCTAGCTGTCTAACTTCATCAGCAACAACGGCAAAGCCACGTCCATGCTCACCTGCTCTTGCAGCCTCAATAGCGGCATTAAGTGCAAGTAAATTTGTTTGATCAGCTATATCATTGATAACAACAAGGACTGATTTTACCTGCTCGGCATCACGGCTAAGCTGATCGATCTTATCAGCCATTTGATTTTCTACATTAGCAGAATCAATAATCTGAGCTGATAGCGATCTTATAGCTTCAGTTGCCGTTTTTATATGCGTGCTTGCTTTTTGAAGATCGTCTTTGCCAGCTTGAGCTACCGCTAAAGATTCTTTCATATTTTCTTGCATTACTTTACATCTTTGATTTGTCTCTTCTACTATTTCGGTTGATTTTTCTACACGTTTACCTGTCTGAAGAGATGTAGAACTAAGCTCATTTGCAACAGAGCTATTTTCACTTGAAAGGTGCTTTGTATCACTTATTAATATTCTTATTCTTTCAATAAAATCATTTATATCTTTACTTATCTTAGCTATCTCGTCTTTACCATAAATAGGAATTTTAATTGTAAAATCAGATGTTATCGCATTTAAATTTGTTCCTAGTCTATCAATAGGATTTGCAACCATCTTCTTAAGCAAGAACATCGAAACGGCTATCAAAAGTAAGGTAACTATGATGCTTGCTATGATGAAATTTTTACTAACTACTTTTAGTGGTGTTAAAAAATCATCAGTAACAGCTGAACCTAAAACCATCCAGTCTAGTTTATCAAATGACTCAAAAGCAACTATGCAGTCAACCCCATCAATTATAATAGGCTCAATACCCTTTCCTTTTTTAACAATATTATCCATAGTAGTTTTTAATTCACTACTTAGCTCTTGATTTGCCTTGGTTGGATGAAAGTCAAATTTACCAGTTTTAGTATTGTAAAGAGAAAAATATCCATGCTTACCAAGTTTCATCTCAGAAAAAGTCTTTTTCATATTGTTTAATCCCTCGGTAGGATCATAACCAACAAATAAAATTCCTATTACCTCGTTATTTTCAATAATAGGATCATAAATACTCATATAGTTGCGTCCAAATAAATTTACAACGCCTATATACCTCTCTTTATTCATGATATTTTTATAGGCTTGACCGTTTTTGTCAATCATTGTACCAACAGCTCTACTGCCATCAGCCTTCGTCACCGATGTACTAACTCTTAAAAAATTATCACCAGATTTTGCAAAAATCGTTGAAATTCCGCCTTTTGTAGCGTTATTAAATTTATCTAGAATATCGTAGTTATTGTTTAAAATACCATTTTGAGATATTAGTTCTATCGCTTCGTATTTACCAGTCTTACTCATCTGATGATTAGTTGAAATTTTTCCAATCATCTCTTTAAAAACACTCATTATTAGCTCTGCACTACTTACATTATCTTTTTCAAATAATTTAACAGTATTCATAGCAAGCTGGACGTTTTGTTCTACTGTCGTAAGCACACCATCTTTTATCTCACGCTCTAAAATATTTGATGTATATACGACAAAACATATCATAGATACTGCTAAAACCGTAGCAATCGTTGCTGAAACTTTTACCAAAATGCTTCGTAAATTCATTTTGTCTCCTTTTTCCAAAAATTTTAGCCTTAATTATAGCACTATTTTAAATAAACTTTATACAAGAATGCATAATTAATAATAATTAATAAATTATCGTTATTATTTTATTCATAAACTGTAACTTTTTTGAAATCATTTTAAAAAATTAATTTAAAAACCTTGATAGTAATGCTATCAAGGTTAAGTATATTTTTATCACTTTGTGTTATAATTTGCCAAAAATTTTAAAACAAGGAAAAGAAAAATGGCAGATAAATTTGAATTTCAAACCGAGGTCAATGACCTTTTAAATTTGATGATCCACTCTCTTTACTCAAACAAAGAGATATTTTTAAGAGAGCTCATCTCAAACTCAAATGACGCTCTTGATAAGCTAAACTACCTTTGCTTGACTAATGAAAAGTATAAAAGCTTAAGCTATACTCCAAGGATCGACATCAAAGTAGATGATAAGGCTAAGACTTTAACCATTAGCGATAATGGTATCGGTATGGATAAAGATGAGCTCATCGCAAATTTAGGTACCATCGCAAGAAGTGGCACAAAAGGTTTTATGAAAAATTTAAGCGGCGATGCTAAAAAAGATAGCTCGCTGATCGGTCAGTTTGGTGTTGGCTTTTACTCAGCATTTATGGTGGCAAACAAGATCGAGGTCATAAGCAAACGAGCACTTAGCGACAAAGCCTATAAATGGACATCTGATGCAAAAAGCTACGAGATAGAAGATGCTAAAAAAGATAGCTTTGGAACGGACATCATCTTACATTTAAATGACGATGAGTTTGCAAATTCTTGGCGTATCGAAGAGATAGTCAAGAAGTATTCAAATCACATTCCTTATCCTATATTTATGGATAAACAAAGCTATGTCGCTCCAAAAGAAGGCGAAAAAGAAGGCACATATGAGACTAAAAATGAGCAAATAAACAAGGCAAATGCGCTTTGGAGGCTAAACAAAGCTAGCCTTAAAGAGCAAGATTATAACGACTTTTATAAGCAAATTTCTCACGATAGCAGTGACCCGCTCCTTTACATCCACACAAAAGCTGAGGGTAAGATCGAGTACTCAACTCTATTTTATGCGCCAAGCACCGAGCCATTTGATCTATTTAGAGTTGATTACCAAAGTGGCGTGAAGCTCTATGTGAAAAGAGTTTTCATCACAGATGATGCAAAAGAACTCTTGCCGCCATATTTAAGATTTATCAAGGGTATCATTGATGTTGAGGACTTGCCACTAAATGTTAGCCGCGAAATTTTACAAGAAAATGCGATCATGCGAAGTGTCAAAGAGCAAAGCGTGAAAAAAATCTTAAGCGAGCTTGCAAAGTTAAAAGATAACGACCGCGAAAAATACATAAAATTTTACAAACTATTTGGCAAGGTTTTAAAAGAGGGGCTTTATGGATTTAACGCTGAAAAAGAGCAAATTTTAGATCTTTGCCTATTTAAAAGTTCAAAAAGAGACGGACTTATCAGCCTAAAAGAGTACAAAGAAGCGATGAAAGAGGATCAAAAGTCGATCTACTACATCAGCGGCAACAATGAAAATATGCTAAGAAATTCTCCGCTTCTTGAGAGTTTTAAGAAAAATGATATTGAGGTTCTTATTATGGATGAAGAGATCGATACGATCGTTATGCCAATGGTCAATGAATTTGACAAAACACCTCTAAAATCAGTCTCACACGCTGATATAAATGATGAGATCAAAAGCGGTGAGAAGGTCGATGAGAGCAAGGTTGCAAACACGCTTGTTCAAATGAAAGAAATTTTAAAAGATGAAGTCAAAGATGTAAGACTAAGCTCAAGACTCTCAAGCTCGGCTGCGGTGCTAATTTACGATAAAAACGATCCTGATTACGCTATGCAAGAGATGCTAAAACAAATGGGACAAGGCGTAAATGCTCCAAAAGTTAAACCGATCTTGGAGATCAACGCTGATCATGAAATCTTTGCAAAACTTGAGAAAAATGAGGCGATGGTTTATGACATCGCGCCTTTACTTCTTGATATGGCAAGGCTAAATGAGGGCATGAGCCTAGAAAATCCTGCTAAATTTTCAGAGCTATTAACGAAAGTCATGTTAAAAGCTATCTAAATTTATAAAGCCCAAGAGAAATTTTGGGCTTTACTCTTCTTTATAAAATTTAAATTTCTATAATAGATCGACCTGTACACCATCTTGGATCTCAAGAAAAACAGTGTGTCTTGTGTTTATTGTATTTCCATTGATAGTTTCTTGGCGATTAAATGTCGCTTTATAGACTTGATTTACTGCGTCACCATCGCTTGTGACATCTACTTTGTTATATATGTCACCTACAACACTATGTTTTCTATTTAGCGTAGCAACATCAGCTTTTGTAGCTTTTACAAAGTCATGTGTGAGCTGTACTAGGTCTTTGCTATCGCCTATGACTTTTAACACTGTATTTACACTCTCACTAGCTGCACTATTGCTTGCATCCCTTGTGTTTCTGCTATCAATAATATCAAAGACACCATCTGGGCTAAATTTTATAGATACCGCCTGATCGGCACTTCCTAGCTGGATCTTTTCAAAGTTATTTATCTTTTTAACGTTATCTAAATTTGAAAAATCCACATCATCAATAACTATCAGAGTGTCCACGCCGCCTCTGCCATCTATCATTCTACCCTTACTATAAACAAAAGCATCGTCTAGGTTGCCACCTTTTATATCACCCTCTTGTCTTAGATATACTAGATCGCCAAAATTTGATTCGCCGTATTTACTAGCGTCACTTAGCTCGTAAGAATTTGTAGTCCCTATCTTTTTTAAATGTCCATTTTGAATAAGTGCTTCAACGTAATTATTACTAAAGAGATGCGTGCCGCTACCTTGTGCTCCAACTAGCATAGATGAAGGATATGGATCTTGAGGGCCATAAGTGTTTGCTACACTTTTTGGAAGCATATATAAAGATAAGTTCATCTCACCAGTTCCGTCCATATACTCCATATCAAGTTTATAAAAACCAGCTTTATCAAATGTAAAATCCCTACTCCACCACTGGCCATTTTTACCATATGATGCTTCGGTAGCTGGGTTTATATATGTTGTTGGACTTCCAAATTTTTGTGTCGTTCCATTTATAGTAAGCTCTGCATAGTTATGTAAGTATGCTGCTCTTACAGAGTATATTCCAGGTGCACTTACATATATCCAGCCATTCATCTTCATAACAAGATCAGAACCAACAGGATTTGACTCACCAAGAGTATAGTTGCCGGGTCTACCTTTTAAAACACCATTTGCAAAGCCTATATTATCACCAGTACCAGCAGCAGTATCGACGCCATTTCTAAATTTCTTTGGTGCATATGGATTAGACGCATCGTATAAGGCACTATCTCCGTGTCTACCAACTCTAGCTAGGTCCTCCGCATGCATATTTCCTTGATTAGACAAAGTCTTATAGTGTGTTCCTGAAGCAAACTGCACAACATCATAGGTAGTAGAGGCACTTGGGGAATAAATTTCCATATAGTCTTTATAAATAGACTTACCTCCTCGCGTACTATAAACACCAGAATTATTACCAACTCTAGCTCTCCATGACGGATCTACGTAGTTGTAAAACCACATATCAGCATCAAGACCGCTGTTGCCAATAAATGTAACAGTGCTAATAGATACGTTTCCTGCGGCGTCAGAATTTTTTATCATAAAATTTGCCCCAGTGCTATTGGCTGATAGGGCAAAATTTTCAGAATAGCTATGTGTATTATCAAGAGACGAGCTTTTGTGAACAGAATTTAGCAAATCATAAAGATCAACTTTATTTATGGTATTTTTATTAAGAGTGTTATTGCCATTTGAGTCGGTTCCGATACTGCCTGAAATATCTACACTAGTAACATTAGACGTGGCATTTGGTGTTCCTATCGCATCTGGAGTAGCATCAAGATCGACTCGAACCAAGAGATCATCATCTTTTGTTTCATCACTTTTTAAAACAGTCGCTCTAATATTTGAGTATCTTTCATCTAGCTTTATCCCAAGCGCTTCAAAGTCCATATTTACACGCTTGTCCGCACCTACAACTAGGTCTATATAGTTTTGTCCGTTTGGTAAAATTTTAGCATTACCAAGATTATCTTCAAGAGCTAAACGAAGCTTGGTTCCAGGAGCACGGTCTACACCAAAGACTATATTTGGCTGCTCATCGTTAGTAAGCGAAATATTGTACTCTTTTATAGTTTTGCTCTCATTATCAAAGTTATTTTTCTGAATAACTTTTTCATTATCTCCTGCCCTTAAGTATTTTGCGATATTTATAACTCCTCCATCTATCTGCGTAGCAAGCTTTACATCGTCAATATACTCTAAAATTCCAAAGTCAAATAATCTACCGCGGATACCATCAGTCGTCGTAGCCTCGCCAGGTGTTGTGATAGTCGCTCTAACCGGCGTAGAATGATCCATAGAAATAGGAACGTCTGGTATGCTAAATTTACCACCGGCTATTGGAAGCGGTGCCGAACCATCACTTGGTATAGCTGTTAATCCATCGTCGCTTATGGTATATTTGACAGTTGTTGTAATAGATGGTATGGTAGGAGTTGATATCGTGACGTTTATGCTGCTTCCTGGTTTTGTATTGTTAGGTAGGTAGATATCAAGATCGCTTTGAGTCGATGACGAGCCAGAAGGAGTTGTGATACTATCTATCAGTCCATCACCATCATTATCCCTTGCAAACTGCACCTTTATGCTATTATCTAGAGTTATCTTGTCTGTGACTGGGGCCGCTTTATTGCCAGCTTTGTCAGTAAATGTAGTTGTAAAATTTGTCGTAAGCCCATAAAGCCTTGTGGTAGTCTCTATAGTACCATTATTTACACTAATAGGCACACCATCATCTCTCGTGGCACTATATACACCAGATGCGTTTTGAGAAATTTTAATAGTGATTTTATCTGTTTTGCCATCACTTCCTGCGATATCTATCTCAAATTTATCACCATCTTTTGCATCGTTTGGAATTTTTATCTTTATCGGTGTCTTTACACCATCAGGGCTAAAGCCGCTCTCCTTACTGGTTAGAACACCATCTTTATCGTTATCTTTTGCAAACTGTATATGTGGGGATTTAATAGGTGCAACTGTATCGCTTGAAATTTCACTCACGCTTGAAGCTTTTAGGGTGCCAGTCGTGCCATCAATGATCGTCGTACTTAGCCTTTTTATGCTTGGATCGCTCGAGTTTGTTGGATCAGCAATTGTTATCTTGCCATTTTCTATAGGGATAATTTCTGTGCCACCATCAAGCGTAGCGGTAAGTCCGTCAGATGAGATGATATATGTCTTTGTTACGCTTGTTGGTGCGCTAGCTGGATCATCAACTTTTATACGGATTTTGTCACCAGCTGTAGCATTGTTTGGCACATAAATATCTATCATCAAGGCTGTACTACCACTTTTTGCGAGCTCGGCTAAATTTATCATGCCATCTTTATTCTCATCAAGTGTAAAAACAGCGATTGGGTCGTTATTGTTTGCTATGGCTATGGTTTCAGTTACACCTGGATTACCCGACTTACTTATCATTTGGATATTTACATTTGTTGGAGTTGAAGATGAAATTTTAACCGCATTTGCTACGTTAAAACCGACATTTCCACCACTTTCACTTGTAAGCGGATAGCTCTCACCGCTCTCTTTATCTACAAGCATATTACCAGATGTTTTAACCAGCACTTTTTCATGTAAAGTTCCGTCAGGATCAGTGGTAGTTAGTTTTATCTTGTCGCCTATTTTCATATTTGGTGATAAGATGACCTTTGCATCATCACTTGGTGTGCTAATTGCTGGATTAAAGCTATTTTCGCTTGCATCTATGACGCCATCTCGGTTTAAATCTTTACCCAAAACTACCTTTTTAAAAGCAAGAGTTGGAGTGATAGTATCAACACTTGTGGCTATATTTGCCACAGATGAATTAGTGCCATTTGCTAGAGTGATACTAGAATTTACACTAAATGTAGCATTTGGAGCGACAGTGACACTTGGAATGATAAATTCTTTTTGCTCTAGGTTTGTAGCATTTGACGAAATAGGTAAAATTTCACTTGGATTATTTATATTTATCACGCTTGTATCAGCTTGATCAACTTTATAAACAAGCATAGTCTTTACACCGTTATTTATGACTTCTAATGTCACTTTATCATTTGGCTTGAAGTCATTATTAAAAGCAACCGCTATACTTGTATGGTTTGGATCACCGCCTGCTTCTACAATATTTATATAGCCGTCGCCATCAATGTCTTTTAAAATTCTAACACTTGGTGCTGCAATAACTGGAACACTCTCTTTTTGCTCTACCGCTACTACCGCACCGCTAATAGACCTATGTGCCAATGCCGACTCTTTTAATATGACTGGCAGTACAACCGCACCACCATCAACACTAATAATATTTGAGATATGACCTTGTGTATCAAAATTTAAACCATTTATGCTTACAAAGCTACTACCGTGGTTTGAGCCATGAGAACTATGACTTGCGTTATGAGAGCTGTCGTCTTCGCCTTTGTTTTTTGTTTCTTCATTCTCAACAAGAAAATTTCTCTTATCTTCTTCTATCTGGGCTTCGCTGCCTTGCGTATTAAAATTTGCTTTTGATAGCTCTTTTGTGATGATAATAGTTTGGGGCTCAAGTAGCGTGATTGGCGAAGCGTGGTAGAAATTTATAACGATAGTGTCACCGCTACTTTGTGTGATGATCTCATCGCCTAAAAATATCTCATCCCCCTGTTTTAGTGCGATCAACTTTCCATTGCGTTTTACAAATACTTTTCCACTTATTTTTGCGACTATACCAACGTTTTGCATATTTAGTCCTTTAAATTTAATAATCAATCCATTTAAAATTTCACTCGATTATAGCTAAAAAATATTTTATATAAATAAAAGAATTTACATAATAAATTTTATTATTTTTGATCCATTTTTATATTAAAAATTTTTATAAAATGCCAAATTTGCTTTGTTTGTAATAGAAAAATAAATTTTAAGAATTTCCCACGCCAAAGGACGTGGGATAAATTTACGCTATCTTAGTAGCGTCGATGATGTTTAGATCAAGTCCTAGATCTTCGACAGATAGTCCAAGTGCAAGACCTACAAGCTGAGATAGGTGAATGATTGGCTTTCTCACGTTTGAGTGGTTTTCATTTTGATATCTCTCTTGGTAGATGTCAAGTTGCATTTGGCAAAGTGGGCATGGTGTGACAACTACGTCAGCGCCGTTTTCATCGGCGTTATTTACGATCTGGCTTGACATTTTTCTTACAGATGTGCCAGCTGGGTAGCTAGCGTGGAATCCGCAGCAGTCAAGTCTTTTCTCAAATGGCACAATAGTAGCACCAAGTGCGCTTACAACGGTTTCAAAGCTCTTTGGATTGACCGAGCTTTCTCTATTATGCAGATCTTTTTCAGGTCTTAGGCTGTGGCAGCCATAAAATAGTGCTACTTTTAGCCCACTAAGTGGCTTAACAACCTTTGCTCTTAGTGTTTCTACGTTTTGATAAAGCACCCAAAGAAGGCTTGTGATCTCGGTTGAGCCATTATATTTCATATTACCTTCAGCCAAGAAAGTATTTATGCGATCCTTTGCACCCTTATCAAGCGTGCTTTTAGCTCTTGTTAAAGTTAGCATACAAGTTGAGCATGTCGTAAGCATAGGCATATTCATCTGCTCAGCAAGCGCTATGTTTCTAGCATTTGCCACAAGCGTAGCGATAGGATCGACGTCTTGTGCTTGTTGGGCACCACAGCAGCTCCAGCCCTTTATCTCGTGAAGCTTCCAGCCAAGTATCGGAGCGATAGCCTCAAGCGACATCTTAGCCTCTTTAGCTGCTTGAGAGAGTACGCATCCTGGAAAAAAAGCGAATTCGTTTTGCATAATTACTCCTTACTAGCAGCTTTGCGAGCCGCATTTATCATTTTTACTAGATCATCATGTCCTTCTATGTCCTCTTCTCCGAAAATATGAAGTGGATTCATCTTACCTGCAAGCATTAAATTTGCAGCGATATCCATTTTGCCCATATTTCTAAACACTCCCTCAGAGCGAAGTGCAAGCTTGATCTCATTTAGTCTGCCTGAGCCATCAACTAGATCGGTTAAGAACGCCTCAGCGTGATCTGGTCCCATACCATCATCAAAGCCTTTTTGTATAGCCATAATGCGAAGATCAGTTATATCTTTGCATGCACTTATACCTTTTGGACAGCGATCAGCGCACTCTTGGCACTTTACACACATCCAAAGACCATTATCGATAGCTGGTTTTAGATGCGGCATAGGATCTTTGTTGCGTGAGTCAAACGCCGCTCTATAAGCATGCACAAAGACAAATGGCTGCATATAATCACTCGCATCAGCTTCTAGTTTATTACACTCGCTAGCACAGGCTCCGCAAAGTATGCAGTCCCATTCAAGCGCTACTTTGTCATACTCTTTTTGGCTTTGCTTACAGCCTTTTTCTGCGCTAAATTCTGACTTAGCAGTTATACTAGGCTTAATCTTGCGTAAATTTTCAATACTTGGTTCCCAGTCCACCATGAGGTCTGAGATCACTTTAAAATTTCCAAGTGGAGAAATTCTTATGCTCTCTGGATTGTCATACTCCGCCAAAAGCTCATTCATCTTCGTATCACAGGCTAGATATGAGTGGCCATTTACTCTAACAGCACACGCTCCACATATCGCTGAGCGGCAAGATGCTGTGAAATTTAGCGTCGCATCCTTTTTTTGTTTGATATCAAGAAGCACTGTTAAGAGAGTTTTTCCCGCGATCTCTTCGTTTGTTAGCTCATAAGTTGATTCATATTTTTTAGTTCCGTCAAAGCGGTCGATAATAATTTTCATCCTAGCTCCTTACTCTGGCTTCTTGCCATCAAGTGAAAATATGCCTGCCACAACGTCTTTGTAGCTAAGTTCAAGCTTGCCGTCTTTTAGTGTGACTATGCTGTGTTTTAAGAAATTTACATCATCTCTTTTTGGATAGTCCTCTCTTGTGTGAGCGCCACGGCTCTCAAGACGATTTTGCGCTGCAAGGCATGCTGCACGAGAAAGAAGTATAAGGTTGCCAAGCTCGACATAGTCAGTAAATGCTGTGTTCATGACTGGGTTTTGATTTGGCACTTTAAGGGTGTCATATTTTGCTTGGATAGCTTCTAAATTTTTAGAGAGCTGATCAAGTTTTGCGCCAGTTCTAAAGATACCCATTAGATCCCAGTTATTTTTACCAAGCTCTTCACGAAGTGCGTACATATCATTTACACCGCCCTCGCCTGTTGCTATGGCTTTAAATTTATCTTGCCACATTTTTGCTAGCTCAGAAGTCTTTTTGCCGCTTGCAAATTTTGCATTTTGAGCGTAAGCACCAGCACCTTTGCCAGCTAGATCGCCAGTTACAACTGCGTCAGTTAGGCTGTTACCACCAAGGCGGTTTGCACCGTGGATAGATACGCATGAAGCCTCGCCACCTACATAAATTCCAGGAATTTTTGTGCTCATATCATCAAATTTAGCTACCTCTATACCGCCCATTGAGTAGTGAGCTGTTGGGCGGATAGGCACTGGTTGCTCGATTAGATCGATATTTTGGAAAAGCATAGCTGTGTGGCGAATTTTTGGAAGCTTTTTCATAATAGTATCTTTGCCAAGGTGGCGAACGTCACAAAGTACATAAGCGCTCATACCCTCGCCAAAGCCTCTACCCTCGCGAATTTCTGTCTCGATCGCACGAGCGACAACATCACGAGGAGCTAGCTCCATCTTTTCGTGATAGTTTTTCATAAAACGCTCACCCTTGTTATTTAATAAGTATCCACCTTCACCGCGGGCTGCTTCAGTGATTAGTGTGCCACCATTTTGAACGCCAGTTGGGTGAAACTGAAGCATCTCAGGATCTTCAAAACCAAGACCTGCTTTAAGCGCAGCAGCTATGCCATCGCCTGTTGCTATAAATGGAACTGATGTGCGGTTATAGAAAATTCTAGTGTAGCCGCCAGTTGCGATGACAAGTGACTTGCAAAGGACTGGGTAAATTTGACCATCTTGGATGTTGCGAAGAACGACGCCTTCAACCTTACCATCCTCAAGACCGATCTCAAGCAGCTCATGATCCATTAGAAATTTAACGCCAGCTGTGATAGCGTCATCAAGACAGGCGTGCATCAAAATGTGGCCAGTTTTATCAGCCGCGTAGTTACAGCGCTTTTTGCTAGCACCACCCATGAAGCGAAACGCAACATCACCATTATCTTTACGGGACACGTCGCCATTGTCTATACGAGAAAAGAGCATGCCGTTGTAGTCTAGCTCGTGGATGACTGCGCCTGCTGCCTCGCAAAATTTCACAACTGCATCTTGATCGGCAAGATAAGCCGCACCTTTAACTGTGTCATAAGCGTGAAGCTTGAAGCTATCGCCATTACTAAAGTCAGTAACGCCGTTTATGCCACCCTCCGCCATACAGGTCGCATTGCGAGATGGCATCATCTTTGTAGCAACAACGACGGTTGAGTTTGGATATTGCTTGCGAACGGCTGTTGCTGCACGAAGTCCAGCACCGCCAGAGCCGATTATTAGCACATCAACAGATGGTAAGCCACTTTCATTGCCTTTTGGCAACTCACCAGCAAAAACATTGGTCGTACCAGCTGTTGTAGCTAGCGCACCTACGCTGATACAGGCACTTTGTAGAAATTCTCTTCTGGTAAATTTTTCACTCATTGATAACTTCCTATCTTAGTAAATTTTTAACGTTTAAAACGCACCGCCAGTTCATTTCTTAATATTTTTTAAAATAACTACATTAATTAAATAATTAATAATGAAACATTACATTAAATTTACTTAAAAAAAACATAAAGATTTATTTTAGATTAAGAAATGAGAGCTGGTATTAAAATCAAAAAGGATAAAATGGGCTTTTCAAGGTAGTTTATATAAATTTAGCGGTAGAAATTTTATAAAATATATAAAAATTTCTACAGATTTGAAGTTTATTTTTATTTTTGAGTTTTTAAGCTTTAAAAGCTCTTTTTTAGGATATTAGAAAGATAAATTTACTTTTATACTTAAATAAATATATTAAATATATTAAATAACATTATTTTTGTCCTATTATCAAAATTCACCCTTTGGGTGCAAAATTTCTTTTAGCTCGCTATCACTTAGCTTATAGTTATAAAATCTCTCGTAAAACTCTTTTGTTTTTTGCTCTAAATTTAGATCGCTAAATAGCTCTGGGTAAAATGTCTTAGCCAGCCAAAGCGGATAAAGCGCACCTTCAGCGCTTCTTACACTCCAAAGATAAACGCCACTTGGCACTACAAAAATTTCTCCATTTTGTACAGCTTTTAGCTTGGTAAATGATGCGTTTTTAGCGATAGCATCGGCACTTTTTTGCGAATTTGTGATGATGATATCTGGGTTAAAGATGATGACTTGCTCTTCGTTTATTGCTTTTGAAATTTTAAAATCCCCTTCGCTTAGCCCTGAGCTTAAATTTATACCACCAGCCACGCTAATATACTCTGCGCCGATATCTTTTGAGCTAATGGTGTTAAAGTTTCCTGAGTTATAGTTAAGCACCAAAACTCTCTTTTTTGGCGTTAAATTTGCTGTTTTTTGGCTTACAAATTTTATATTCTCGTTAAAATAGTCATTAAACTCACGCGCCCTTTTTACGCTCTTTTCGCCCCAAATTTCAGCGATCTTGCTAAAGCTATCTTGTATCTCTTTGATGCTTTGAAATTTATCTATCTTCACAACTGCGATGCCAGCGCTCTCTAGCTGAGCCTTGCTATTTTCATCAAACATCATACCAACTGGTCCAAAAACAACTTGCGTTTTTGAAGCGATGATCGTCTCGACGCTGCTACTTAGCATGCCGCTTTTATTGTCGTTGCTCTTTATTTTTGGAAAAATTTTTGACATTAGTGGAGGCAGTTTTGGTGCACCGCTAATTATATGATCTTCGTTGCCAAGCATCGCAGAGACCTGCACAAATGCCACTATCAAAGGCGTCGCACGCTCGATCACGTCAGGCACTTCTATCTTTTTATCGTCGCTATCAAGCACCACTCTTGCTTGCAAACTAACAAGCAAAAAAGCCAAAAGCAAAATTTTCTTAAACATATTTTCTCCTTTCAATCCACCATCACGCAAGAGTAATGCTCGCGCTCATCGATGATATTTTTCACCACTCGTATATCTACGCCGTAAATTTTCTTTAAATTTTCGCCATTCATCACCTCGCTAGCCTCGCCGTAGATGTAGTTTTTATTACGCCCAAGCATCGCAACTTTTGCATTTAGATAAAAGACCTGCTCTGGCTGATGAGAGGTAAGGATGATGATGTAGCCTTGCTTTGCGAGCTTTTTTATCTCTTTTAAAACTCGCATTTGGTTACCAAAGTCTAAATTTGCCGTTGGCTCGTCAAGTAGCATAACCTTTGAGCGCTGCGCTAATGCCCTAGCTATGAGCACCATTTGCCGCTCGCCACCACTTAGATCGGTGTAAATTTTATCTTTAAAGCTCTCTAAATTTAGCGTTTTTAGTGCATCTAACGCTATCTCTTCATCCTCTTTGCTAGGGCGTTCAAATATACCAAGTCTGGCATTTGCACTCATCATCACCACGTCAAAAACGCTAAAGGCAAATGGCGGAGTGTGAGCTTGCGGGACGTAGCTTATAAAGCTTGCTCGCTCTTTCTCGCTCATTTTTAGCGCATCTTTGCCGTCTATTAAAATTTCGCCTCCAAGTGGCTTTAAAAAGCCAAGTATCGTCTTAAACGTCGTCGTTTTGCCAACGCCATTGCTACCAAGCAGGCAAAAGATGTCGCCATCTTGTAAATTTGCATTGAAATTTTCTATAACGACCTTTTTATCGTAGCCGCAGCTTAAATTTTTTATCTCAAATTTCACGCAAAACCCTTTTTACTCTTATAGAGCAGATAGACAAAAAGAGGCGCGCCAACTAGCGAAGTGATGACGCCAAGCGGGATCTCACTTGCCATTAGGCTGCGTGAAGTGGTATCTACTATCAGTAAAAATAGCCCTCCGCCAAGCAGCGAAGCTGGAAAGAGCGTGATGAAATTTGCTCCCACGACAAAGCGCATGATGTGGGGGATAACAAGCCCCACCCAGCCCACGATACCGCAAAATGAGACGCAAGTAGCGGTTAGAAGTGTCGAGGCGATGATGATTATGATGTTGTAAAATTTCACATTTAGCCCCATTGCCCTAGCCTCTTCTTCGCCAAAGCTAAGCGTGTTTAGCTTATACCGAAGCATGAAAAGTGGCACAAGACAGATCATAACTACGCAAAAAAGCAGAGCTAAATTTTTATATTTGCCGCTTCTTGCAAGGCTTCCCATCAGCCAAAAAGTGACTTCTGGTAGCTTATCTTCGCTGTCAGCTAGAAATTTTATAAGCGAGCTAAGCGCCCCAAAAAGAGATGAGATGACGATGCCAGTTAGCACCATCACGAGTAAATTTAGTCTGCCCTTTGCGATGACGCTGCTTATAAAAACGACAGCAAAAACCGCAAACAGACCGCAAGCAAATGCGCTAAGCTACACGCCTATGTAGTTAAAATTTAAGATAATAGCCACGCTAGCCCCCACAGCTGCGCCACTTGAGACACCAAGGATGTCAGGCGAGACTAGAGGATTTTTAAAAAGACCTTGATAGACAGCTCCAGAGCTAGCAAGCGCTGCACCGACAAGGATGGCAAAAAGCACCCTTGGCAAGCGAATGAGCGTAAAGACCGTGTAGCCTTGCTCGTCGCTTGGTTGCTCGTTTAAAATGGCTGATCTTATAAACTCAAAAATTTGAGCGTAGCTTATCTCGTAGCGTCCGATGCCTAGCGAAAAAAGAGCACCAGCAAAAGAAGCGCAAATAATGCGAAAATGATCTTTTGGCTACTCAAATTTCATCTCCCGCACGTCCCACCAGATAAGATAGCTCTTCATCTCTCTTTTAAATTTAAAGCCGCTTTTGGTCTTTGTGAGGTAGCTTTTTACATTTTCTTTGTAAATTTCTTCTTTTTCAGGCGCGATCTCACCGACAAATCTAAAATAAGAAAACGCCTCTTCAAGGCTAGCAAAATCCATCTCATAAATGGTGTCGATTATCTTTAAATTTGGATTTGCCCCCATGTCGTAGACGATGTTAAAGATAAAGTTGTAGCCAAATCTCCTATCGCTAAGACCTGCCTCTTTTTCATCTTTTGTCCCTTTTAAGAAGTCTTGCCAGATATCTTTTAGGCTTGGATGATCTGGCAAAAACGAGGTCATCACGACATATTTTTTAGCAAATTTACAAAGCTTTTTTATATCAAAAAGCCCAACCGAGCGTGATGCTAGCACGATGTCATGCTTTGGCAAGCCCTTTATGCTCGCCTCATCGCTCCAGTCTTTTTGGATGAAATTTATATTTTTCGCTCCAGCCTCTTTTGCGTTTTTTTTAGCGTATTCAAGCATTTTAGCAAACGGATCTAGCGCACTAACGCTCTTTGCTAGCTTTGCAAGTGGCACGCTAAGCCTTGCTGGACCACACCCCACATCAAGCACGCTATCATCTTTTGTGATAGGTAAATTTGAGAGTAAATTTAGCGTAGAAGCCGCCTCCATGCCGGTCATCTCGTTATACATATTTGCGACATCGTCCCAATTTACGCCACCTTCTTTGCCCTTTACTTTTTGCAAAGTAGGCGAGAACACTCGCTCCAAAATCGCTTGATAATCAACCAGCCCTTGCATCTTTCTCCCTTTGGTTATTTAAATCTGCCCTACAAAAAGGGCAAATTTAAAGAGCCTAAAGCCAAAATAAATTTGGCTTTAAGTTTTGGTTTTAGAATTTAACTTCAGCTGATAGCATAAATGTTCTTGATTGACCTAAGAATATGCTCGCGCCAGTTCCCGTCGAGATTCCATCGATATTTGATGGGTACATTCCAACCCAGTATTTTTTGTCAAAAACGTTATTTACGTTAAATCTTAAAGTTGTTTGCTTGCCTAACCACTCTTTTGTTGTATAGCGAATACCAAGATCGGTTGTAAAGTAAGCAGGAGCTGCATTTATGTTACGTTGATCAGCATAGCGTTTGCCAGTATAGTGAAAATTTGCACTTAATGCTAGCTTATTTGTATTTGGCACAAGGTAGTCAAAGAGTAGGTTTGATTGCACGCGCGGCTCACCGATTACGATTTTACCCTCTGCGTAGGTTTGTTTTGCCTTTTTTAGTTAGGTTGGATTAGTGTAATACCGCCCATTACGCTAAGGTCATTCGTGATCTTGCCGCCTGTGGTAAGCTCTAAGCCTCTATTTACCTGTTCGCCTTGAGTGCCATATTCTCCATTATCGCCTACATAGGCTATTGGGCGTTTGATCTCAAAAAGTGCTGCTGATAGGTCAAGCTCGTCTATCCTAGCCTTTGCACCGACTTCGTATTGCTTACTTCTATAAGGTTTTAGAACGATCGTCTCGCCGTATCGCGGGTTTCTTACGTCGGTATATGTATAAGCAGATCCGGTTTGTAAGCTATCTGCATATGTGAAATACAAGCTGACGTTCTCAACTGGGCGGTAGATGAGGCTTCCTGCATAGCTATTGCCGCTTTTGTCGTAGCTTTTTACACCCGTTTGCTTGTTTTTACTTTCGAAGTTGCTTCTAGCCGCACTTAAAATGACGCTAAAATAGTCGTTTATTTTGATGTCGTCAGCGATAGTTATATTTTTCATAATAGTATCGCTACTTTTATAAGCTCCGCTTGCTTTTTTGTGTTAGGCTGTGCAAAGACGCGCGGACTATATAAGTTAGAATTTCCTAAAGAAACTGGTCTTGAAGCAGGATTTCTAGCACCATATAAAGTCCATATATATATCCATTTGTTTACACGCCAAGATTGTGTTCTATGCCAAATGTTTCAAATTCGGTTATAGCCTTTGCAAACCAGCTTTGCACGTCAAATCTTTGAGCTGCACCGCCACCGCCACCAGCTTTTACGTCAAAATCACCGTTTTGATTAGTAAAAGTTTTGCTTGTGCCATACATATCACGGATGGCCTTTTGCCACTGATAGCCGCCCTCGAAATACCAATTCTCGGTAGGTGCGTATTTAAATTTAGAGCTTGCAGTCGTTGTTTTTAGATCATTTCCAGCCCACTCTTGCTCTAAACCAGCTTTAGTAGTTTTAGTAGCACTTGGAATATCAAATTTTAAGACACCGTTATCACCTGGCATAGAAAAGCCACCAGGATTTCCTAGCATTTTGTGTCTGTAGTAGCTAAAATTTGTCTCGATCGTGAAGTTTTCAGTTAAATAAAAGTCAAGTCCAAGACTAGCCAAATTTCTTTCGTAGTCGCTTTTTTTAGCTTGTTTTGCACCGTCGCTTTTATAAAACACACCACGATATCCAACATGTTCAAATCTATTTGAAGTATCCCAACCTATACCAAAATTTGAGCGGCTCGTATAGTCAGCCCAAACCGTATTTGAAAAAGGTATCGGACGTTTTCTTGTGTAGTTAAAAAAGCCTGCTGGATTTTGTCCGCCATAAAGTGAGCCAGCAAGTCCGTTTTGGATTTGCAGACCTTCAAACATATACATCGGAATAGCTGTCGTAGAAACCGCATAAAAACCGTCCCAAAGCACATTGCCAACGACTGATCCCTCAAAGCCACGCGTTTGCGGACGACCGACTTCTATACCCACCTCTGGTTTGAATTTGCGCCGAAGGGAAGTATTTTACTGCGTCTTCAAAACCTGCTACACCTTGGTTGTTCATAGCTTCAATAGACATTGTATTTACCTGATAAGGCATATCAAGCACTCTTTTTCCTGCTAGAGGACCACTAGCAATGCCTTTGTTTAGTATACCTTCGCTGATACCACTTTCGCTGATATTGTCACCGACTGAATTTACTTCGACACCCTCAAGCTTTGTCGTTTGCACAGCAAAAACTTGACTTAAAAAACCACTGCACATCAAAAGTGCAGCACATGTTGCAACTGAGATTTTGTAACTCAACTTTTACTCCTTTTTACAAAATTTTACATCTGAAATGTTACTAAAACAAATCTTAAATATAATTTATTAATTTATTAAATATTTAAAAATATATTTTATTTAAGAAAACTAAAATAAGGCATTATGAGAACAATTTTTAAAAATTTCATAGCTTTGATAAGATAAATAAATACTATAAATATAATCTTTTATATCGATAAGTAATGCTTTAAATTTTAAGAAAAGTAATAATTGATAAAAATGTAATAAAGGTTGATTTTTCTGTTTATAGTAGAAATTTTGGCTAAAAATTAGCCAAAATTTATTTTAAAAGCTCTTTTGCGTATTTTAGACCTAGCTCGTAAGCTTTTGCGTTTGCCTCTTTGACCTTAGCTGGCACGCTTGCTAGCATCTCTTCACGCACTAAATTTTCATCCATGCACCCACTCATCGCCACAGCCACACCAAGGGCCACGACGCTTTGAGTGATGACATTTCCGACCTCGTCTTTTGCGATAGAGATGATAGGAATTTCATAAATTTTCCAGCGCTTTTTATCCTCATCGCTCACTTTTACCAAATTTGGCTCGACAACGATCGCGCCGCCCTCTTTCACGCCACTTTTAAAGGCGTTGTAGCTTATCTGCGCGGTGGCAAGCATAAAGTCTATCTCGCCCTCGTTTGCGTAAGGATATAAAATTTCTTTCTCATCAAGTATGATATCGACCTTCGTTGGACCGCCACGCACCTGAGATGTGTAGGTAGATGCCTTGACGCCGTAACCGCCTGCTTTTATCTTGGCAGCTGAGAGGATCTCGCCAGCTAGTATGACACCCTGTCCGCCAACGCCGACAAATCTTAATTGTGACTTCATGCTAGCTCCTCAAAATTTATCTTCTCACCACTCATAGCAGCCTTTCTTACCCTATCGTAAGCCTTGGTGTATTCTATCTTTTCTTCGTCTTTATGAAGCACACCAAGTGGGAAAATGCCCTTTTTCTCCTCATCACTTAACATGTCAAATTTGACCTTGCTCGTCGTGCGGCCCTTTATCCACTCTAAATTTTTCACCGCCTCGCCCATTTTGTTCTTGCGGCCTAAATTTATGTGGCAGTTTGAAAATACATCAAAAAAGCTGTATCCATCGTGACTAAAGCCCTCTACAAAGAGCTTTGTAAGCTTCTCTGGTTCGATGACGCTGCCACGCGCTACAAAGCTAGCACCTGCAGCGGTTGCGAGCTTACAGGCGTCAAAGCTAGGATCGATGTTACCATACTGCGCTGTGACCGTCCACATGCCTTTTGGCGTGGTTGGGCTGGTTTGCGAGTTGGTTAGCGCGTAGATGAAGTTGTTGATTAAGATGTGATTTAGCCCGATATTTCGGCGACATCCGTGTATCGTGTGGTTGCCTCCGATCGCTAGTCCGTCGCCGTCGCCAGTTACAACTATGACGTGCTTGTCTGGGTTTGCCATCTTTACGCCAGTAGCATATGCTACAGCTCTGCCGTGAGTTGTGTGGATGGTGTTGCAGTCAAGATATCCGCTAAAGCGCCCAGAGCAGCCTATGCCTGAGACCACGCAAACGTCGTTCATGTCCCAGCCCATGGTGTCGATAGCACGGATGAGCGCCTTTAGTATGACGCCGTCGCCACAGCCCCAGCACCAAAGAGTAGGCATTTTATCTGTTCGTAAATATTTATCATAATTAAAAGCCATAAATTTCTCCTATCTTCGCCTCGATCTCGCTTGGGCTTATCGGTCTGCCGTTTGCTTTTAGCAGTTTTGCAAAGTCATCTCTTAAGATGATCTTTGAAATTTCGCCACTATATTGACCTAAATTTAGCTCGCAGACTAAAATTTTTTTAAATTTATTTGATATCTCTTTTAGCTTTTTAGCTGGAGCTGGGAAAAGCGTGAGTGGCTTAAATAGCCCTACTTTTAGCCCTTTTTCACGTAAATTTAGTATCGCTTGCTTAGCCGAAAGCGCCACGCTACCAAAAGCGATGATACAAATTTCAGCATCATTTAGCATAAATTCTTCATATTTCTCGCACTCATCAGTGTGTAAATTTATCTTATTAAATAGCCTATTCATCGAGTATTCAACGATTTTTCCATCTTCTGTTGGAAAGCCAGTTGCTCCGTGATGAAGCCCAGTGATATGGTAGTGATAGCCTTTAAAGAAATGATTTAGCGTAGCTGGCTCATCGGGTGCTGCCTCGTAAGGCTTATACTCTTTTGGCTCGCCACTAAATTCTCTTCTTTTATAAATTTCTAGCTCGCTGATTTCTGGCAAACGCACCCTTGCTTGCATGTGACCTATCGTCTCATCAAGTAGCAGCATAACTGGCGTCATAAATCTAGCTGCGAGATTAAATGCGCAAACCGTCTGCGTATAGCACTCCTCTAGGCTGCTAGGGGCTAGCACTATCATATTTACATCGCCATGAGTTGGGTTTTTAGCCTGCAAGATATCGCCTTGTGCGACGCGGGTTGGCAAGCCAGTTGAAGGGCCACCGCGCATTACGTTTACGATGACAAGCGGTATCTCAGCGATAAAGCCAAGGCCTATTTGCTCAGCCTTTAGTGAAATTCCTGGACCTGAGCTAGCAGTCATCGCTTTAGCACCACTCGCACTTGCACCAAGAGAAACTGAAATTCCAGCTATCTCATCTTCCATTTGTATAAATGTACCGCCATGTTTTGGCAAAAGCACGCTTAGCTCGTGGGCGATCTCACTACTTGGAGTGATCGGATATCCGCCAAAGAAGTTACAGCCGCACTCGACCGCAGCCCTTGCTACTAGGGCATTTCCAGTTGATACTAGCTCTCTCATGCGCTCTCTCCAAGCTTTGCAAATTTATTTGCCTTTACGGCCGCAGCTCGCTCTTTGCTCTCAGGCGTTAGCTTTGCAAATTTAAAGCCTTTATCAGCCACATAAATGGCAAAATCAGGGCAATGAAGCTCGCAGTCACGGCATCCTATACATGAGTCAGCATAGACGACCTCTATCATCTTACCAAGCACTGCTTTTGGCTCAAGCCTCATCGCTAGCACGCCTGCTGGGCAGTAGCTCACGCAGACATCACAGGCTTTACACCTGCTCTCATCGACCCAAACAGGTACGTTTTCTTTTACTATCATCTATATTCCTAATCCAAATTTTCTTTTAAAAATTTAATGTTTTTTCTAATATCAGCTTCGCTTTTACTTAGCTGCTCTTGCTCACTTTCATTTATATTTAGCTCTAAAATTTCTTTTAAGCCCTCGCGTCCAAGCCTTACTAGCCTGCCGCAACTTAGCTCATCATCAAGAAGCACGCTAGCACTTAAAATTTCATCACTCTTGCCCATGATCGCTTCACACATCTTCACAACTGCAGCTGCTGGTGCATAGTAAGCTGAAGTGCCAAGGAGTTTAACGATCTTTGCGCCACCCGTACTTGTCTCTTTTTTAAGAGTTGCCAGCTCATTTTCGTTTAAATTTTCGCTGATATTACTAGCTGATACGATCATCTCGTCGTTGTGAGCGCCAATTATCTTTGTCTTTAGCTCTTTTGCATCTTTATCTTTTAGAAGTGCTAGCTCATATCTGCATCTTGCGCCATCAAGCTCACCAGCCATGCCGATCACTTTATTTTTACTAAAACCACTAAATTTATGAGCCGTCCAGACCATCACATCAAGCGGATTTGTCACGACGATTATCACCGCATTTGGTGCAAATTTTGCGATATTTTGAGCCGTTTGTTTTACGACTACGGCGTTTTTAAGGAGTAAGTCCTCTCTTGTTTGACCCTCTTTCCTTGGACTTCCAGCAGTTACCACTACTATATCACTACCCTCTATTAGCATAAAGTCATCGCCACCACAAACGATAGTTTTAGCATTAAATACGCAACTTGACTGCGCTAGATCGATTGCTTTTGCACGTGCCACATCACCAAATATATCTACAAGTGCGATCTCATCGCAAACTTCTCTCATGCAAAGCACATAAGCTATGCTTGCACCGACGTTTCCTGCTCCAACTATACTTATTTTCATTTTCTCATCCTATTATTTGATTTAAAATTTTGCTTGGTCTCATGACCTCATTTGCCCTCACTTCATCTGGCAAATAATATCCACCAAATTCCACGCTTGCACCATCATTTTGTCTTAACTCTTTTAGAATCTCATTCTCATTTTTCTCTAGCTCGTCTGCTAAATTTTCAAAAATTTTACTTAAAATCTCGCCGCTTTTTGCCATCTCTCTTGCCCAAAAAAGCGCTAGATAAAAGTGCGACTCCCTGGTATCAAGAGTGGCATTTGGAGTTTTGTTTTCATCTAGATAGCTAGCAACCGCTCTATTTAGCGCGTCACTTAGCTCTTTTGCCTCTTTTTTTTGCTTAGCAAACGCTAAATGCTCGAGCGAAGCACTAAGTGCTAAAAACTCACCGAGACTATCCCAAAGTAGATGGTTTTTCTCTTTTAGCTCTTTTACGAGCGTCGGAGCCGTTCCGCCAGCGCCTGTTTCAAACATTGCCCCACCAGCAAGTAGTGGCACGACTGAGAGCATTTTAGAGCTGCCGCCTAGCTCAAATATTGGGAAAAGATCTGTTAGATAGTCTCTTAAAACATTACCAGTTACACTTATTACGTTTTTGCCAGCTCTTATTACTTCAAGCGACCTTATCGTCGCTTGCTCGTAGTTTAAAATTTCAAATTTTACACCAGCGCTAGCAAATTTCTCTTTAAATCTTTCAAATTTAGCTATCAAATTTCTATCATGAGCACGGCTACTATCTAGCCAAAATATAAGCTCATCTTTTGAAATTTCGCCTCTTTTTAAAGCAAGCTCAAACCACGCATTTATCGCATCATCTTTTGTCTGCGTCATCCTAAAAATGTCGCCACTTTTAACACTAAATTTAAAGATACTTTCGCCAGCCTCATCAAAAACTACAAATTCTCCATCCTCTTTTGCGATAAAAGTCTTATCATGGCTGCCGTATTCCTCAGCCTTTTTAGCCATTAGCCCCACGTTTGCTACGCTGCCTATGCTGCTCACATCAAGCGCACCATGCTCTTTAAAGTCCGCCACGCAGGCCTCATAAACCCTAGCGTAGGTCCTATCTGGGATCATACAAAGCGAGAAATTTAGCTCGCCGCTTCTATCTTTTACCTTGCCAGAGTTTCTAATGAGCGCAGGCACGGAGGCATCGATAATAACGTCATTTGGCACGTCAAAGTTGCTGGTATTTTCATTTAATACCCAAATTTTTGCCTTTTTGCTCAAAATTTCATCAAATTTAGCCAAAATTTCATCTTTGTTTTTAAGAGTTAAAATTTTAGCAAACATATCTTTTAGTCCGTTTTTTGCCTCCACGCCGTGAGCTTTAAACTCCTCACCAAATAGCTCAAAAACCTCTTTAAAATAGCTTTTTATCGCATGCGCAAAGATGACTGGATCGCTAACCTTCATCATCGTACACTTTAGGTGCAAGCTCAAGGTCAAATTCTCTTTTTTTGCCTCCTCAAAGCAGTTTTCATAAAATTTATCAAGCTCATCTACGCTTAAATATGTAGCATCAACTATTTCGCCACTTTGTACGGCAAGCTCTTTTAAAAGCTCTTTTTTGCCATCCGTGCTCACAAAATTTATATAAAATTTCTCATCTTTACTAGCGATAATTGAGCACTCATTATCATAAAAGTCGCCCTTTTGCATGTAGCAAATTTTTGTCTTATTTGCCTTATCCCAGTCACCGTTGCTGTGAGGATGCTTTTTGGCAAATTCTTTAACCGGTGGCAAGACTCTTCTATCTGAGTTTCCTTGCCTAAGCACTGGATTTACCGCGCTGCCAAGCACTTTTTGGTATTTTTTAGCGATCTCTTCGTCGTAGTCTGTGATAATTTCATCTGGATAAAAAGGCACATTTATGCCCTTGCTTCTAAGCTCCTCTATCGCTGCTTTTAGCTGAACAAGCGTGGCTGAGATGTTTGGCAGTTTTATGATATTTGCCTCTTTGTGCGCAGTCAGCTCGCCCAAAAGCTCTAGCTCATCGGCCTTATTTAGTCCAAGCTCTTTGCTAAAAAGAGATAAAATTCTCCCGGCCAGGCTAATATCGGCCCTTGTTATGCTAATGTCAGCACGTGATAAAAAACTCTTTACGATAGGAAAGAGAGAGTAGCTTGCAAATAGCGGTGCTTCGTCAGTTTTGGTCCAGATAATGTCACTCATTTTAGCCCTTTTAGTTTTTTAAAATTTATCACTTTCTTTATTAAATCTCGTTGTATTTTAGGCATTTGCCGCAAATTCTAGCTCTATTTTCCTATATTTTGGTTGTGCTCGCTTAAGGTTTTTGAAAAAATGTGTTTTTTCGCCTTTTTATCAAGCACAAAATATAAATAATCGCTCTTTGCAGGATTTATCGCCGCTTTGATCGCACTTATTGAGACCGAGCAGACCGGACTTGGCGGGATACCATCGTTTAGATAGGTATTAAACTCGCTCATATCACTTCTTATGCGCTCAGCCGTGATCACATCGTGCGAATAAATTCCATAGTTTAGTGTGCCATCCATCTGCAGCCTCATGCCTTTATTTAGGCGGTTATAAATGACTGAGGCGACAAGTGGCATCTCGGCATCATTTGCCGCTTCTTTTTGGATGATCGAAGCAATCGTTAAAATTTTAAACCATTTTTTCTCATTGTATTCGCCAAAAATTTTATTGCTAATATCACTTTGAGCCTTTCTTGATGAATTTACAAGATAAAAAGCAAGGTGCCTTTCGCTGATACCTATTGGAATTTTATATGTATTTGGCATCAAAAAGCCATCACCAACTGGAGCAAGGGCGTTATATTCACTATTTAGCTTAACTGGATCAAGTCCTAGCTGGGCGGCGATCTGGTTTAAAAAAACGATAGTCGTTTCGCCTGGTATTAGCGTTATCTCGGTTAAAGCCGCTTTTGATTTTGCAAGTTTTTTTAAAAAATCAACCCTTGAAATTTTGTCTTGGCCGATCTCTATCCAGCCAGATTGTGGAGAGCCGATAAAAAGTATGGCGTATTTGTCTATCACGCTTAAGTTAAAGTTGCGATTAGCTAAATAAGATATAATCTCGCCCACACTTCCCTTTGGTATAAAAACGACCTTGCTTGTGTTTATAGGGCGTGCCAAATAGACAAAAATACTTAGGAAAATGATGGCTACAATATCAAAAAAAATGTCTAAATATGGCTTTTTCATAAAATTTTTTATCATCTTGATTCTTTCATTTATCTTACTTTTAAAATACGGCATAAAAATTAACGATTTCGAGTTTTACGGCGTAAAATTGGAGCAATTATATATAAAATTAGATAAAAAAATAATTGCAAGAGCAAAGCAGATAAGGCTTCCAAATTTTAAGAAAGAGAGCAAGCAAAAAAGCAGCGACGAGCGCCTTTTAAACCTTAGTAAAAGCGTAGATTTTATAGATACGATTTTTCAAGAAATTTCACTTGAAAATGTGCAAATAGGAGATGATTTTAAACTAAAAATTCTATTTTTAGATGATATATTTTTTGTTGATAGCCCTTATTTAAACGTGGATATAAAATTCCAAAACGAACAGCAAGACGGAATAGATCTTTTTAGCGTTAGAAATTTAAGCTTTAAGGATTTTAACGTCAGCATTAGTGGCGAAGGGAGTGCAAGTTTTGATAAAAATGACTATAAATTTGATGGAAATTTCACATCTCATGAGCTAAATGGCAAGCTTAGTTTTGCTCTAAAAGATACATTTTTAACCTATAAAGCTTACGACGTAAATGCTGGTAGCATTAAGGACTTCATTGATGAACTTGATAAACGTATAGAGCTAAACAGCGAGGTAAAAAGCTGGATATATGGCTATATCGTAGCAAACGACTACCATCTAAACGAGATAAACGGCAAGGCAAATCTAGCTAAAAATGACTTTTATCTAAATGATCTAAAAGCCACCGCAAATGCTAAAAATTTACTCGTTAAATTTGAAAAAGGCCTGCCGGCAGTAAATGTCGCTGAGGCAAATATTACGCTTAAAAACTCAAAGCTTAAATTTGATCTTACAGCGCCCATTTACAAAGGCAAAAAGCTTGATGGCTCAAATGTTACGATAAATAATATATTTGATGAAAAAAGTGCAAACTTAGAGCTGTTTATAAAGACAAAATCGATCTATGATGAGGCAATAAATGACATTTTAAGAGCCTATAATATCATCGTACCAGTAAAACAGCTAAGCGGGAAAATGGATGCTGGCTTAAAAATTTTAATCAAACTTGATGAAAAAAGCCTAGAAAATTTTGATGAAAAAAGCGTTATCGCAAATGGTGAGTTTAAAATCAGCGATGCAGTCCTAGAAATAGCTGGGAGTAAATTTAACGCTAAAAGCGCCCTTGTAAAGCTCATAGATACAACAAATTTGAATATCGATGCTACTGGCTTTGGGCTTGACTTTTTTAAGGCAAATGCCAAAGCAAATATAGATTTGCAAAAAAGCACTGGCGAGATAAAAGGCACAATAGAAAGCTTTGATCTAAAAGAGAAAAATGATGAAATTTTAGCCTTTAAAAATGAGCCATTTAACGCATTTTTGGACTTTAGCAAGGCTGATGAAACTTTGCTTAAGATAGAGCCATTTGGGCTTGATATGAGCTTTGGCAGTGAAAGTAAAATAGCAACAAAAAATAGTAAATTTTTCATAGAGAGCTCACCTGTTTTAAAGCAAAACGGCGTGCTTGGTTTTGATGAACTTAGTATAAAAAGTAAGGATTTTACTGATCTTGAAATTTTTGCCAAAGGAGTAAACTTTGACTTGCCGTTTTTAGATAAAAATGGCTCAAAGTATGAAAATGACGATCTTAAAATTTTAGTCTCAAAAGCTGGTGTAAAGGTAGATAGCGCAAGTAAAAAGCTAAGCCTAGACATAAAAGAAAAAGCCATAAACGTAAAAACTAAAGACCTAAATTTGCTAGTGCTTGATGATAACAAAACCAGCGAGCAAAGCACTCCGCTTGAGCTTTTAGCAAAAAATGGCGATATCATTTTAAGGGATCTAAACAAGACCTTGCCATTTGCTAGCTTTAGTGCCGAGAAAAAGGGCAAAAGCACCTCGCTAAATGGGCTGGCGCAGCAAGGAAGAGTTGGCTATTTTAACGATGAAAAGAGTATAAATTTAGACGCAACCGATATAAGCGGAGAATTTATCAACGACCTTTTTGGCATCAAGAGTTTTGAGGGTGGTAAATTTCGCCTGAAACTACTTGGAGAAAACTCAAAGAATTTCAAAGCTGAGGTGAGATTTTTTGATACTTTTTTAAAGGATTATATCTTTTATCAAAGGCTACTTAGCTTTTTAAACTCCGTTCCATCGCTTCTTAGCTTTAAAACGCCTGACTTTAATGACAAAGGCTTTACTGTTAAAAATGGTAAAATTTTACTCACTAGAAATGGTGATATGATCGAGTTTTTAGCGATTGAGATGATAGGCACAAGTGCTGATATCGGCGGACGTGGCACGATCGATCTAAAGAGTAAAAAGATAAATATCGACCTTGAGCTAAAGCTACTAAAAGACGCTAGCAGTATCATTGATAAAATTCCACTGGTAAATCAAATAATCCTTGGCAAGGACCGCTCGCTCTCAACCGTCATCGCCATACGCGGCACGACTGAAAAGCCAGAATACTCGACGCAGATCTTGCAAGATGCCCTGCTCTCACCACTGAAGATCATAAGAAACGTGATTCAGGCTCCGTTTTTGATATTTGAGTAGTTTAAGTCTGCAACGCACAGAAATTATATAAAAATTATTGACTGCTTCTAAAGCCAAGAGTGGGCACTCATTTTTGATTATATATATTATCCTAGGCTCGCAAAATGCGTAAAGATATCGAAAGCTAAAGATCAAGGTTTTGGTAGCTATTTTTTGATACTATAACCATTGAAATATTTTGATAAAAACATAAAATTTTACATATAAAAATATATAAAATTTACTTCATCCCAAGGCGCATCAGATACATATCCTCGCCGTCAGTCACCTTTAAATTTTGACTTTTACACTTTGGACAGGTAAAGTCATTTTCGCTAAGCTCCCCGCCAAATCCGCAATCCAAACACTCAATAACAATGCCTTGTAAATTTATCACAAGCTCGGCATTTTCGCAGATCGTGCCGGTCTTATAAACATCAAAAGCGCTTTCTAAATAATGAGGCTCCACTCCGCTTAAACGGCCAACCTTTATCTCGATCTTGCTTATCTCTTTGGCGTTTTCTTTGGCGGCATTTTTCTCACAAAGGCTGACTAAATTTTGAACGATACTAAGCTCGTGCATTAGCAAATCCTTGGTAGTAGTTCGCCCTTTGGCGGCTCGAGAAATCTTCTTGATTTATAGGCATTTTCGATGATGACACGCTCGTTTTTAGCCTCCGTTACTTCGCCTATTATCATCGCGTTTTTGTCAAATTCTCGCAAAATCCCAAGCGCGTCCTCAGCCTGGCTCTCATCAACCGCCATCACAAAAGTGCCCTCATTTGCAAGTTCATAAGGCTCAAATCCAAATAGCTCACAAACGCCCATCACTTCGTCTGCGACCTTGATATTTTCTTCAAAAACTAAGATGTCAAATTTAGCAAATTTAGCCCATTCATTTAGTACTGCACTTAGTCCGCCTCTAGTTGCATCACGCATAGTTTGCGGCTTTATGCCAGCGCTAAATAGCTTTAAAGCAACCTCTTTTAGGCTCTTGCAGTCACTTTTTAGATCAAGCCCAAGCTCAAATTCCTCTCTTGCTGCTAGCACCACGCCGCCGTGTCTGCCAACATCTCCAGAGATTAAAATTTTTGCCCCTGCTTTTAAATTTTTAAGCTCCACGCCTTCGCAAACTATCTCACCGATACCTGCTGTGTTTATGAAAATTTTATCGCATTTGCCCTTTGGCACGACCTTCGTATCGCCACAAACTACGCTCACGCCGCTATCTTTGCAAGTTTTTGCAAGCGAGCCAAGCACCTTTTCAAGCTCCTCTACACTAAGCCCCTCTTCGATGATGAGCGAGCAGCTTAGGTATTTAGCGCTTGCACCAACCATTGCTAGGTCGTTTATCGTACCGCAAGCTGCGATCTTGCCGATGTCGCCACCATTAAAAAAAATGGGAGTTACCACAAAGCTATCAGAGCTAAATGCGATCTTGCCGTTTAAATTTAATATCGCCGAGTCGTTGCTCTGTCTTAAAATTTCATTATCAAAAATTTTAAATATTGTCTCGTTTATAAGCGAGTTCATCTCCTCGCCGCCGCCGCCGTGGCTTAGCATTATCTTTTTCATTAAATTCCTTAACCAACTCTTGCGTATTTAAAATATGCCGCACAAGCGCCCTCGCTTGAGACCATGCACGATCCTATCGGATTTTGTGGATTACAAACCTTGCCAAAGACTTTGCACTCTGTTGGCTTTGCTAGCCCTCTTAAAATTTGCCCACAAATGCAAGCCTTGCTCTCTCCAGCGCTCTCTACGTTGCAGTCAAACTGCGCTCTAGCGTCAAGATAGGCAAACTCATTTTTTAGTTTCATGCCGCTTTGCGCTATCTCGCCAAGGCCTCTCCAGACAAAGTCGCACGGCTCAAAGTACTTAGCGATGAGCTCTTTTGCCTTGAGGTTGCCCTCTTCTTTGACAGCCCTTGCGTACTCGTTATAGACTTCATAAGTGCCTGCATTTTGCTGACGGACTAAATTTAGCACACTTGCCATGATATCAAGCGGCTCAAAACCACTAATGGCTATCGGTCTTTTAAACTCATCTGCTAACTCTTTATAAATTTTACTGCCAGTGATGACGCTTACGTGGCTTGGGCCTAAAAATGCATCTATCCTCACGTTTTCATCGCTCATTATGGCTCTAACTGGTGCTGGGACGGTTACGTGATTTATATGAAAGTATAAATTTTTAATGCCCTGCTGAAGCACTTTTTCAACCAAATTTGCACTCATCGGAGTCGTCGTCTCAAAACCGATCGCAAAAAATATGACCTTTTTGTCTGGATTTTGCTTAGCTATATTTAGCGCATCAAGTGGCGTGTAAAGTGCTCTTATGTCGTGCCCTTCTCCGCGAAGCTTTTGCAAGCTTGTCTTTGAGCCAGGCACTCTTAGCATGTCAGCTAGCGTGCAAAAGATCACATTATCCATGCTAGCTAGCTTACAGGCCTCATCTATGCGGCTCTTTGGCATCACGCAGACTGGACAGCCTGGGCCGTGGATGAAATTTATATGCTCTCCAACTAAGCTTGGCAGTGCAAACTTCATAATGCTGTGCGTATGGCCGCCACAAATTTCCATGATATTTAGGGGCTTTGTGCTCTCTTTTTGGATGAGCTTTGAAAGGGCTAGGATTAAATTTTTATCGCGAAAGTCATTGATAAGATCCATCAAATTTTCCCCGCGTTCATATCATCAGCGATCTTTTGATAGACATCCAAGCTCTCAAGCGCAAACTGCGTATCGATCTTTTGCATGGCGTATCCAACGTGGATTAGCACGTATTCGCCAACCTTTACCTCTTCAGATATAAGGTCTAGGCTTACTTTTCTAGTAACGCCCAGAGTCTCAACGGTGGCAACGTTATTTTCATCTATTTCTATTACTTTTGAAGGTATTGAAAGACACATTATCTTAGCTCTTTTTTAAATTCCAAATAGTTTATCCATTTATTGACGCCTTCGCCTGTTTTGCTATCTATCACAAAGATATCGACCTTTGGATTTAGCTTTCTAGCGTCGTTTTTCACTCGCTCGATATCAAAGTCAAAGTGCGGTGCAAGCGAAGCTTTTGTGATAAGAAGCACATCAGCAGCCCTAAACATCACTGGATATTTGCTCACCTTATCATCGCCCTCTGGTACTGAAAGAAGCACAGCGTTAAAGTGTGAGCCAACGTCATAGCTTGCAGGACAGACTAAATTTCCAACATTTTCTATAAAGACTAGATCAAGCTCGTTTAGTGGCAGGTGATGAAGCCCTTCATGCACCATAAATGCGTCCAAGTGACAGGTCTGACCTGTGCTTATCTGATGAGCCTTTGCACCAGCTTTTACTATGCGGTCGGCATCTTGATTTGTCTCCAAATCGCCCTCAACAACGCCTATTTTAAATTTACCAGCCTTTATCGTAGCCTCTAAAAGCGTCGTCTTACCAGCACCTGGGCTACTCATTAAATTTACGCAAAGTATCTTTTTCTCATCAAGATGGACTCTGTTGTGAGCGGCCTCTTTGTCGTTTTCGGAGAGAATTTTCTCTATCACGTCTATGGTTTTACTCTCGTTTAGCACAGGGTGTGCGTGAGCCTCATGGCTATGCTCATGTGCGTCATGAGCGTGATCTGTATGTCCATCATGAGTGTGTGGGTGCGAGTGAGTGGTGCCATCAGCATGAGTGTGAGTGTGGGCGTGATTACCCATTGAACAACCGCAATCTTTACACATTTTTTCATCCTTTTTTATTAATTTATGGAGATTTTAACTCTTAAATTTAAAAATAAAATTAAAATTTAGGAGTTTTTGCAAATAGATCAAAATTAATTAATTTATTTAAATTTTCATTTAAATTTAAAAATATAAATGAAATTTTCAAGTATTTTGACTAAATTTACTTTACTCTTTTTGCCTAATCTCATCCAACTTATCAAAATTTTCATCACCAAGTAGTTTTTTACTATTTTTTTGGGCATTCTTTTGGATTATTAGATCCTTTAGTCTAGCTTTGCCATTATCCATCACCATCAAAATCGCATACGCATGAACATCCTCTTCTCTCATTTCATCTTCGGTATTAGCTGCACTATCAGGTGACATATAAAAGTGCTCTATGCCGTATTTTACGAGCGAGTAGCCATCGTATCTACCAGCTAAAAAGACTCCATTCTCTGGCTTGCTTATACTAAATTTTGCAAAGCTGTAAGTGCCATTAACATCTGGTTTTAAAACAGCATAAACTCTAGCCCCATCTCTTACTCTCTCATCGTATTGGTCGATATAGCGGTCATCTTTATCATTTTCGTCAAAATTTCTTGAATGAAAATTTGAAAATTCATAGTTTAAATCAACATAATTTCCGCGAAAAAGATCTCTTGGATCGTAAAGATTTACCCTCACTCTTACCTCTTGCCCAAAATAAAGCGGCATAAGCGCGTAGCCAAGCATAATGCCAATAAGTGAAATTTGAAAAATTACAGCCACTATTAATACTTTTATCTTCATTTTTTACGTCCTTTTCTAGCCACAACTAGCACTATGAAAGCAAACACCATAAACAGTGCCGTAGCACCAATATAATCACCTATGAGTTGGAAATACCTCACGGCTGCAACCAAAAATATCATACAAAGACCAAGTTTTAACTCACCCTTTTTGATAAGAACCGCAGCTGTTATGATATTTGCGAGCGAGAAAAATATATTTGCATAGCCAGGCCCGTAGCTAAAGACAAATGGCAACGACACGAGCAGTGCCCCAAGCAGCAAACCACTCTTGTTTTTTTCTTTAAAAAATAGTGCAAAATAAGCAACACTAAATAAGATAAAGACAAAGCCAAAATTGCTTTTAAAAAACGACTTCACAAACCAAAGCTCTTCATCTCCAACCTCAAATAAATTCCTTTCTTCAAATAAAAGCAGACAAAATAACAACACAAAAACGCCAAAATTTTTACCAAATTCTTTTGTAAATGCGCCAAGCCCTACTCTAAATTTATCTAGTAGCGGCGAAATACTAATAAGTAAAAGTGAATAAGATAGCGATACGATCGCAACCATCGGAAGCCCAAACAAAAATCCATAATCAAATATCGCTCTAAGACCACTAATGTAGCCGCAAAATGAAATGATGTATATAAAAATATCTATAAAAAGCACAAAAGCAAGCCATTTTGAGTCGTCTTTGTAAAGCGCATATGCGCCAAGTGCTATAAAAATGATAAAGCCAAAGCCAAAGTCGCCCTGATAAGCTATCATAAAAAACCAAACTGTCGCAAAGATAAGACTTTGGGCTACCAACACACCCTTTTTGCTAGCAAAAGAAACCGCAAACGCTCCGATACTCCAAAGCAAGATACCGCCGCTTGGCTCATCGCTAATGTTATAAATTTGAGCAATAAGAGCAATCGCCGCACCAAAGCAGAAATTTCCAAGAAAAAACATCGCCGTTGATAGATTTTCCTTTCCCTTTGCAAGATAGTAAATTCCACCAAAATTTACAAGCCCAAGTACAAACAACACAAGTGCTAAACGTCCTAGTCTTGGTATCTCTTCCCAATTTGCACCAACGAGCGTGAAAAAGGCTAGCGCAAAAAAGAGATATGCTACGAGCTTTAGGACAAAACTTATCTTGTCGCTATGAGCATCAGGGTCGATGTCATATAAATTTGCTATTTTTATAGCAGTCTCTTTATCGATTATGCCGTCACTTTGCCACCGATCTAGCTCTTTTGTTAGAAAAATTCTATTTAAAAAGTTCATTATTCACACTTTCTTTTATAAGATATACAAAACACCAAATTTCTAACCAGTGTCTTAAATGCCGTATCTATATCCATTGACACTGCCCTTAGTCTTTCAACAAAAAATATAATTGTGATTTAAAATATAAAAAAATACAGAAGCTAAAATGCCACCGATAATAAAAATTTTTAGCAAGGTAGCTTGGGCCAGATTCCTAAGCTTTGCTTTAAAAATTTCTCGCTTAAGTCTAAACCCAAGTAAAAAGAAAAAAACGGCCATCAAACTATCATTTACCAAAAGGATAAGGGGCTTTTGTATCGGCGATCTGCCAAAATTTAGCCTTGTATCGATTTGTAAAAATGAGTTATAAAAACTGCTTAAAAAAACATTTTCAAAGATAAATGCCACTAAAGCAGCAGCGATAAAAAAAATACCACCGCTAGCTTCACCTATAAAAAAATCCCAAAAATTCCTAAAACCCATAAAGACCCTTAAAAAACTAAAACCTAGGAATAGCTGCCCTTGTGAGTTTAGAAAATTTTACGCCCTTTAAGCCGGCGATCCTTTCAGCAAAGCGTTCAATTTTGCCCGCCTCGCCTCTTATTGAAATCGTTTCTAAGCAGTTATGGTGATCGACATGAACATGGTTTGTACAGATGATTTTCACATCAGAGCTATGCTCTATATCCATCTTTTTATTCACCAAATCGTTGTGATGATGCATATAAATGAGCGTCAAAACCCCGATCAACTCCTCACTAGCGTCCTTCCAGCTATCACTTACGATCTTTTCGCGTATCAAATCCCTCGTAAATTCGCTCCTAGAAGCGTAGCCTTGTTCGCTAACCTTTTTATCTAGTTCGTCAAGTAACTGACTAGGTAAAGAAACACTAAAACGTATAACACTATCCATTTTCTGCTCCTTTCTCGTTTGATTACCGTTTATAATCATTATACATCACTTATTAGAAAATGTGGATAAATAATAATAAATTTGCCCTAAATTTACGTTAGAATCGTTGCTACAGAATTTTTTATTGATATAAAATTTCAAATTTGCTTTAGTAAATTTTTTGTAAATAAGTTCGAGTAAAGTCTTATTTTGAAAAACTCCGCCGCTTAGCAAAATTTCAATTTTTTCTTTTTTTGAAATTTCAAAAATAATATCAGCCAAGCCATTTATAAATGCCGTTGCAGCCACTCTTGGCTCATCTTTTAAAGCACTTTTAAAAGCTTCTTTAAAGCTGATCACTTCATTATCTAGACTAAATTTATAACACGCATCTAAATTTTTATCATAAAGCGCTTCAAGCCTCATACCACTCTCGCCCTCAAAACTCGAGTGAAAAAGCCCACAAATAATCGCCCCAAATGCGTCAAATATCCTACCAACTGAGCTAGTCTTTACTAAGTTTAACCCTTTTTGCTCCATTTTTTTAAAATTTGCAAGCATTTTTTCATCAAAATTTACTAAAAATTTACCAGCTTCGTCCTCAAGAGAGTATTTTAAAATAATAGAATATGCGATTAGATAAATATTTTTGATGCTGTTTTCGCCCCCAAATAGGCTAAATTCATCAAAATGATAAACTCGCTCGTAACTCTTTTTATCTAGTCTAAAGACCTCGCCACCCCAAATTTTGCCATCTTCCCCGTATCCAGTGCCATCAAAGCAAAAGCCAAGGTACTTTTTATCTGCTAGATCATTTTCAAAGATCACGCTTAGCAAATGCGCGTAGTGGTGCTGCAAATAAACTAGCTCAAAGCCCTGATCCTTTGCCCATTTTGTATTTAAAAAATTTGGATGCAAATCGGCTATAACTTTATCGATTTTTAGGCTGTAAGTCTTTTCAAAAAGGGTGAAAATGTCCTTAAACCTATAAAAAGTCGCCACGTTTTTTAGATCGCCGATATATGGACTGATCATCAAAAGTCCGTCTTTATAGATGCAAAATGAGCTCTTTAGCTCCGCTCCAAGGGCTAAAAATGTCCCTTTTTGCTTGAAATTTGTATGGATAAAATTTGGATTTAGCCCACGGCTCGTCCTTGTAAAAACCACTTCATCGCCAACGCAAAATGCGATACTATCGTCACTTGGTGAGTAAATTTCTCGGTCGTGATCAAGGTAAAAGTCTATGACGTCACCTAGCTTTTCTCTTAACTCGCTCTCATCTTTTATCACAACTTCGCCTGAGATGTTTGCGCTAGTTGCGACGATGTCGTGCTCAAGGTAGTCAAAAAGCAAAAGATGTATGCCACTAAATGCGAGCATGACGCCAAGCTTGTTTAAATTTGGTGCGACGCTTTTTGCGATATTTGAGCCGTTTTTTGCTTCAAGTAAGACGATTGGCTTTAAATTTGAGTTAAGTAGCTTTGCCTCTGCCTCTGAAATTTGCGCTATCTCTCTAGCGTTTTGTAAATTTTTACTCATCAAAGCAAAGGGCTTGCTTGGGCGGTGCTTTCTAGCTCTTAGCTCGCTAACTGCGTCTTCATTTGTCGCATCACAAATCAAATGAAAGCCACCAAGCCCTTTAATGGCTAAGATTTTGCCCTCGTTTATGAGCTTAGCCGCATCTTTGGCCGCTTCGTTCCCACTAGCCAAGACTTTGCCAAATTTATCTTTTAGATAGAGCCTTGGTCCGCAGTTTGGGCAAGAGATCGGCTCTGCGTGGTAGCGGCGGTTAAGCGGATCTTTGTATTCGCTCTCACAAAATTTACACATTTTAAACTCGTTCATCGTCGTATTTGCCCTGTCATAAGGCAATGCTTTGATGATCGAAAATCTAGGTCCGCAGTTGGTGCAGTTTATAAATGGATATTTGTAGCGTGGATTTGTGGGTTCATAAAACTCGCGCAAACAGTCGTCACAAAGTGCGTAATCAGGCAAAATGGGCGCTTGTTTGGTGGCTGATTTTGAAGCGATGATCTCAAGTTTTTCATAAATTTTATCTATCTTAATCTTCTTTAGCTCATCGATCCTAGCAAGGGCTGGCAGCTTCTCATAAAGCTCCTTTTCAAAAGCCAAAAAGCTGGCCTCTTCGCCGCTAAAATTTAGCTTCACACCCTCATCGTCATTGTAAATTTCACCAACTAGCTTAAATTTATCCGCTAAAGTATAGACAAAAGGTCTAAAGCCAACGCCTTGAACTAAGCCCTTGATCTCATATCTAAAGCTTGATCTCAACGCCAAATCCGGGGTCAAAATTTGTTTTTATATTTGGGTTTAGGTGCTTTTTTATCAAGTTGCTAACTACCTTATTATAAAATAAATCCCCGCTTAAAGTAACATTTTTGATGTTAAATTTATCTCGTTTTTCATAGCTAAAATCGCTCAAAAAGTGCGCCAAAGACTCGGTGCAACCAAAGCTGATATTCTTCTCTCCAGCGCCAGCAAGGATGAATGAAATGATACTTTTTACAAACTTAACCCCGTCTAAACCAAAGTCATCTTTCATCTTATAATCGATCCTAACGCCCTTTTGACCGCTAAAATCAGCTGCCATAAGGAGCAAATTCTCTCCTGCTTTTTTAAAGTCATCACCTAAGCCAAGTATGCGCCCAGCTATGCAAAATAGCGAGAAAAAGCTAGCATTTGAGCTAAATTTACCACTTGGCAGGGCATGCTCTTTGCTGAAATTTTCAAGTAGCCTTTCGCCGCCCTCCTCGGCTCTTATGAGCTCATAAATTTCTTCAAAGCTACTAATTTTTGGCAAAAATAGAAGCTGCGTTTTGCTTGATTTTGAAAGCAGGCAAATTTCATCATCGCTAAATTTGCTAAATTTTAGCCCTAAAGCTATATCGCTAAAATTACTAAGCTCTAATTCCTCGTTTTTTGCATAGAAAAATGGGCTTAAAACTGCGCTACTTTCAAGCAAAGTAAGCCTTGAAAGAGCATTTTTTTGCTCCTTTACTTTAACGCTTAAAAAGCTAAAGCTTTCTTTATTTAGCTGCTCACAAATGGCATAAAGAAAAAGATCGTTTGGCGCCATCACGTCAAAAAATAGTGGTGCATTCTCGTGATTTTGCCTATAAATAGCTGTTGTCTTTAGTGCTAAAAGTGGCTTTTCAAAACTAGCCAGAAATGTCAAAGCTCTATCATCAGCAATAAAAATTTTTGGTAGCTGCTTTAAATTTACAGGCATCAAGAAATTTGTATCAAAATTTACGCCAAGAGAAATTTCATATAAATTTTTATCTTGCTCTACGCAAACACTCTTACCATTTTTTAATAAATTTAGGCAGATTTTAAGCTTTTCATTAAAATTATCAAGCGTTATCTCGCCCTCAAATTTACTTTCACATAGCGCGCCACTTTCATTTAAGATAGCCTTTTCGCTAGCCAAAAATGTGCTCGCTTGAGTCGGAGTTAGTCCACCAAATTTTATCTCATTTATCTTGCTATCTTCATCAAGCTCGCTTGCAGCCAAAACCTCACTATGCTTTATAAAAAGACTAAATGGCAAGAGCGTACTTGCTTTATTTGCCACGCTCTCAAGCTCACTGGCATTACCACTTACCTTTAGACAAATTTCATCTTCTTTGCACTTTAGACTATGAGCTAGATCGCCAGCAAGCAAGCGTAAAAATGGCACCAGAAACGAAGCGTCCTTGTGGCAAGTAAATTTAAAAGCAAGTATCATTTTAAACCTTTTTTAGCGTATTCATCAACGATATCATTTAGGGTAAAATTTGCCACCTTTTCACACTTAAAATCAAGCTCTTTTAAGTGTTCAAGTAGCGTTTTTTCTAGGATACTAGAAGCTTTTATAACTTCATCTGAGAGGCTAAAATTTGATGACTCTATGCGGCTAGGCACGATGCCTAAGATTTTGGTTGTCGGTCTGTCGCCTGCAAGCTCCATTAGATGAAGGGTTTGAAGCATCTCGATCTCGTGAGCCGAGCCGTCCCAGCTGATAAAATTTGGTACGTTTAGAAAGTCGAAAAAATAAACATCGCCCACGCTTGCGCCATTTGCGCTAATGCAATCAACGACAATAAGATAGTCAAATTCGCTTATAATGTGAGTTAGAGCGAGGGCTAAAGTGCCCCCGTCCATTAGAGTAAGCTCGTTTTTAGAGCTTGTAAATTTATAGTTTTTAGCCATCAAATTTACAAAATGAACACCTATGCCCTCATCAGCAAACATCACGTTGCCAATGCCAAGAACAAGCACTCTCATCAGTGTTCTTTTACAAATTTATAGCCACTAACGATGGCGTCCATCGCTCCATTTTTGCCTTTAACGGCGTTAAATATCGCCATATAAACGTGAATAGGCACAAATATCATGATAATCCACATGCAAATTCTATGTATCGTTCTAACATTTGCTAGTCCGCCCATAAGCTCTTCAAAGTATCTTGCTGGCTCGTAGATCGCTCCGCCAAGTCCATTGTGATAAACGTGAGCGTAAAGCACTAGGCCAGTTAGGCAAATGAGTGCCAAGATGACGTAAAAGAAAAAGTATGAGGCAAACTGCAATGGGTTATAAACGCCCCTTAAATGCGGGTGTGGCCCCATAAAAATGTAGTACTTTATCTGCGCTATCCAAACTTTTGGACTCAAAAAGTCAAGCACACTCATCCACTCTTTTTTGCTGTGTTTGTCAAAGACAAATAGATAGAATTTAAAGATAAATACCGCTATTAGCACAAAGCCAGCGACCTGATGCGCCAAACGCCACTTTGCTTGCATGAAATTTGTAGGCTCGCTCGTGATCTCTGGGCTCATAAAGACATAAGAGATGTAGTAGCCGCTCACAATCAAAAGTGTGATAGCTATAAATCTAATCCAGTGTGTCAGCCTAACGCCGATGGAGAATTCGTATTCGCTGATCCTGTCAGGATTTTTATGTGACATCTTCTCTCCTTACAAATTTGGATTTATCTTATAAGTACTCAAATCATTTCCCTTCGTGTCCATAACATGCACGGCACACGCGATGCAAGGGTCGTAAGAGTGAATTTTTCGTATTATCTCAAGTGGTTTTGAAAGATCAGCGATCTTCATACCAACTAAGCACGCCTCGTAGCTACCCATTTGACCTTTGGCGTCTTTTGGAGAGGCGTTCCAAGTGCTTGGCACGACCGCTTGCCAGTTTGAGATGACGCCATCTTTTATGCGGCACCAGTGGCTTAGCGCGCCTCTTGGAGCGTTGCCTTTGAAGTGGCCTTTATACTCTTTGCCATTATCTATGACATATTTTGTGCAGGTCTCTTGATCTGTCTTTAAATTTTCGATCAAGGCATTAAATGCGTCCATCGTGTGCTCTGCGACCACTTTTGCTTCAAGCATACGAGCAGCAGTTCTGCCTAGAGTTGAAAAGACTGCGCTTAGTGGCAAGCCACTCTTTGCTAAAAACTCATCAACTACCTTTTTAACTCTCTCGTTGCCTTTAGCGTAGTTTATGACGATGCTTGCGATCGGTCCTACTTGCATAGGCATGCCATCATATCTTGGTGCTTTGATCCAGCTATATTTGCCCTTTGTATCAAAAAGCTTGCTGTGAGCTAGCTTGCCCTCGCCATCTATGCTCTCGCCATCAATAAGGCCTGTGTAGTTTGCTTCAGTCTCGCCGTCATATGGGTGAAGTGCTTTGTCGTTTTTATACCAAGACCTAGTAGCTTCTTCAGTGATTTTATTTTCATCGATATCATAAACCTTGTTAAGATCGCCATTTAAGATATAGCCACCTTTAAATAGATGATCATTTTTGCCGATCAAAAACTCATCGTAGCAGAGTAAATTTGCCACACCAACATCGTTTAGAACGCTTGGCTCGTTACCATAAGCTTTAGCTGCCATCAAGATATCTGGATAGTAAGCTCTATCAACAAATTCTTTGATCTCAGCAAATTTACTCATATATTCGCCCATTCTAGCTGGATCCATAAGGTCCATCACGCAAGTCACACCGCCAACTGTTAGGCTTTGTGGATGTGGGTTTTTAGCACCAAAGATAGCCATCATCTGAGCTGCTGTTCTTTGAATCCTTAAGCACTCTAAGTAGTGTGAGAGGACGATTAAATTTTGCTCTGGCGTAAATTTATATGTACTATGTCCCCAGTATGCGTTGGCAAATGGTCCAAGGTTGCCCTTTTTAACAAAGGCTTCAACTCTCTCTTTTACCTCTTTTAGCTTGTCAGCTCCTGTGGCAAATGGCAAATCAGTGTATTTAAACGCCTCTTCGCTAGCTTTATGTACGTCTGCGCTTAGTGCGGAGACTACGTCCGCCCAGTCCATGCCGTGGAGCTGATAAAAGTGCACGATGTGATCGTGAAGATATAAAGCTGCATTCATAAGCGTTCTAGTTAGCTCTGCATTTAATGGAGGCTTGATACCAAGGGCATTTTCAACTGCGATGATGCCTGCTCGGTAGTGTGAGTATGTACAAACGCCACAAATTCTTTGCATGAAAAAGCCAGCATCTCTTGGATCTCTGCCTTTTACGATCTGCTCTAAGCCACGCCAAAGAGTTGAGCCAGAGTAAGCCTCTTTTACGACATTATTTTCATCTACGACAACTTCTATTCTTAAGTGTCCCTCGATACGTGTTATAGGGTCTATTACTATTCTTTTTTCACTCATTTTTTCGCCTTATTCTTTATCTTTACTCATAGAAGCTATAACAGCGTGAGCTGCTATACCAATGCCAGTAAGAGCTAAAATTCCAATGCCAACTTTATCGCTGACATTATCAGCTCCAAGACCCAAAACAGTATCAAAGAGTCTATCTGCCATAGGCTCTTCAAATGGTCCCATCGTATCCCAGAAGTCTGGCTCTGAGCAGCCTATACAGCCGTGACCTGCTTGAACTGGCCATGATGTGTGCTGGTTAAATCTCTCGCGTGAGCAGTTATTAAATGTATATGGACCTTTACAGCCTACTTTATATAAGCAGTAGCCATTTTTTGCGCCTTCATCGCCAAAGTTTTGGACAAACTCGCCAGCGTCAAAGTGACCACGTCTTTCGCAAAGATCGTGAATTCTTAAGCCATAAGCCCATTTTGGTCTATTGTAAACATCAAGTGCTGGAAGTGTGCCAAAAAGCAAGAAATGAAGCACGTTACCAACGATATTTTTCTCACTTGGTGGACAGCCCGCAACATTAATAACTGGCTTATCAGTTACCTTTGAAAATCCCACTGAATTTGATGGATTTGGCCTTGCAGCTTGAATGCCACCAAAGCTAGAACAGGTGCCGATCGCAAAGATAGCAGCTGCGTCTTTTGAAGCATTTACAGCATGAGTTTTACCTGTTGTGCCATGAGGTCCAACAGTTAAGAAATTTTCAGTCGCACCAGTTGGGATACCTCCCTCAACTAGTAGGATGTATCTGCCTTTGTATTTTTCGATCGCACTCTCTAAATTTTCTTCAGCCTGCCAACCAGAAGCTGCCATGATAGTTTCGTGGTATTCAAGGCTTATGTAGTCAAATATAAGACTATCTATGCTTGGAGCATCGGTTCTTAGTAAGCTCTCGCTACAGCCTGTGCATTCTGCCATATGAAGCCATATCACAGGAAGCCTATCGCTAAGCTCAGCAGCACGAGCAACCATCGGTGTCATCGCACTTGGTAGAGCCATAAAAGCTGTCATCGCACCAGCCCACTTCATAAAATCACGCCTCGTAAAGCCTTTATCTTTTAAAAGCTGCGCAATACTCGAGTCGCTTTTCATCTTAGGCAACGCACTAAGCTCACTTAAGCGCCTATCTATCTTTTGACGCAAGTCATTATTCATATAAGCTCCTTTGCTTGAAAATTTTACTTTTGTTAATAATATCTTTGTTTAAAGAAGTAAAAAATTATTTTATAAAATTAATATTTATAATTAAATAAATTTTAACTAAAAAATTTAAAATCCCTTTTTTGCGATATATTTTCAAAATATAAAAAATAATATTTTGAAAAATTTTATTTTGATTTGATGAATTTTCAATATTTTAAGCATATTATTCTGAAAGTAAATATCAACTATAATTTTTAATGATTTTTAAAAATTTAGCATATTTAAGGCGAGAGAAATTTTTGAGATATAAATTTTTAAAAGCCCAAATGGATGAAATTTAGGCTTTTAAATTTGCATTAAAATGGCCAGATAGCCTCCATGAGCCTTGTGCCCCAAGGCTTTTTGGTAGATTTGTCTAGCTCGCCCTCGGTTTTGTATAAAATTTTGGCATCAGCTATATATTTTGAGTCGATTTCGTTGTTTTGTGAGATGTCGTAAGGTCTGATAACGCCACTTACTTGCATGATCTGCTTTTCGCCGTTTATAAGTAGCTCGCGACTACCTTCTATGAAATAGTTGCCGTTATTTAGGATTTTTATGATCCTAGCTGAAATGGTTGCGGTAAATTTCTCACTTCTGTTGCTCGTGCCACTTCCTGTAAATTTATTGCCACCACCTGCTTTAAAGCCGATGTCGCCGTATTTGTTTAGATTATCAGCTATATTTGAAAGTGGAGCAGCTCCAGCCGTAAATACACCTCCGCCAAGCGAGATGGTGCTATCTTTATTTGTACTTTTACTACCAGTTGAAGTTTGGCTTGCATTTTCTGAGATAACGATAGTCACGATATCATTTACATTCATCGCTTTTCTATCTGAAAAAAGAGGATTTTCGCCCTTTCCAAAGAGGCTGCCAGCGTTGCTTTGTCCGGTTCCACTATCTTTTGAAGGGAGTTGCTCGACATAAACCGGGGGTTTCATATTGATATGAGGATCAGCACTTGGTGTGCAGCCAGTGCAAATAATGCCCGCAGATAAGACGAGCCAAATCGTTTTATGGTTCATAAAAAATGCCTTAAAATAAGTATCTTTGTGCTAGAATTAAGCAATTTAAGTTCCTAAAAAGGTCGCAAATGAAAAGTTGTTACGTTTTTACAGACAAAAATTTAGCACATCTGCAAGAAATTATAGCTACAAAATTCAAAAAAGTTGAGATTTTTAAGATAATCCCAGATGAAAACGATAAAAATAACTTAATAAATTCAAATGAAAAAGAATTTTTTCTAAAATTTATAGATAAATTTGAAGAGTTAAAAGCCAAAAGCGACTTCGTCATAGTCATTGGCTGTGAGGGCTTTAGTGTCTTTGGCAAAAGCGAGATAAATTTAAAGCTAGCTAGAAATTTAAACGCACCAGTTTTTGATGAAAACGCAAGCGAGCTAAAAGCGCTAAATCCAAACTCAAAGCTTCTAATAACCGATGATTTTGATGAAATTTTGAGCTACAAGGCTGACATAATCACACCATTTAAATTTCAAAGCTTGCTTCTAAAAAGGGCCAAAGTAGCAAACAAGACCGTTGTTTTACCAGAGAGCGACGATGAGAGAATTTTAAAAGCAGCTCACATCGTGCTAGAAAAAGGTGCGGCAAATATCATCTTGCTAGGACTTGAAGATGAAATTTCAAAAAAAGCGGCCGCTTTGGGGCTAAATTTAAGCAAAGCCAAAGTGATCAATCCAGAACAAAATGAGCTAACAAAAGAATTTGCAAAGAAAATTTATGAGCTTAGAAAGCATAAAGGCGTGGACGAAGTCAAGGCAAACGCACTTGCTAAAGATAAAATTTACTTTGCTACGATGCTAATTCATGAAGGCATAGCTGATGCCTTGGTAAGTGGTGCTACAATGAGCACGGCTGATACGATCCGCCCAGCTTTGCAGATCATAAAAACAAAGCCAAATGTAAGTGTGGTAAGTGGGGCATTTTTCATGGCACTTGAAGAGGAAATTTTACTCTTTGCCGACTGCGCCGTCACGCCAAATCCAAGCGCAGATGAGCTAGCTAGCATCACGCTAAGCAGCGCTCAAACGGCAAGTGCTTTTGGACTTAGCCCAAAGATCGCCATGCTAAGCTACTCTACGGCTGATAGTGGAAGTGGGCCTGATGTGGAGTTTGTAAAAGAAGCTGCTAAAAAAGCTAGCGAGCTTGATGCAAATTTAAAAATCTCAGCGCCAATTCAGTTTGACGCAGCCGTTGATCTAAGTGTCGCTGGCAAAAAGATGCCAAACTCAGAGGTTGCTGGGCATGCAAATGTCTTTATTTTTCCAAATTTAAACTGTGGAAATATCTGTTACAAAGCAGTTCAGCGAAGCGCAAACGCCCTAGCCGTAGGTCCGATACTTCAAGGATTAAAAAAGCCGGTTAATGACCTAAGCCGCGGTTGCCTCGTTGAAGACGTGGTAAATACTATCTTAATCAGTGCCATACAAGCAGGAGAATAATATGAGAATTTTGGTTTTAAACTCGGGTAGTAGCTCAATAAAATTTCAACTTTTTGCAATGGATACCAAAACCAGTCTAGCAAGCGGTCTAATAGAGCAAATCGGTAGCTCCAGCTCAAGAGCGGTACTAAAAGCGAATGGTGAAACCTACGAGATAAAACGCTTCATAAAAGACCACCATGACGGACTTGAGGCGATGAACGAGCTCTTTGTCACTTCACACACCTTGCACGATCTAAGCGAGCTTGATGGTATCGGACACAGGATAGTTCACGGCGGCGAGAGCTTTTTTAGCTCGATGATCGTTGATGAGAGCGTCATCAAAAAGATCGAGGAGATAAGTCCACTTGCCCCTCTTCATAACCCAGGGCACCTTGCTGGCATTAAAAACGCAATGAAAGAGAGCAAAAATGTGCCTCACGTGGTCGTTTTTGACACGGTATTTCATCAAAGCATGCCAGAGTACGCCTACCGCTACGCTCTACCTTATGACGTTTGCAAGACTCATCATATCAGAAAATACGGCTTTCACGGCACATCGCATAGATACGTCTGCAAGCAAGCGGCCAAAATGCTTGGCATAGAATTTGATAAATTTAACGCTATCTCACTTCATCTAGGTAACGGCGCCTCAGCCTGTGCAGTACAAAATGGCAAAAGTATCGATACCTCGATGGGGCTTAGCCCACTTGAAGGGCTCATAATGGGTACAAGAAGTGGCGATATGGACCCAGCTGTGGTCATTTACCTGCTAAATATCGGCGTCTTAAAGTGGAACGAGATCGATAACTTTTTAAATAAAAAAAGCGGACTTTTTGGAATTTGTGGCTCAAGCGACATGAGAGATGTTGTGGCCAAAATGCAAGACGATGAGCGAGCAAAGCTTGCATTTGAGATGTTTTGCTACCGAGTGAAAAAATATATTGGCTCATATTACGCCATTTTAGGACGCGTTGATGCGCTCATATTTACCGGCGGTATTGGCGAAAATGCACCAAATACAAGGCAAAAAATTTGTGATGATCTAAAGCATCTTGGCATTCACATAAATCACGATCTAAATTTCTCAAGCGAGAGAGGTGAAAGGTGCATAGATGATAAAGATGCAACAATAAAAACGCTCATCATCCCAACAAACGAAGAGCTAGAAATCGCGATAGAAACGGCTAGAGTAATAAAAGAGAGCAAAGCTAAATAAATAGATGTTTAAAAATAAAATAGTTATTTTGTATTTTGCCAGATTTGATATATAAATTTTAAACCTAGCTCGTTTTAAAATAGAATTAGCATTTTTAGGCTACGAGATAAAAAGCTTTTGCGATTTTAAGCTCGCAAAAGCTTGCAATCAATTTTTCTTAAAAAATCTCAAAATTTTTGCTTGGAGTTTAAACTGATCTGAAAGCTCCATTATCGGATAAGCTCCAGCGTATTTTTTGCCACCAGGCAGATCTTTGCTAACACCACCGCGTGCTGCGATCTGCGCGAAGTCGCCCACTTTTACATGACCAGCTGAGCCGCTTTGTCCGCCCATTACGACGTTTCTGCCTAGCACTGTTGAGCCAGCAAGTCCAGTTTGTGAGACTATTAGGCAGCCATTTCCAAGTTCGCAGTTATGGCCTATTTGAACGAGATTGTCTATCTTTGTGTAGTTTGCGATCATCGTGCTTTCAAAAACGCCGCGATCTATCGTTGTGCAAGCACCGATCTCGACAAAATCGCCTAAAACAACATTGCCATTGTGATAAATTTTTACATGCTCGCCAGTTTTTGTATGTGCATAGCCAAAGCCATCGCTGCCTATAACGCAGTTTGCCAGAAGATGGCACTCATTGCCGATGACGCAGTCGTTGTAGATGACGACATTTGGATGGATGATGCAGTTTTTACCGATAGTTACGTTATCGCCCAAAAATGCTCCAGCCATGACTACCGTATTTTCACCCACGCTCACATTTGAGCCTATGTAGACATTTGGCATTATCTTTGCACTCTTGGCGATATTTGATGGCTTTGGCTCACAAAAAAGTGGCTTAGCATAATCTTTACTAAGCAAGGCAAATGCAAGGTGCGGGTTATCACACACAAGTGTGACCATACCAGCTGGCACCAAGTCTAAAAGCGATTTTGTCACCAATATGGCTCCAGCGTTTGATGTGCTTATAAATTTTGCATTCTTCTCGCCGTCGCAATATGTTAGCTCAGCTTTATTTGCATTTTTTAAAGAATTTAAGGCAAAAATTTCTATATCTTCTCCGCTAAAAGTAGCGTTTACTTTTAAAGCTATTTCACTTAGTTTCATCATATATCCATTATCACAGATCCGCCGCGTACGACGTCAACTGGGTTAAATTTCTTTATCGATTTTAAAAAGCTCTCGATCCTACTCGCATCGTCAGCCACCATGACAACGATGTAGTTTTCGTTTGTATTTGTAACGATACCGTTGTACGACTTTAGTATCGCCTCAAGACCGGCAAAATTTTCACCAAGCGGAATTTTCAGAAGAGCCATCTCTTTTTCGACAAATTCGCCACTTTCTATGACTTTATACGTTGGTATGAGCTTGTGAAGCTGCTTTACGATCTGCTCTAAAACTCTCTCGTCGCCACTTGTTACGATACTTAGCCTTGAGAAGTTGCTCTCAGGTATTGGAGCAACGGTTAGCGTATCGATGTTGTAGCCTCTGCCCGCAAAAAGCCCAGAAATTCTAGCCAAAACGCCGTGTTCATTTAAAACTATAACCGAAATCGTTCTTCTGATACTCATTTTTCTTCCTTGCTCTTTAATATCATATTATAAATCGCAGCTCCAGCTGGAACCATAGGAAGCACATCCTCAAAGCGGTCGATCCTAACGTCGATCATCGCTGATTTCTTACTATCGATCGCTTCTTTTAAAGCCTTTCTAAACTCATCCTTACTCTTGCAAACAAAGCCAACACCACCAAATCCCTCAGCGATCTTGACAAAATCAGGCTGCAAGCTAAGATCAGTCGATGAGTAGCGTTTTTCATAGAAAAATGTCTGCCACTGGCGCACCATGCCCAAGAAATTGTTATTTAAAATGATGTTTATAACGGGCATATTTATCTCATGAGCAGTCATTAATTCTTGGATATTCATAAGTATTGAGCCATCGCCTGTAAAATTTATAACAAGATTGTCTGGTTTTGCACATTTTGCGCCGATCGCTGCAGGGAGGCCGTATCCCATTGTGCCAAGTCCACCACTTGTAACAAGCTGTCTTGCTCGGTTAAACGGATAAAACTGCGCCACCCACATTTGGTGCTGTCCGACGTCTGTTGAGATTATCGCATCAGCTCCTGCTATCTTTGCAGTCTCTTCGATGACCCATTGTGGTTTTAAGACCTTGTCGCTATCTGTGTAGCCAAGTGGATTTAGTTTAGAATATCTATCTAAAATTTCTCTCCAAGGTGCGTAGTTTTCAGGCTTTGCATTGACTTCTTCATAAAGCTCAGTTAGCACGTTTGTAAGATCGCCAACGATTGGATAGTGAGCGTTTATGATCTTTGAGATGGAGCTTGGATCGATATCTATGTGAATTATCTTTGCATGTTTGGCAAACTCATCCGTCCTGCCAGTGATCCTGTCACAAAACCTAGCTCCAAGCGAGATGAGAAGGTCGCACTCACTAAGTGCCATATTTGAAGCGTAGCTACCATGCATGCCTGCCATGCCTAAATTTAGCTCATCTTTTGCATCAAGCACGCCAAGAGCCATCAGTGTCTCAACTGCTGGGATGCCAGTTTTTTTCATAAATTTACGGATGATCTCGCTTGCATTTGATGCGACTGCACCGCCACCGATGTATAGAAGTGGTCTTTTAGCTTCATTTATCGCAACTGCTGCTTTTTTTATCTGCTTTTGGTTGCCTTTATAAGTTGGCTTATAGCTTGGGATAGAAATTTCTTTTGGATAGACAAAGTCACCAAGTCTTGATGTGATATTTTTTGGGATATCGATATGAACCGGTCCTGGACGGCCTGATCTTGCGATGTAAAACGCCTCTTTTATGATACGAGGTAGCTCTTCAACGCTATTAACTAAAAAGTTATGCTTAACACAGGGGCGTGAAATGCCGACCGCATCGATCTCTTGAAAAGCATCTGTACCGATCATAAATGTTGGCACCTGACCGCTTATAAGCACGATTGGGATACTGTCGCTATAAGCTGTTGCAAGGCCAGTGACTGCATTTGTAAAGCCAGGGCCACTTGTCACAAAAGCAACGCCAACTTTACCACTAACTCTAGCGTATCCATCGGCTGCATGAACGGCTGCTTGCTCGTGGCGAACCAAAACGTGCTTAAAATAAGTTTGTTTATATGTCTCGTCGTAGATATTTAAAGCTGCACCGCCAGGATAGCCAAAAACTATCTCAACGCCCTCTTCGTGCAAGGCCTCGCTTATCATCTGTGAACCGGAAATCTGTTTTATCATCACTTTAGCCTTTTGATAAATTTATCGCAGATTATATCCCAAAGCATTTTAAATCCATTTTAACTTTCTAGCGAATTTTAGGTATTGCTTTGATTTTCTTGAAAAATTTTTAAATAGTTTAGAAGAATAATACAAAATATTTTACATAAAATTAAACATATTATTTTTAGTAAATTTGATAAATTTAAGTAAGCAAAGACTATAAAATTTTAAGAGTTAAAACTCATTTGTATAAATTTTAGGCTTAATCTTTTGAATAAACTAAGCCAAAAATTTTGCTTCGTTTTTTATATCATTTAGCTTTTTAACGGCCTCGTCAAAGTCGTCAGAATTTATAAAAACATTAATATTTTCATTTTTCTTATAGACTTTATCGTAGTATTTTGTGAGTAAAATTTCAGCTACTTTAGCAATATCATTTTCATTAAATTTAACCACAGCTTCATCTCTAGCTTTTTTATCAATAAATGGCGAAATTTTCTTCATACACTCGTCAAAAAAGGCTTTATCCACGCTTTTATAGTCATCTACTATACAAGAAATTCTTTTTTCTAAACTTGCACCTACTTCGACATTTATGCCACTACGCATCGCCTCATAAAGACTTTTTGGCAAACTTAACGAGCCGATCCTTCTGCTCTCGCCCTCGATAAAGCAAATTTCATCTTTTAGCGTGATGAGCTTTTCAAACAACGCATCTTCAAAGCTTTTTTGGCTTGGCTGCGCGCCATTTATCGCTCCAAAGACAGAGCCTAGGTGATTTGCCATAGCTTCAAGGTCTATTGATGGGCTTAGAGCCCTTATTAGCTTACTTTTATAGCAGCCAGTATTTCCAAAAAGAGTGATAAATTTCGTGCTCAAAGGTCGATTTAGAAATTCTAAAACGTGATTTCTATAAGTTTTATAACCGCCACTAAGTCTAAAAACTCTATATCCTATCATGCTTAGCACATAGCCAACAGAATTTGATCTAAGCCCGCCTTTAGCGCAGTAGATGCCAATAGCTGAACCAACCTTGGCTCTTTTATAAACCTCATCAATGATATTTTGTAAATTTTTGCAGATATATTTTGCGCCAAGGCTCTTTGCTAGGGATCTATCGCTTTTATAGAGCGTGCCTACCTCTTTATGTTCTATGTCATTTAAAGCGTATAAATTTATAGCATCTTTTATGTGAGAATATAAAAATTCATGTGGCGATCTTGCGTCTATTAAAATTTCAAAAGAGCTTCTTTTCTCTAGCCACTGCTCTGCATCAAGCTCAAATAACGGCACTAAATGCCTTTTTTAATTTCTCAAAAAGTGGATGAAATGGCGTGCCATTTACTCTCACATCAGAGATGGTGGTTATAAAATTTGTATCCCCGCTCCACCTTGGCACAAGGTGATAATGCACGTGCTCAGCTATGCCAGCTCCTGCTGCTTTGCCTAAATTCATACCTATATTTACGCCATTAGCATAAAGCTCTTTTTTTAAAATTTCAACTCCAAGCCTTACAAATTTACTCATCTCAAACCAAGTCTGCTCATCAAGCTCTTCGATCTTATCGGTATGCTGATTTGGTATTATCATAAAATGTCCTGGAGAATACGGATATAAATTCATAATCCCAAAACAATGTTTAGCTCGAAAAAGCACACCATTTTTATCATCATCATCTGAGTTTACAACATCACAAAAAACACAGCTATCTTTTTTAGCGCTAAAGTATTCGCTTCTCCAAGGGGCACAAAGGTGCTGCATTACTCGCCCTCCTTTATCTTTTTGACGGCATTTTTTATATTATCTTGCCTCATAAAATGCTCTCCTATCAAGAAGGCATCAACGCCTATTTTGCTTAGCTGCCTAAGCTGTTCATGCTCATAAAGACCACTTTCAGCGACTATTATCTTGCCATTTGGCAAAAGTGGTATAAGCTTCTCGCAAAGACTCATATCCATCGTAAAATCATCTAAATTTCTGTGATTTATACCTATTATATTTGCTCCTGCAAAGATAGCCTTTTTCACATCACTCGCGTCGTGAGTTTCAACCAAAACCTCAAGCCCTAAATGATGAGCGTAGTCTAAAAGCTCTTTTAGCTCGCCTTGTGTTAGTGCTTTTGCGATAAGCAAGATAAAATCCGCTCCATAAACAAGAGCTTCAAGAATTTGATACTTATCAATAATAAAATCTTTTCTAAGGATCGGCCTTGATGCGTAGCGGCGAACTTGAGTGATGTACTCGATGTCGCCTTTAAACCAATGTGGTTCAGTTAATATACTAAAAGCATTTGCGTATTCTTCATACTCCTGAGCGATTTTTATCGGCTCAAAATCCTCTCTTATCACACCCTTACTTGGGCTTGCTTTTTTGATCTCGGCTATGATTTTTATAGGCTCATTTTGACTTGCTCTAAGCGCGCTTAAAACATCTCTTGGCACATATGGGTTATATGCTAATGAGCGACCAAGCCACTCCTCAGGGAAGTCTGCTTTTCTTTTTTCAAGATCATCTTTAGTCTTTTTTATTATCTCATCAAGTATCATTTTTTAAGCCTTTTATTTAGATTTATTATACAGCGCTCTATTAGGTGCAAATGTTCTTTTGCCTCTTTTGAAGCTCTAAAATCAATATCTTTCATCGCGTGCTGCATAATGCCCTTTGCCTTTTTGCACTCACCAAGCTTAAAATATCCCCACGCTAGCGAATCCTCATAATAAGGCGACTCAGGCGAGATAGCAAGCGCCTTTTGCACAAGCTCTATACCCTTTCTAGGGTCAATATCATGATCTATCAGCAAGTAGCCATAATAGTTAAAAAACATATCATTTTCTAGCTTTGGCACGCTAGCTTCAAATTTGTCTAAAATTTCAGACATTTTTTGTTCGTTCAAGTTATCTTTATTCATCTCGTATTCGTAAATCGCGGCTTTTGCTAAAAAATTTAAATCCCTGCTATCGTTATAAATTTTAACAGCAAGTATGTATGCATCACCAAAATTACTAGTCGCCGCATAAAGATCCATAAGCGCTATATCGTTGTAGCTATATTTTTTTAAAATTTCAATTGCTGCTTTGTAATTTTTATCATAGATAAAAAACTGCACAATCTTATCAATATACGAAGTGTCGTGATTTAGCTCATAAAGCTCTTCAAAGAGTTCGATCACCTTTGGGAAATTTCTTTGCTGGGAGTAAATTTCAGCCAAAAGCTCGCAAGTCTTTAGCGTGCAGCCTTGTTCATCTCTAAATTTTTCAAGATATTTTGTAGCGTCTTTTATCTTATCCATGCGATTTATCAAAATATCAACGATACGGAGCAAGTTTTCTTCTTCTTGCTTTAGCGAGTATGCCTCTTCAAAGTATTTTAGCGCAGTCGTTGTTTCATTTTGCATCATACAAATAGTGCCAAGCATGAGTAAATTTTGGGCATTTGGCTCTTTTGTGGCAAGCTCTTGCATTAAACTTTTAGCCTCATTTAGCTTTGAAAGATTTACTAAATTTGCCACCTTTATACGGATAAAATCGCTATCGTCTTTTAAGCTTTTTTCGCCTTCACTTATCAAAGTGTCTAAATTTTCATTTTTTGTAGCAAAGGCGAGTTTGATCGCCTCTTTTAAATAAGCTTTTTGATTTGTGTCTTTAAAAATGTTTGAGTAAGCTTGAATACTAGCATTCACATCTCCGCTATCTTGAAACAATAAAGCCTGCATTAGACGTAAATTTATACTTTTATTATCGTCAGCCAAAAGTAGCTGCGAGTTAAAAAATACGCTCATAAAAAATACTAAAATTTTACGCCAATACATTCTGCTTTTAGCTCCTTTAAATTTTTTTTAAAATAATTCCAAAACGGAAAAGTCCTACACTGCTGTGGCCTTAGCTCATAAACCGAGCAGTTTTTATTTTTTTCATCAAAAAATACACAAGCAAAGCCATCTTCATAAGGTTTCTCTTTTATGCTACACCTTAGCCCAACTCTTATTAAAAACTGCTTTTCAAACTCATCTTTACTCATATGAAATGCAGTGCAAAATTTTGAAATTTCTTCTTCGTTTATCCAAATGTAGCCGCTCTCTCCTGTGCAACACTTGCCGCCACAGCTCTCGCAAAAGCTGGCATCAAACTCATAGCTAAAGCCTTGCACCCTCACGCTAGCCCCTGATAATCAACGCTGTTTGTATTAGCTTTTTTAAAAATTTCAATCGCCTCTTTTGTATGCGAGCCATTTTTACTCATCACTAAAGGCGGCAAAATTTTTAGCTTTGAGTTTGAATTATTTCTTACCTCAAACAGGGCTAAATTTGCTGGTTTATCAGCCTTTGTATGAATAAATTTTAGGCTTACTAAATTTAGCTTAAACTCTTTTAGACACATTACGATCTGGCTAAGATCATCAGGTGCATAGCAAAAAAACGCCCTTTTATGAGGTTTTAAATTTATACTTATGCCTTTTATAAAGTCTTTTAAACTTAAAGAGCTTGTGTATCTACTAGCCTTTATATGCTCATCTTCGCTTTGTTTCGCACCCTCGTGATAAAATGGCGGATTTGATACGATGAGGTCAAATTTCTCACTATCTTTAAAATTTGCAAAATTAGCATTTATAATTTCTGCCTCCAAGCCGTTCTTACTGGCATTAAATTTAGAAATTTCACCATTTATCTGCAAGATATCAAGCAAGCTTAGGCTGGAATTTTTAAAGTCACGTTTAAGTAAAAGTCCTAGTATCCCGCACCCTGCGCCAACGTCTAAAATCCTACCTGAAAAATTTTTCAAACTTGAGCTTATAAAATCATAAAGTACCAGCGTATCGCTGTTGTAGCGATAGCCACTTTTTAGCTGAGCCAAGATCATCTATAAACCTTGATGATAAAGCCGCGCGTGACATCTTTTACGATCACTTCGGAGCTAAAGCTGATCCTTGCAAAATCGCCAAATTCTTCTTTTATAAGCTCGGCTGCTGCCTTTGCGCGCTCTTTGCCAACGCCGTAATTTACATAGTTATTTAGCCTGCCAAGATCGTCTTTTTTGATACTTTGAGCCACATTTGACGGGATGACAAAATTTTTCTTATCTACGATCGGAATTATCTCATAAAGGTAGTTTGAGTTAAATCTTTGTAAAAATTCGCTCACTCTATTCTTACACATCACGCTAACCTTATCTTTTACGTCCATGTCATCACACTCAAGGCTAGAGATCAAAACTAGCTTTGTTGGCGTCTCTGGCTTAGTTGTCGCCTGCAAGATATTTTTTAAATTCACATTTTCATTTTCAAGCTCATCTTGCCTATTTAAATTTTGCTCGATATCTTTTTGAAGTTCGATGATCTTGGCATTTACTGGACTTCCTTTTACGCTAGATGAGCTAAGTTCATTTATTTTAGAATTTAACCTTTCAATCGTCTTATTACTCTCGTTTAACTTATGTTTTGCACTTTCAAGCTCATTTTGTAAGCTTAGTAAATTTTTACCGCCACTTTTATTGCTATCAGCAAAAAGAGCTGACGTATCGGCTATCTTTTTTTGCAAAATATTTATTTGCTGGCGCAAAATTTCATAGTTTTGCATATCGATCTTTAGCGTTCTTTTTTGAGCTTCTAGCTCATTTTGCTTTGCTACTAACATTTGACTAGTTTGTGTAAGATTATTTTCCAGCTCTTTTATCTTTTCATCTTTTAAATTTATCTTTGCACTTAAATTTTTTAATTCGCTGTCATTTAAACCAAGCTTTTGGGTCTGCAAAGAGATAGTTTGGTTTTGCTCAAACAAAGTTTTTAAAAATTTATTCGTCTTTGTATCAAGCGTCTTTAACTCATCTCGTGCATTTTTAAAGCTCTCTTCACTTAAATTTAGCTTTTTATTTAGCTCACTTAGACTTGCATTTGCATCTAAATTTTGCTTCTCTAGCTTTTTATTTATCAAATTTACTCGCTCAAGCTCTTTTTTAAGCGAATTTATATTTTCATTTGCGAGTTTATTTTCCTGCTCGCTTTTAAGATTTTTTTCTTTTAGATCATTAAAACTTTTATGAAGTGCCGCAAGAGAGGCATTTAGTTCTAAATTTTTACCATTATAGTTTTCAACTGCCAAATCTTTTGAGTTTAAATTTTTCTTTATCTCATCAAGCTCATAAATTCTGTCTTTTAAGGCGGTCTTGCTTGACTCAAGAGCCTCCTCAAGATCAATTATCTTATTTGCCTTTTTTGAAAGCTCATCCTCCATAACGCTTTTTTGCGTTTCAAAGCCATCAGTTAGTGCATTTATCTCTTTTTCATAACTAAATTTTTGTGTCTTAGCGTCACTTTTTGCTCGCTCGATCTCCTCTTTTAAAAGCAAAATTTCTTTTTTTTCGTTTTTATCTTTTTCATTTTGAGTATTTTCATACTCTTTTATTAGTGCGTCTTTTTGAGTCAGTGTCGTATTTAGCTCTATATTTTGCTCTTTTAAAGCTGTGTAATTTGCCTCAGCCATCTCTTTAAATTTAGCAAAATTTGCTTCGATGTCTTTTACCTTACTTTCATCGCCATTTTTTGCCTCATTTATCGCATTTTCAAGGTCTATTATCTTTTTTTCATAGGCTTTTGAGCTCTCAATCATATCAGCTTGAGCTTCATTTAGCCGTTTTGTGAGAGTTTGTATATTTTCAAAGTGTTGTGCTTCAAGCTCGCCAAGCGTCTTTTGATTTTTTTCAACTATCTCATTTTTTTCATTTTCGATATTTTTTTTCATCTCTGAAATTTTGCTTATAAAGTCTAAATTTTTCTCGCTGATATCGACATTATCAGTAGCTAAAATTTTATTTTTTTTACTTAGCTCACGAACTTGCTCCTGAAGTTCGTTTACATCATTTGATAAATTTCGATCGTTCGTTTCAGTAAAATTTTGGATATAGCTTTTTGGAGTTATATATCCACCATATTCGTAAAGATCATCTTTGCTGATGTATTTTTGTCTCTCTTCTTCTGGCAAATTGTCAAAATTTATAGAATAAATCGTTTGATTAGTATCTTTTGGTGTCTCATCTTCTTTTGGAGATTTAAAAAACGATAGACAAAAGCCAGCTATCAAACAAAAAATAGCTAGTAAAATTTTATTTATCAAGCTTATGCCTTGCCTTTTAAAATGTCTTTTATGACGTGATGAGCGTGATTTAGAGCAACGACTATTGAGCCGCCATTTTTTAGCACGATGTCACCGCCCACATAAAGTCCTGGCACGCTACTTTGGTAGTTACTATCAACTATTGGAGTGCCTTTTTCATCGATTTTTATCTGACATTTTTGTAAAAAATCAACCGGACTTGAGCCGCCTATTGCATAGACAACTCTGTCATAAACGCGAATTTTGCCATTTTCGTAATGCACTCTAACCTTGCCTGATTCGTTATCTATCTCTTTTATATCGTGATTTAGTCTAACTTTTATCTTGCCGTGCTTTTCTAGCTCCCAAAGTGCGCTTAAATTTGTCTCATTTACGCGGCTAAAATTATCTTTTCTATAAGCGATTGTGGTTTTATTGTATTGGCAAAGCTCGATCGCATACTCAACTGCTGAGTTTCCGCCACCTACAACAAGCACCTTTTCGCCGTTTGTACAGCTATCGAGGTTAAAATTTACAACCGAGTTTAGTGAAGGAGGGATTTTATAATCAGGCTTATTTGGTCGTCCCATTTTGCCAATTGATATCATTACATTTTTAGCTTCATAGACGGCTTTTGAGGTAGTTACTTTAAAAATTTCTCCATCTTTTTTCACGCTCTCTACTTCAGAATTAAAAAAAGCTTCGATCTTTTCAGTATCAAGCAGCTTATCAAAATAATCAAGCGTGCTCTCTTTCGTGCCATCCTCAAATGAAACTACGCCATGTATCGTGCTATCTTGCCCTTTATACTCTTTATCCACACGCTTATTATCTTTGTAAAATTTTCTGATCGTTTGGCTATGATTGTCACCTTTTTCAAGGAGCAAAACATTATTTAAACCATTTCTTTTTGCCTCAACTACGCTAGCAATTCCACAGGGTCCGCCACCAACAACGATTAGATCATAAACATTTACCATCTTTTTCTCCAAATTTTATAATTTTAAGCTTTTTTGACTAGATCAGCCATCAAAAATGCAAGCTCAAGTGCCTGATCAGCATTTAGCCTTGGATCACATTGTGTTTCATATCTTTGCTCAAGCGAACTTTCAGTAATGTTTAATGCCCCACCTGTGCACTCAGTCACATCTTGGCCTGTCATCTCAAGATGCACACCGCCAGCTCTTGTGCCCTCAGCTTTGTGAATTTCAAAAAAGCTTCTAACCTCGCTTATTATCTTGTCAAATTCTCTGGTTTTGTAGTTATTTGATGTTTTTACGGTGTTGCCATGCATCGGATCGATGCTATAAACGATATTTAGGCCTTCTCGCTTTAGCTCTCTTAAAATTTTTGGTAAATTTTCGCCTATCTTATCAGCACCCATTCTAATTATCACATTTAGTCTGCCAGCTTCATTTTCTGGATTTAGCTTATTTGCAAGCGCGATGACATCCTCAGCCTTTGCACTTGGTCCGATCTTTACGCCAATAGGATTTTTTACACCGCTTAAAAAATGTACGTGAGCATCGTTTATACCACGTGTTCTCTCGCCTATCCAAAGCATATGAGCCGAGCAGTCATACCACTCACCACTAAGACTATCAATCCTAGTTAATGCCTCTTCATAACGTAGTAAAAGTGCCTCGTGAGATGTATAAACCGCGGTTTGATTTATGACTGGCGTATTTGCTGAAGTGATGCCACAAGCTGCCATAAATGAAAGCGTCTTTGTTAGCTCATCAGCTAGTTTTGCGTATTTTTCGCCGATCTCTGGCTTTTTAACAAAGCCTAAATTCCACTTATGCACTTGATGAAGGTCGGCCAAACCACCTCTTGAAAAGGCTCTAAGTAAGTTCATCGTAGATGCGCTTTGATAATATGCCTCTATCATACGTTTTGGATCAGGCACTCTTGCCTTTTCGTCAAATTCAAAGCCATTTATGATGTCGCCTCTATAGCTTGGAAGCTTAACGCCATTTGCCTCTTCAAAATCGCTACTTCTAGGCTTTGCAAACTGCCCTGCCACGCGGCCCACTTTGACCACTGGATAGCCACCAGCAAAGGTTAAAACTATCGCCATTTGAAGTAAAACCTTAAACATATCTCTGATGTTGTTTGCATTAAAATTTGTAAAGCTCTCAGCGCAGTCGCCACCTTGAAGCAAAAATGCCTCGCCATTGCAAACTTTTGCAAGTTCTTCTTTTAAACTTCTAGCCTCGCCAGCAAAGACCAAAGGAGGAAGTGATTTTAATTTTTCTTCGACCTCTTTAAGCTCTTTTAAATCTGGATAATTTGGTTGTTGCAAGATATTAAATTCTCTCCAGCTATCGCGGTTCCAAGTCATTTATTTTCCTATCTTTTTTGCCTTAAATTAGACGCTGATTATATCACGGCAAACTTAAAAAATAAAAGCCATTAATGGGTTATTAAAGATATTTTGCATACAATCGCTACTTTAAATTTACCCAAAAAAAGAGAAGATTTTTTTCATGATAAAAGGCATTTTTTATTCGCTTTTGGCATCAGTTTTATTTAACTGCATCTACTACATGTCAGTGCTCATGAACCCCATCAGCACGCAAGCTCTTATTGGATACCGCATGATCTTTGCCATGCCTTTTGTCATCGCCGCCATTTTTTTATTAAAACAGCAGCGAAATTTCAAATTTTTACTTCTAAAAATAAAGCTAAAACCTAAAATTTTACTAGTTTTGCTTGCTACCTCGCTCATCGTCTCATTTCAGATGTGGCTCTATCTCTGGGCTCCAAGTAACGGCGCAGCGCTAAAAGTCTCGATAGGCTACCTCATCATGCCAATAGTCATGGTCCTTTTTGGACGGATATTTTTCAAAGAGCACCTCTCAAAAACAAAGTTAGCATCGATATTTTTCGCTGCCATTGGCGTCTTTAGCACAGCAGTCATTAGTGGTGGCATCTCGTGGGAGAGCGCTGTAGTTTTTTGCCTTTATCCAGTCTATTTTACCATTAGAAAGTACTACAACCTTGCAAATTTCTCAAGCTTTGTTATAGAGATAATTTTTATGTTTTTATTTTCATTTTATTTTGCGCTCACAGCCGATATGAACTACGTGATGAGCCAAAATCCAAACATCTACTATCTGCTCATCTTGCTTGGTGCTATAAGCGGCATAGCCCTCATCGCCCAGATCCTCTCAAGCACGCTCGTGCCGATAAATGTACTAGGTTTGCTTACATATTTTGAGCCTATAATGATGCTTTTTGTCTCATTTGCCATCGGTGAAAGGCTGGAGAAAAGCTCATACTTTTTGATGATCTGCCTAGCCATCTCTGTCACACTTTTGATGATAGATAGTATAAATTCTATAAAAGGCGACAAAAATACCAAGACTAAATGAGAGCCAAAAAGGCGTTATTCTCGCGCTTAGCGCCTTTTTTATGTGGGGGTTTTTGGCGGTTTATTTCAACCTATTTAGCAAAGATGTCGATGCTTATGAAATTTTAGCCCACAGGATCATCTGGTCATTTTTCTTGATGGCGGCAGTGCTTTGCATTAATGGCAAAATGGGCGAAATTTTTGCTTTACTTAAAGATATTCGTTCACTAAAAACCTTATTTTTGAGTGGCATATTTATCACCACAAACTGGGGCGTTTATGTATATGCGGTTAGCAATGGCAAAATTCTTGACACAAGCTTGGGCTATTTTATAAATCCACTAATAAGCATGCTCCTTGGTGTTATTATCTTTAAAGAAAGGCTAAATAAAAGTGGAATTTTAGCCATTTGTATAGTCGTTTTAGCCATTAGCGTACAAATTTATGCCAAAGGCGGATTGCCATTAGTTTCCATCATCTTGCCGCTTTCATTTGGATTTTATGCAGCAGTTAGAAAGATGGCAAAGATTAGTGCATTTAACGGGCTTTTTATAGAGACATTTTTTATGTTCCCATTTGCACTTGCCTACGTCCTTTACATAGCATTTTTAGGTAAAAGCCACTTTGGACTAAACGAGGACTCACTTTTAATGATCGCTTCAAGCATCGTAACCATCGTGCCACTTGTCGCTTTTAACGCAGCGGCAATAAGGATAAATTTAACAACGATTGGCTACTTGCAATACATCTCGCCGACCATCGCGATCCTTTGTGCGGTCTTCATTTACGGCGAAAATTTAGACGGCTACAAGGTCATTTCGTTTTGTATGATCTGGCTGGCACTTGCGATAATTAGCATAGATAAATTTAGAAAAAGGAGTAAAAATGAATAGTGTGACGATTTATTTGCTACTTGCATTTTTTGCAGCGCTTATTTTATATTTTCAGATACAAAAACTAACCAGAAAGCTCGACGAAGAGGGGGCGGTGCCAGCTTATCAAAAGGCCGCACAGGAGGTTTTAGAAAATTTAAGCAATACTGAAAGATATCCAAAATTTTGCAATGTAATATTTAAAAAAATAAACGCCTTAAGGCAAGATATTTTATTTGAAGATGCGTTAAATAGTGAGTCTGAGAAGGATAAAGCATTAGATGCCTTAGAGCAAATAAGAGAAAAATTAGAAACTTTATCAAAGCAAGAAAACTTAAGCTGGGAGAGCGAACTCTTTGCGATCTTGGACGAGCTAGATGGCTTTGTAAAGATAAATTTCAAAAACGGCGAAGATAGAGCTGAAGAGCTAAGAGACGAACTAAAAAAAGAATTTGATGGGTTGTGAGATAAAATAGGACACTAAATTTAAGGAAATAAACAAGGAGCAAAAATGGTTTCATGGCAAGAACGCTTGAAATTAAGGGATGACTTTCAACAAAGATGGCCTTTTCAAGCTGTAGAAAATATGACCTTAGAGCAATACACAGGCGTTAAGAGCAAGGATACTTTTACCTTTTGGCTTGAAAGTAAAACAGAAAATCTTATAAGTATATGGGGTGGATCTGCTTATAAATTTGGAATTTTTAAAAGAGCACAAAACGATGTCGAAAAGGAACTAAAAAGTGGACAAACTGGTGATACAGAGTATGGATGGTATGAAAAATATGGAGAGACTAGAAATCAAGCATTTCAAAAAATAAAAAGTCTTATTTTACAAATTATAAAATATGCACAAAACAAAGAATTTGAAAATATAGATGATATTGATCTTGGCAATGCCATAAAATGGAAAATAGCCTTTTTATATGCACCAGACAAAACACTTCTACACATTGTCTCAAAAGAAGCTTTCAAGTATTTGGCTCAAAAAAATAATATAAAATCAAAAAACATATCAGAAATTCAAAAAGAACTACTAAAAAATAAGCCAAACTATATGGACTTTTATGAATATTCGTCTCTATTATGGAACCAATATGCAAAGGAAAATAAGTCAACACACGATGTACTAAACAATAGTGATAATGAAGGATATAAAATGACCGACAATGACAAGAAATTAACTTATCCACTTAATCAAATTTTATACGGCCCTCCAGGAACTGGAAAGACATATAGCGTTGTTCGTAAAGCACTAGAAATCATAGAAGGCAATGCTTCCGATAATAGATCTAAATTTAAAGAGTATGTAGAAAAGGGGCAGATAAAATTTATCACATTTCATCAAAGCTATGGATATGAAGAATTTGTTGAGGGTATAAAACCTGTATTTGATAGAGAAAACGGTAACGAAGACAACGAGATATCTTATAAGATAGAAAAAGGTATTTTTTATCAGTGTTGCGAGGACGCTTTACACTTGGCTGGATACAAGGATGGACTCGACAAATTTTGCACTTTGTCAAAAGAGGAACAACAAGAGTTTTTAAATGAAAAAACACCAAAATATACAATCATAATAGACGAGATCAACCGCGGAAATATATCGAAAATTTTTGGCGAGCTCATAACTCTTATAGAGCCATCAAAAAGGCTCGGTGCAGATGACGAGATAATGGTCGAGCTGCCATACTCAAAAGAGAAATTTGGAGTGCCGTCAAATTTATACATAATAGGCACGATGAATACGGCAGATCGCAGCATAGCCCTTATGGATACGGCACTTAGAAGAAGATTTGAATTTGTAGAGATAATGCCACAACCTGAACTCTTAAAAGGTATTCAAATCACCGAGAAAAAAGAAGGTACGAATGAAGAAAGGGTGGATACTGGCATAGAATTAGACAAAATGCTAAAAACGATAAACGATCGCATAGAGTATCTTTACGACAGAGACCACACGATAGGGCATGCTTATTTTATGGGCGTGTCAGACATAAAAATACTTGCAAATATCTTTAAAAATAAAATTTTACCGCTACTACAAGAGTATTTTTATGATGACTGGGAGAAAATAAGGCTGGTTTTGGGGGATAATCAAAAAGACGAGAATTCGCAGTTTGTTAAAGTCAAGAAAAATATGGTTGCAAAAGAATTATTTGGATCAAAGATCGACGATATAGACGATAAAGTCTTATACGAGATAAGCGACCAAAAAATTTTCAACAATCCTCAAAGCTATATAAAAATTTACGAATGAAACAAAACGCAAAGCAATGACCAAATACTTAATAGAGTTTGAAAAATTTCGCCCAGAAGACGACCAAGACCTATTTAAAGCCGTAGATGCATTTACTAGAGAAAATTTTGCCACAGTAGAGTTTCTAAAGCCAGGCAGAGACAAAAAGGGCGATTTTTTACAAGCTCAAAACTACGTCGGTATCATCCAGACAAAAAGCGGCGATAGCCTTGAGATACTTCCAAAAATCCATGATAACGACAATGGCAGCAATAAAGAAGCGGTAGAAAATTCTAAAAGAATTTTACTGAGAATGTTAAAAACTTTTAAAAACCATCCATTTAAAAATATAAACATAGCAAATTTAAAAAGCCTAAATTTGCCGCTTCTTGAAATTTTTATATCGATGTTCCTAGATGAAGTATCAAAACTCATAAAAATAGGAATAAAAAGCGACTACATAGAGCTAGAAGATAACCTAAAATTTTTAAAAGGAAAGCTTAAAATCTCGGAGCAAATACGTAAAAATATCGTCCATAAAGAGAGATTTTACGTTTGTTATCAGGAATTTTCCATAGATAGAGCCGAAAATCGCCTCATAAAAAGTACGCTCGAGTTTTTATACAGACGCTCAAAATCAAGCAAAAATCAACGGCTTATTAGGGAATATTTATTTATTTTTGATGAAATTTCATCTAGCTCCGATATAAACGCGGACTTTAGCCGCTTAAAACTAAATCGCCAAACAAAACACTATGAGCAAGCGCTTTTATGGAGCAAGATATTTTTACAAAACAAGTCGTTTGGCCCGTATAGAGGTAACGATGTGGCCTTTGCTTTGCTGTTTGATATGAATACGCTTTTTGAAAGCTATGTCGGAAATTTCATAAAGAAAAAGCTTCCAGATATTATATTGCAACACTCAGAAAAACACCTCGTAGAAAATCCAAGGAGCTTTAGACTAAAGCCTGATATATTTTTAGAAAGCAAATTTATAGCTGACACAAAATGGAAGATAGTTAAGTCAAGAGATGATATCTCACAAGCCGACCTATATCAACTCTACGCTTACGGTAAGAAATACGAGTGTGGTAGGCTTTATCTTGTCTACCCAAGAATAAGTGGTGTTGACCAAAAAGCTATGAAATTTAGATATGAAAACAATATGTGGCTTAATGTTTTATACTTTGATTTAGAAAAAGACGAGATTGCTAGAAATTTACTAGTCTAAAGTACTTTTTAAAGTCTCTTAAAATTCCACTCTAATTTTCTATTTCTTAATAAGTGGATTGCAACTCATCAGAGCAACCATTAAAGCTTCGCTTTTAGAGCCATTATCCTCTTATATGAAGCATCGATTCGCTCTTTGCTGATCTTTTTCTCGTTTACTGCATCGACTATGATTTGAGCGACTAGATCGGCCGTTCTTTGGTTATTTATCTTGAACTCGCTAAAGAGCAAGATGTCGCCACCAGCGTTTATAAATTTCACCACTTTTTGAGCCAAAGCTTCGTCGCCAACGCCTTTCATCAGCATATCATCGCTGATGACTACGCCATTAAATTTAAGCTCATTTCGCAAGAGATCGGTTATTATTTTTTTAGAAAGTGTGGCTGGATTGTCCTCGTCGATGCTCTTTACAAAAAGGTGTCCGACCATGATGATCTGCGCTCTACCAGTGCTTATGGCGTCTTTATATGGCAAAAGCGCGTCTTTACTTAGCGTGACTTCGCTCTTATTTTTATGCGAGTCCTCTTTTGAGCTGCCGTGTCCCGGAAAATGCTTAAGCGTCGTTAGAATACCCTGCTCTTTAAATGCGTCCATAAAGGCATCAGCATAGATCACCACCTTGCTTGCATACTCGCTAAACGCCCTTTGCTTAGCAGCGATGATCGGTGAGTTTTCATCGTGCAGATCGACCACTGGAGCGAAATTTAAATTTATGCCACACTCTTTTAAATTTGTAGCCATTTTTAAGTAGAGATCATATGCGCTTTTGATATCAAGCGTACTTGCGACCTCGTATGCGCTAGGATATGGGCCATCAAAGCTCTTATCCTTCATGCGGCTTACATTGCCGCCCTCTTCGTCAATAGCGATAAAAATTTTAGGACTTTTTTCTTTGATTGCTTTTATGCTTGCTTTTAGCTGGGCTTTGTTGGTGATGTTTCTGCCAAGTAGCATCACACCGCCAAATCTCTCATATCCAGCGTCACTTAGCATAGCGCGAAACGCAGCGTCTTTTGTACTAGCTCCATTAAAGCCAACCATTATCATCTGCGAGACTTTGGCTCTTAGGCTCACTTCTGCGCCGCTTAGCCCGAGAGTAAAAATAGCCACAAAAAGTATAAATTTTAATGCTTTCATCTTCTTCCCAAAAGCGATTTTACGCTCTCAAAAACATCTTTACCATTTAGCATATTTTCAACCTCGCTGGCAATCGGCACATATATACCCTTTTCCTTAGCGATCTTACTAATAGCCCTTGCCGTATCCACACCCTCGGCCACTTCGCCAAGCTCATTTAAAATTTTCTCTAATCTCTCGTGCCTTGCGATGCCAAGACCTACGCGGTAGTTGCGAGAGAGTATCGATGAAGCAGTCAAGAAAAGATCACCTGCGCCGCTTAACCCCATAAATGTCTCATCTTTTGCGCCAAAAAATTTGCCAAATCTAGCCATCTCGACAAGTCCACGTGAAATGAGGCTTGCCCTTGCGTTATTACCAAGACCAAGGCCGTCACAGATGCCGCCAGCTATGGCGATCACGTTTTTATACGCTCCGCACACCTCAGCGCCGATCACGTCATCTGAGGTGTAGGCTTTCATATAGCTTGGGAAAAATGAAGCAAATTTCAAAGCTAAATTTTCATTTTTAGAATTTACCACCAAAGCGCAAGGAAGCTTCTGCATGATCTCCTTTGCAAAGGTCGGCCCTGAAAGAAAGGCCAAATTTTCTCTATCAACAAAATCCTCGTAAATTTCATTTAGAAATTTGAGATTTGCCGTGTCTATGCCCTTGCTGGCGACTAGGATCTTTTGGTCTTTGTTTTTGTAGTTTTGCTTTAGCCATAAATTTGTAGCTTGCGTTGGGATCGTGCAGACTAGGTATTCGCACTCCAAAGCTTCATCCAAACTTACAAAATTTGGCATCTCTCTTGGCGTTCTTGAGCTGATGACGCACTCGTTATTTTCACTAAAAGCGTGAAATAGCGCACTGCCCCACTTGCCGGCTCCGATGACTGCTATGCTCATTTTAGCCATTTTTTAGCCTATTTTGGCCTTTAAAAGCTCGTTAACCTTGCCTGGGTTAAAGGCACCCTTGCCCTCTTTCATCACCTGACCGACAAAGAAGCCAAACATCTTATCTTTGCCGTTTTTATACTCTTCGACTTTGTCAGCGTTTGCAGCTAAAATTTGATCTATGATCGCGATTATCGCTGAGTCGTCGCTCACTTGTTTCAAGCCAAGCTTTTCGATGACGCTATCGACGTCCGCGTCGTTTTCCATTAGATAGTCTAGCACCTCTTTTGCGGCCTTGCCGCTTATCGTGCCATCTTCTATGCGTTTTAGTAAATTTATCATTTTAGCACTATTAACTGGGCTTGTCTCGATCGTTACGCCGTTATTTAAGCGACCAAGAAGCTCGACTATAAGCCAAGTAGTAGCAAGTTTTGGCTGAATTCCAGCAGCGATCAGCTCTTCAAAATATCTAGCCATCTCAACGCTTTGAGTTAAATTTAGCGCATCACTCTCTTTTACGCCTAGCTCACTAACATATCTTGCGACCTTTTGCTCGGCAAGCTCTGGAATTTTTATCGCTTCGTTATACATCTGCTCTGACACTTCAACAGGCAGCAAGTCAGGATCAGGGAAGTATCTATACTCCGCACTATCCTCTTTGCCACGCATCGATCTTGTCACTAAATTTGTCGTGTCAAACAGCCTTGTCTCTTGATAAACTTCTTGGTCGTATTTGCCGTCTTCCCAAGCTGCACTTTGGCGCTCCACCTCGTAATCGATCGCTTTTTGGATAAATTTAAATGAGTTTAGGTTTTTTATCTCAACCCTTGTGTAAAGTTTAGTATCACCTTTTGGACGGATAGAGACGTTTGCATCGCAGCGAAAGCTACCTTCCTGCATATTTGCGTCGCTGATGTTTAAAAAGCGAAGGATTGAGTGTAGTTTTTTAAGATAAGCCACCGCCTCATCACTGCTTCTAAGATCTGGCTCACTAACTATCTCAAGAAGTGGTGTGCCAGCTCTATTTAGATCAACTAAGCTCTCGGTTTCTTCATGGATGTTCTTTCCAGCATCCTCTTCAAGGTGCGCTCTAGTTACACCTATGCGTTTTTTAGTACCATTTAAGTCGATTATTAGCTCGCCACCTTCTACGATAGGGATCTCAAACTGAGAAATTTGATATGCCTTTGGAAGGTCTGGATAGAAGTAGTTTTTTCTATTAAAGACTGATTTTTTATTGATCTTAGCGTTTATAGCTGTACCAAAGCTGATCGCCTTTTTAACCGCTTCTTTGTTTAGCACAGGTAGTGCTCCAGGAAGTGCTAGGCAGGTCGGACAAACGTGAGTATTCGCCTCGTCGCCAAAGCTAGTCGAGCAAGAGCAGAAAATTTTAGTTTTTGTATTAAGCTGAGTGTGAACTTCTAAACCAATAACGACTTCAAACATATTTTTACCTTTAAATTTATGCAAATTTTTAAGGCGTATTTTAGCGATACTTTCTTTTAAAATATCTAAAAATGAGCGTTTTGACTGGAAAAATAAAGAATGTGATTTAAAAATTTAAATAGTTTTAAAAAGGAAAAAGCCATATAAAAATATGGCTTTAAATTTTAATGCTCGTGCTCACTAATAGCAACAGCACCAGCTAGATAAACGTAAGTTAGCATCATAAAGATAAATGTTTGCAAAACAGCCATAAGCGTTAGAAGTGCAAAAGCTGGAAGCGGAGCAAACCAAGGTGCAAGTGTAAGCATCGCAAGTAAGAACAAATCATCGCCTTTGATATTACCAAAAAGACGAAATGATAGCGAAACTACACGTGAAAGATGTGAGATGACTTCAACTGGAAACATAATAGGAGCTAGAAATTTATTCGGTCCCATAAAGTGTCCAAAGTATTTGAAAAATCCATTTTCTCTAATGCCCTCAAAGTTGTAATAAATAAATACAACCAAAGCCAAAACTAGAGTTAAATTTAAGCTTGAACTTGGTGACTCAAATCCAGGAATAATACCTACAACATTTGAAAAAAATACGATAAAACCGATAGTTGCAACAAGTGGAAGATATTTCCTAGCTAGTTTTTCACTACCTAAAGTATCTCTTCCCATCGATATAACGCCCTCTAAATAAGCTTCAACTATATTTTGAAGACCTCTTGGTACAAGCTGCATCTTACTCCTTGCTATATAAGCAACTATGATAACAATCAAAGCTACAAGTAGAAAGTGAAACGCATAGATAAAGGCGTGGGAGCTATTTAGGAAATTTGAAAATAGAAACAAATCTTTCATTAATTTACCTTGGATTTAGAATTTTGCGTGATTGTAACAAAATTATTGTTAAAACATTTTTAATTTTAAACTCTGAAATAATCGAAAATCAATTTACAAATAGTCACTGCAACTACCACTAGAAACATTGTTCTAATAAATTTTACCTCTTTTTTAATGACAAGATTTGATCCAAAATATGCGCCTAAAATTTGACCAACTGCCATTAAAAGTCCAACAGCCCAAAGCATCTGTCCGCCAGCTATAAAAATGCCAAGAGCAACGATATTGCTAGTAAAATTTAAGAGTTTTGTATGAGCGACGGCCTTTTTTAAATTTAGTCCAATTAATGCCACTATCGCAAATGTCCAAAAAGAGCCTGTTCCTGGACCAAAAAAACCATCATAAAAGCCAAGTATCAGCCCAAAAACTACATAAAATAGCTTTTCATTCATCTTTGCAGCTCTATCATTTTCACCGACTTTTGGCATAAAAAGTGTGTAGATAAAAATAGCAATCAGTAAAAATGGGATAATTATCTTTAAAAAATTTGTATTTAAAAATAGGATAATCACCGCTCCGATGATAGCTCCAATGAAAGTAAAAACGATACCTATAAAGCACTCTTTATAATTAATTAATCCCCGTTTTGTGAAATTTAGAGTCGCCGTAAAGCTACCAAAGACACCTTGAAGCTTATTTGTGCCAAGTGCAAGGTGTGGTGGCACGCCCATCGCCATAATAGCTGGAAGCGTTATAAGCCCACCTCCGCCAGCGATAGAATCGATAAAACCACCTAAAAATGCAGCTACAAAAAAAACGACATAGCTAAGTAGATCAAATTCCATTTTTTGCTCTTTTGATAATTGAAATAAAAGCAGATTGTAATTTATTTGTACTTATCTTTTTGTAAATTTTTTATATTTGAAATGAGAGATTTTTAAAATTTATAAATTTAAACGAGCCTTTGGATCTAGCTCAAAGACTCGTTTATTAAAGTGATTACTTAATAACGCCACAAAGCATTCTAGCACCGCCACCGCCAAGTGCTTTTGGGTTGTCGCTATGATTATCACCACCAACATGAACCATTAGTGAGTGACCTTTTAGCTCGTCAAGACTTTTTATCTTTGGGGCTAGCACTGGATAGTTCGCATTGCCCTCAGCATCTACGTAAAGTGCTGGCAAATCACCTTTGTGACCCTTATCGTCCCATGCAAAAGAGTGCATTTTTGTGCCAGCTGGATCCCAGTGACTACCTGCTTTCATACCAAGGCCTTTTTCAGTCGCACCACAGTCAGCATTTTCATGGATGTGAAAGCCGTGTAGTCCTGCAGTAAGTCCTTTTAAATTTGGAAAAAATGCAACGCCGTAGTTTGTCTTAACAGCTGCTACTTCGCCGACACTCTTATCGCCCTTCTCGCTTAGCTCATTAACAGGTATAACTAGATGCTCTCCAGCTTTCGCATCAAAGTGATGACCTTCGTGAGCAAAAAGTAAAGTTCCTAAAACTGCACTTAGTAAAACGATTTTTTTCATACAAGCTCCTTGTGGATAAAATTGTACGGCAAGTCTACCCTAAATTTAAAAATTTAGCAATAATTTTTATTGATTAAGATTTTTTATGATAGTTTCTAACTCTTTGCTCTGCCCTATCCTGTAAAGCGCAAAGTCGTATTTTATCGGGTCTAGCTCGTCAAATTCTCTAAGTTTTTTTGTAAGCTCCATGACCGCTTTGTAATCATAGCTCTTTCTGTTTATAAGTCCTAAATTTAAAGAAACTCTATGTGTATGAACATCAAGCGGTATCAAAAGCTTATCTTTTGGCAAATTTTTAAATAATCCAAGGTCGATGTCGCTATCTCGCACCATCCAGCGAAGATACATATTGTAGCGTTTATATGGGCTTTGTGGCTCCCTCTCAAAACTCTTACCAAAGAAAAACTCATATCCGTCAGAGCGGTAAGAATTTAGCTTATATATAAATTTAATAAGCTCATTTACGCCATCTATCATTTCGCCATTTTTTGCTAGACCTTGGCGTAAAATTTTCTCTATGTCACCCTCTTTTTTAAGGCGTGAGAGAGTGATAAAAATTTCTCTTACGTCGTTTTCATTTTGAAAGCGGTATTTGAAATTTGACAGATTTTTCTTGATATTTTGCTCACTCTCATCAAGCAGTCTAAATTCAAGCGAATTTAGAAATTTCACTATCATTTTTGCATTGCCATAGGCAAATAACGCACAAATGAGTGCAGCGTTTGGCTCTTTAAATTTAGTGGCTACTTGAAGTGGATCTGGGGCTTCAAACAGCCCCAAATTTGTATTTTTGCTAAGTACGTGCGAGTCTAAAAGGCTCTTTAGCTCACTCATTGCTTTAGTGAAAGAAGCGTGTCAAGCATTTGATCAACGGTTGTGATGATCTTTGCTGCTGCGCCGTAACTTGCTTGAAAGCGGATCAAATTTGTAAGCTCTTCATTGGTGTCTACGCCACTTGTTGATTGAAATTCCTCTTCAGCTGTCTTTTGCAAAGACGTATTTGTATCGTGGATCGTATTATTCGCCTCTGTATCACTCGCTATGTCAGTCGTAAGATAGCGGTAATATCCCTCGATCGTCTCATCTCTATCAAGCGCTATGCCACTTGAGTAAAAGGTCTGCTTTTGATACTGAAGCTGGATCATTTTATTTGCAACTTCATTATTTCCGATAACTGGCTTTGAGTAGGCACGAAGCTTTGTGTGGTCTTGGGTAAAATTTTGATTTATGCCGATACTATTTGAGTCAGTACCTGAAAAAAATCTATTTATGCCAACAGCGCCTGGGAAATTTGTACCGTGATCGACTATTGATATGCTATAAAGCCCTTGAGCTTGTTTTGGAATGAGAGAAAATATGCCTTTTTTAGTATTTTTATCATAAAAATATGACGCCTCAAAAAAGTCATCAACGTCATTTAGCATATTATTGTCTTTATTGTCATCTGAGTTTGAGTTAAAGTCTTTGACGATAGAGTTGCCATATCTTGTATCGTTCATCGTCGTCGTGCCATTTACATTTATAGTTTTTCTGGCCACAACATTGCCTTTGTTATCATAAACAATAGCTTCAAAACTTCCGTTTCTTATACTATTATCATGATTCATAAGAGTTTTATCATCTTCTAAATAACTTATCGGATCTGAGTTAGAAATTTCAACTGCGGATTCGGCATAGATATTATTTGTACTTGTTATCAAGGTTTTACTAAATGTATTTAAATTATCAATGTATTTTTGGATCGTTCCGTCGCTAAATTTATCATTATCTGGCTCGTAGTTTCGGCCCCTAAGATCAAGTGCAGCTCCAATTTTACCACCTGTAATCTTTTCCTCCATTGGGATTCTTCTGCCATCTTCTCTTTCATAATAAATTTTTGTATATCTTCCACTTTCGGTTGAACTCATAGAAATTTCATGAAAATTTACACCATCAACGATACTTACGCCACCAATGTTTAGATTGTAGTATTTTCCTTGATCTGTTATTCCTGTATCTACCCTAGAATTGCTCTTTAGATCGCTTTTATAAACTGCTGTATTTACCAGCTTTGACATAGCAAGCTCAAGCTCATCACGTTTATCACGAAGATCATTTGCATTTATTTTTATACCAGCGTCCGCACCTGATTCTATTCTTTGGATTTGCTTATTAATATTTGCTATTTGCCTGCCTAGCGAATTTATCTCTTTTATATTTATTTTTATCGTTTCATCAATCTTTTCATGCATATCATAAAGCATCTTTGACGAGCGGTTAATACTTGCAGTCAATACACTTGCTTTATTTATCAAATTGACTTTCTGAGCACCAGCATTAGGATTTGAAGCAAAGTTATTCCATGCGGAAAAATACTCCTGAATATCTTTCACCATTCCATTATCTTTTAGATCAGGAAAATATTTTGTAGCTTCTTGCAAAATTCTTTGTTTATAGGCTGTATTTTCTAAATTTGATGATGAGTATTTTAATCTTGAGTAGGCAAACTCATCATGAAGTCTTGTTATAGTATCTACTTGTGTGCCTGTACCAACTCCGCCAGGGACTGTATTCATCGCTGGAGATGCAGACTGGACAACACGTTGTCTTGTATAGTAGTTGCTATCGGCGTTTGCTATATTATTTCCGGTTGTACTTATTTGAAGCTGGGCTGCATTTAGTCCCGAAACACCCGTGCCTAATGACATAAAAATATTAGCCATTTTTTAAACCCTTGATTTATAAAAATTATTATCTATGCTGTTTCCATCTTGGCCGTATTCACTTGTTTTAGTGCCAAAAATTTTTTCATTAAGTGAGTCAAAAAATTCTTTAACAGCAACGACATGCCTTGCATATTCTTTATTAACTTTATGTAAATTTTCAAGCTTTGAACGCATAAGTACAAGCTTTGACTTCACTTCATCGTCTAAAACACTAGCAAGTGTAGTCGTACCGCTCTCTTTTGATACCTTTAAAAGCTCTTTATCTAGTGCTCTTTTCGTATCTTCAAATGCACGAACTAAGGCATTTTTTTTCTTTACACTCTCATCAACACTTGAGTGCTTAGCCTCTTTTATATTTGCGATATCTTGTATGGTTAAATTTATAAGCTCATCAAGCTCGCCTATAGCCTCGTCCAAAAGCTTTTTTATCATTTAAATTCCTTAATTACAGCAACGCATCAGCCACAGCCCTAGCCGTTTTTGAGATATCAACCTGATAAGTACCATTTGCTATGGCATCAGCTATCTCTTTTAGCTTTGCGTTTTCGTTTGTTCTTACTTCTTTACTCTGAGTTTCGACCTTGGCATCGCTATTTTTATTTAGCGTATTTGCCTGAAAATTTGGTCTTTGGTTCAAAGGCCTTATCATATTCATACCTCTTAAAATAAAATGTTTATATCACTACATCGGCAGAATATAAATTTACTTAAGAGTCTCTCTTTAAAAAATCGTACAAAAGTTCTGAAAAACCAAGATTTCCGCTCAATGCTTTACTCATTGCATCGTTATACATCGACCTATAAATGTCGCTACCAGCAGCCTTTGGATATAGCGAGTTGTGCTCATCTTCTTTTAAAGCAATATCAAGCACAGCCTTTACCATATATGCCTCAAATGCATCAGTTTGCTCTTTTAAAAGTGCATCTTGTTTAGCATTTGCGTTTTTTATCTTATTTGCCGAAATTTCATTGTATGAATTTAGCGCTAAAGTGTTGTCTATTTGCATTATATTATCTCCAGATCGACTTGTATCGCACCAACTCGCTTTAAATTTTCAAGTATCGATATGATATCACTTGGTGTTGCCCCAAGCTTATTTAGCGCTCTTGTTACATTTGCAACGGTTGTTTTTTCGCCTGAAATTTTAAGTAAATTTTGACTAGGTGCAACAGATGTGTCGCTTCCTATATTTATATCGTTTTGCACTGCTTCATCGTAGCTATTTGGCTCTATTTTTATTGTGATTGCACCATGCGTTAAGACAACTGGGCTAACTACGGCATTTATGCCACTTACTATCGTGCCAGTTCTCTCATCAACTACTATCTTCTCATCTGGCTTATACTCTACATCAAGATCAAGCACAGCGCTTGCAAGCTCGATAATACTAACATCATCCGGCTTTTTAACGATAACCGTTCTTGGATCGATCGCCTTTGCGGCATCATCAGAGATATTTGCATTTATAGCATTTTGGATATCAAGAGCGGTTTTAAAATTTGTATCTTTTAGGCTTAGTCTTATGCTATCTTGATTGTAAATATCATAAGTCACTTCTCGTTCAACCAAAGCTCCATTTAGAATAGAGCCAACGGTTGGGTGATTGCCACCTGATCTACCCATGCTTTTTCCGCCGATGCTTAAAGCACCCTGAGCCAAAGCGTAAATATCACCATCAACGCCTTTTAATGGCGTCATGAGAAGCGTACCACCTTGCAAGCTTTTTGCATCGCCGATAGATGAGATCACGACATCGAGTTTATCGCCATGCCTTGCAAATGCAGGAAGCTTAGCTGTTACCATAACAGCAGCTGCATTTTTTGACTTGATATCATCTGGATTTATCTTTACGTTTACACCTTGAAGCATGTTTGATAAAGACTGGATCGTAAATTTTGACGTTGAGCCATCACCTGTGCCATTTAGTCCGACAACTAGGCCGTAGCCTATTAGCTGATTATCTCTTACGCCAACTATGCTTGCAAGCTCTTTTATCTGCGTAGCAAAGGCTGAAGTAGCTATCACTGAAGCTGCTACAAAAGATAAAAATTTTTTCATATTTTTTCCTAAAATTTAGCTATTTTAGGTTTTTAAAGCAAAAGATGTTCCAAATTTTTATAAATTATTGGAAGTAAGAGAGCGAAGTAGCTCCAAATTTTTTAAATTTTACAAGTTTATATGTAGAAATTTCATCACTAAATTTAAAGTCGCTGTTGTGCTCAAAAACTATCATATAAATTTTCTCTTTTTTTAGCTGTGAGATTAAATTTACAAGCTTTTCGTAGATGCCATCAAAGCCAGCTCTTATGTCAAATGGGGGATCAAGATAGAGCAAGACCTTGCCACTTTGAGAATTTACAATATCGGGTAAAACAGAAAAGGTATCGCCATTTATTGCTTTTAAATTTGAGCACTCTAGGCTAGCAAGATTGTTTTGTGTGATCTTAAAAGCGGCTCTATCTTTTTCAATAGCGATAGCCTCACGTGCTCCGTTGCTAACGGCCTCGCTTGCCATCACGCCACTTCCACCAAAGCCCTCTATAAATGTAAGCGAGTAAATTTCATCTCTAATGACGTTAAAAAAAGACTCTTTTACGATGCTTTTTGTGCTTCTAGTCGTGCTTAGGCTTGGCAGTTCAAGCCTTTTACCTTTAAATTTACCACTTGAGATTTTAGTGTAGAGTTTCACTGATTTGCCCTTAAAATTTCTAGCAGATCAGCTTTAAATTTATCTATCAAAAGTGAAATTTTATCTTCTAAGCCCTTTTCATTTTTAGCTTCATTTAGCTCATTTGCTTTTGGAATTTGCATAGCTGAGTAAAATTCTTCAAGCGTATCAAGAAGTGTTGTCTTGGTAAAAGGATGAGAAAGATGAGCATTTTTACCTATTATAAATAGCGGTTTTTTTGTCGCAATCTCGCAGTCACTCACTACAAAATCACAATCCTTATGATGAGCAGCTAAATTTCCACAAAAAAGCAGCAGTGTCTTTTGAAGTAAAATACACTCGCACTCAAATGAAATTTTCATATCTCTTCCTATAAATTTTTGCTCGATTTTAGCCTAAATAATCAAAAATTTGTATAAACACTAAAGGATTTTAAAATTTTACCGATGTAGAAGCTAACGTAAGTTTTAAGGAGTAAAACTATGGAAATCTTTAAGGCAGCAGCAAATCAGGTACTAGATACGAGCATGAGCACATCCGCTCAGCGTCAAATAGATAGCAGACCTATCGAGCATTCTGATGTTAAATTAAGTGCTGATAAAAACAATGAAACAAAAGACATTAACGAGCTAGACGGACTTAGCAACGAAGAGCTTGCCAAAAGAACAAGAGAGGTCACTGACAGACTGAACTATCAAATGCAGCAGCTCGATACTAATGTAAGATTTGCTTACAATGAGAAGCTAAATTTAATGGTCGTGCAAGTAAAAGATGCTAAAACTGGCGAAGAGATAACACAACTTCCAAGCAAAGAAGCTATAAGAATAAGCGAGTATTTCAAAGAAAGCATCGGAATACTTTTTGACAAGGAGAGTTAAAAATGGCAGTAGGTAACGTAACAAATTTAGGCATCGGTACAAAAAATAGCGGGCTAAATGATGATCTTATTAAGAAATTAAAAGAAGCAGATGAGGCAGGACAGATCAAACCTTTAACAAAAAGGCTAGAAAGAAATGACCTAAAGCAAAAAGACCTTGCAGCGCTAAAAACTCTAGTTAGCAACGTAAATGTAAGTGGTAAAACACTTGGCGGAGAGGCACTTTATCTAAAAAGAACTACAAATAATGCTGGCAAAAGCGTAACAGCCTCAGCGGCAAATGGCGTTAGCGTGCAAAATTTTAGTATCGATGTGCAAAAACTTGCTCAAAAAGATACATTTCAAAGCTCAAATTTTAAAAACGCTTCAAGCTTAGTAGGCGCAACAAATAACGGCTCTTTTGATGTTGAGATCGATGGACAAAAATTTTCTATTAGCGTAACTAGATCAACCACATATCAAGATATTGTAGACAAGATAAATGATATCAGTGGCGGTAAATTGCAAGCTAGAATTTTAAATGTTGGCGGAGATAAGCCGAATCAAATCATGCTTCAATCAGGCAACACTGGCGCAACACAGACTATTAAATTTTCAAATGATACGGCTGGCGTTTTAGATAAGCTAGGCTGGGATAGTACACAGTTTCAAGATAAAGATGCAAATGGCACACCACTAACAAATTCTGATGGCACACCAAAGATGACATCAAATTTTGAAAAGAATAGAATTTTAAAGGCACAAGATGCGGAATTTACATATAACGGAGTAAATGTAAAAAGAAGCAAAAATACCTTCAACGACTTAAGACCGGGAATTTCTATTACATTAAACGAAACTGGTAAAACAAACGTAAGCGTCTCTCAGGATACAAAAGAGGTAATAAAAGCGGTTGAAGAATTTATAAAAGATTACAACCTAATGACCATGAACCTTGGCATAGCCACAAAATATGACGAGGAAAAGGGAGCTGGCACTTTCCAAGGCGTTAGCGAAATTTCAAGCTTAAGATCAAACATTGGTCGTCTTGTAAATGGACAAGATAGCGAAGGCAAAGCATTAAGCAAATATGGCATAGTACCTGATAAAGACGGACAGCTTCAGCTTGATCTAAATAAGCTAAATGCAGCTCTTAGCAAAGATCCAGAAGAGATTCAGAAATTTTTCATGGGATCAAGCAAGATCGAGCCGATAAGCTATATGGGAGCATCGACTGTTAGCGCTGGAGCACTGGACATAAAAGCTGGCGATCTTACGATAAACGGCAAGTCAGTTACATTCTCAACTACTGCTACTGCCACAGCCGAAGAGAACGCACTAAAACTTCAACAAGCTATAAATGACGCTGGCATAACTGGGGTTACAGCTAGTCTTGATAAAAGTGGCAAAAGAATCGTCTTAAAAAGAAGCGATGGCGAAAATATCGAGGTAAAAGGCAAAAATTCAGCCTTAACAGCTCTAGGTATGAATGAAGCCACTATAAATCCAGTAACTAAAAAGACAGATGGGCTATTTACAAAGCTAGCTAAAATGCTTGATGGTGTCGTTGGCAAAAGTGGTACGATGGTTGCTATGCAAAATCAGTTAAAAGACGAAAACGAGTCGATCACAAAAAACAAAGAGAGCACACAAAAGCTTTTAGATGAGAAGTATACAACAATGCAAGAGCGTTTTATCAAGTATAACGCTATCATCGCGAGTTTAGAAAATCAGTTCTCGACACTAAAATCAATGATCGATGCAGAGATAAATAGCAGAAAATAAGAGAGAAAGATGAATCAAAGTGCATATAGTGCATACGCACAGTCTAGTTTTGGGGGCATAGAGTCCCCAACTAAATTAATAGAAATGCTTTATGACGGGATTTTAAAATTTATATTTCGTACAAAAAAGGCGATAGAAGCTGGAGATATAGAGAAAAAAGTTTATTATATTAATAGGACAAACGCTATTTTTGTTGAGCTTTTAAATTCGCTTGATTATTCTCAAGGCGATGTAGCTCACTATCTTAGCGGCCTCTATACAAGACAGATGCAGCTTCTTGCTATGGCAAATATACAAAACGATGTCGCAGCCTTAAATGAAGTAACCAATGTCGTAAAGCAACTATCAGAAGCATGGAGAGAGGTAACTTCAGGTGAATAGCTGGATTAATGAATTTAAATTGGCATTGATAAACGAAGATACAGGTAAGATAGCTGCATTATCAGAAAATTTTAGTGAAGATATGTTTACAAGCCTAGCTTTGGCACAAGAAGCACAAGCACTAATTGGCGGTGCAATAGAGCTATTAAAAAACAAGTCTTCGCACATCCAAAATGAGCTTATAAAACTACAAAAAGCTCAAAAATACGTAGCAAACTAATCAATTTTTATAAATTTAAAGGCACGGCGTTAAGCCGAGTTCTGTCTTGAGCGATCATTTATCTACACTTGCTTTTACAAACAAGCTCTAGCGAAGGGTTTTAATATAAGACCAAAACCATCCCTTCTTGCTGCAGGTTGGGTTTATATGGCCACGCAAGTTACCAAGCGTGCCGGTGGGCTCTTACTCCGCCGTTTCACCTTTACCGCCGAAGCGGAAGTCTGCTTTCTGTTACACTATCCCTTAGGTTTCCCTAGCCATCCGTTAGATGGAACCTTGTCTTATCGCAGCTCGGACTTTCCTCTTTTGCAAAAACAAAAGCGATCGCTTACCGTGCCAGAGCAAAATTATAGCGGCTTTGGCTTAAATTTCTAGCTTTAAAAGCTTTAGACTTTAAACTTTATGTTTTTATTTACAAGGTAGATTCGCAGGCAGTTAGAGTGCTTCGAGCAAATATTTAGCGTATGTTTTGTTAAAAATTTATCTCAAAGCGCAATAAACTTAGCATTATTTATAGGTCGTAAATCGTACAAGTTCCCAAATTTCTCCATTATCTCGTGCGTGGCCTGCGTAAAAGGCTCGCAGCCAAAGTGCGGCACGACGCAAAAATCAACCAAATTTAACCCCGTAAAATCACTCGTTTTCGCGCTATTTTTATCCATTAGCGTAGCATATCTAGTATCTGGTGCGGCCACGATCGCTCCCGCCGACTCGCCAATATAAATTTTACCCGCTTTGACTGCATTTTTTATAGCTTGCCAGACGCGCGATTTTCGTAGCTCGTTAAGCAGATAAAATGTATTTCCGCCGCTAACGTAAATGATGTCGCACTGACTAATGGCGGATAAAATTTCATCGTTGCAAAACAGCTCATCTTTCTCAGATACTGGCACAGCTAAACTCTGGGCGCAAGAGACGTCAAGGTGTCTTAGCCTCGCGCCAAAATTTTCTAAAATTTCTACCGCTTCATCTACGTAAAAATTCACCTCTTCAAATTTTGCTGCCGTATCGATAAAAGCAACGTGCTTACCTTGAAAATCTATCACTTCATTGATCTTGCTCGCAACCTCCGCGAAATAAGAGCAAAGAAAAATATTTGCCATTTCTTTATTCCTTTTAAAAGATATTTAAATTTAAAAGCCAATTATATCCGGAAATAAGCTTAAAAGATCCGCATTTTGCATCATCATGTCGCCCCCTCCATGAGCTTCCCATATCTTGCACCACAACTTAGGATTTAGAGATTTGTGGCGGTTTATGTTTTTAAGAAACATGGTTGAATGAGCAAAAATTTAAAATCAAAATTTAAAAATTTAATTGTGAATTTGAACGCAAAAGCTAAGACAAAGTATCGCGAGGTGGATTTAAAGCTTTGTTTCTCTTGCGGTCGCAACTGCAAACAAAAGTGACATAAAAATTTAGCAAAGATAAGAAATATAATCTATCAAACCAATTTTTTACTAGTCCCTTTAAAAGCGCTAGCAAGGCGAGCTGCCGCCCTACTCAAAGATATTTTTGTGCAAGATTTCCTCTAACACCACCGTCGCATAGCTTCCTTTTTGCAGCGTAAAATTTATCGTAAAGTGCGCCTTTTCCTCGTTATATTTGTAGCTCGTATCCTCTAAATAACACCACGCAAAGCGCCTAGATCCCGTCATTTTAGCTTTATATTCATTTGCCTGTGCGAAAATTTGATCCTCTACCTCCCTAGCCGCACCCTGCGCCTCATACGCCTTCGCGCCCGCTATCAGCCCGCAGCTAGTGATATCTCTATCGTCAAAGCGCGCGCCCTCCGCGTCCAAATCCTCGCACAAAAAACATTTGCCGTGAGGGTAGTGGCCCAAAACTTCGCCCTCTATCAGTTTAAAAAATCTCTTTTGCGATTTTAAATTTTTCAAAATCGCGTTATCAAGATACGGGTAAATTTGAGCTAGCTCGACTAGGCTAAAATCCTGCAAAAACCTCGAAATTTCCACGCGTTTGCTAAGCCAGCGGTTAAAAAGATCACTTTGATAAGCCGAGATCAAAAAGTCGTTTAGCTTTACATTTTTGCTCTTTTTGCCGTTTATCGTCCCATTTTTAAGTAGCTCCAGGCCAGTTTCAGCATTGTCGCCAAATTTACCAAAACGTTGATAGCCAAAGTAGTTTGCATAGCCCATTTTATCGATACTAACAAATGCTTGCTCTAGCTTTTTGGCATTACTTGGTAGCACCTTTTTTAAGCGGATGAAAAAGCTATTTCCCTTTAAATGCCCGATACGAAGCTTATTTTTATGCACGTTAAGGCTTAAAATTTTCATCTTTTCGTGGCTAAAGCTTGCAAGCGCGCTCTCAAATTTGCGTGGCATTGAGATAAACTGCGTCGTCATGCCCTGCTTGTCTTTTAGCCCAGCATAGCCAAAGTCGCGCATCTTAGCTCCTGTAACCTCGCTTAAAGCGTGTAAAGCGTCGCTTGTCGTCATATCTTTTTTAGAAATTTCAACGATCAAGTGCTCGCCATCCCCACTAAACTCGTAAAGTGGTATCTCGCGCACGACAAAATCATCTGAATTTTTAGAAAAATAGGCCTCAATAGGTGCATGAGTGAGTGCGTAAAGAGGCTTAAAAGTGGTGGTTTCTTGCATTTTGTTTTAACCTTTTATTTGAAATTTTTGCAAAGACGTTAATCTTTGTCCGTGTTTTTGCGGCGATCCTTTTGATAGCGTTTAAATTTTTAGGACTAAAAGTAAATAAAATTTCATACTCTTCGCCGCTACTAAGCTCAAATTTACTTAGCTTTTTTGTAAATTTAGCACCCTTTTTGCTAGCCTTTAAAAGCTTAGCAAGATCGGCATTTAGCCCGTCTGAGATATCCATAGCTGAGTTTACAAGATGAGCTGCTTTGTGGAAAAATTTATCTCTTAAAATAGGTTTTTTAAATCGCGAGTTTTTTGAAATTTTAGCTAGCCTAAGAAGCGAATTTAGCCCTTTTTGACTGCCCCCAAGCTTACCTGTAAAAGCTACCAGATCGCCGTATTTTGCATTTTTCCTAAGCACAGCTTTGCCATTTAGCTCGCCAATTACACTAACGCTTATATTTAAAATTTTGCTACTTATCGTATCGCCACCGATTATCTTTACACCAAACTCCTCGCAAGCTCTGTTTATGCCGCCGCTTAGCTCTTTGATTTGCTGCGGCAAAAAATTCTTTGGCAAGCTAAGTCCAAGAAGCGCAAATTTTGGCCTAGCATTCATCACGATCGTATCTGAAAAATTTACGATCATCGCCTTGTAGCCGATCTCTTCAAGGCTTAGCCAGCCATGCTTAAAGTGCGAGTTTTCAGCAAAAATATCCTTGCTAAAGACCTGCTTGCCAAGCACAGCCGCATCATCGCCAATATAAGCGTTACCAAAGCATTCAATCGTGAAATTTTCTTTATCCATCGGGCAATTATAATGAAACTCCTTTTAATTTTAGGATAAAATAAGCCAAAAAAAGGAGTCAAATGCAAAAAATAGAAATTTTTAGATTTAATGCAAAAAAGGATATTTTGTCGTATTTTAAACCATATTTTTTAGAAATTTTAGATTACGCAAACCTTGATGAACTATTTTTGCATGTTAAAAAAATTGATCCGTATTTTCAGCCAACAACTGGTTTTGTGAAAGTAAATGATGTCGTAGTGAGCACTGCTGAACCATTAGAGAATTTATATGAGAAATTTGCAGACGAGCTTGTGATTTCGCCACTTGATGAAAAAAGAGCGGTTTTAGATCTTGAGATAAACGATGATGACTTTTGGGAGAAATTTAAGCCATTTGATAAATTCTGCGATCAAGTAGACAAAGAATTTTATGCAAGCTTAAAGCCATATTTTTATGCTGATTTTGTGAGAAAATACGAGCCAAATTTTATAGGTGCAGCTGCTATCAAACTGGCTCATCGTCTTTATAAAAAAGAAAAAAATGATGAGATCATAAGACTTATCAACAATGAAAATGGTATTTTAATAGCTTGCAAGATTGATGATTTTATCTTTGGCGGAAGCGAAATTTACACCGAAGCGATTAGGTTTTTTAAAGAAATTTTAGGGATAAAAGAGAATGAAACCTCAAAAAATGAGCTTAAAAAGATAAAGAGCTTGGATAAATTTAAAGAGTTTAAAATAGCCGTAAGCGATAAAATCCCTGAAAATTTAGATAAATTTAGAGCAAATTTTATAAATCTAAACAATAAATTTCCTTGTGGATTTGAACTTTTAAAAGCAAACGAAAAGCTTGCATTTGCACTTGCAAGCAAGACCATCTTTAATGCGTTTGATAGCGGGGGTGATTTTTTACTAGCTAGCAATGAAGCTGAGTTTTATATGTTTGACACGCTTTCAAAAAAGCTTGAAAAATTTGCAAACAGAAGTTTGCAGGATTTTTATATTTTAAGAGTTAGCGAACTGATCGAGCTTGAAAATGGCAAAATTCCAGCAAGCCTAAAAGAGCATACGCTAAAAGTAAATCTAGTCTAAAACTAGAGAATTTATTTTTGCAAAGTCGTATTTTGCTCGCTTAAGGCTTCTTCTTTTTCGTCTTCTTGTCTTATCTCATCGTACCTTGCTTTGGCGTTTTCATAAACACCAGCTGGTAGGCTTATATTTAAATCATCTCTTAAGCTAATCACATCATCACAAGCATTTTGGTAGCCAAGGTCGCAGCTTTTCATATAATAACTCACGCCAAGCTCGATATTTGAGTGCTTTTTTAGATCGCTATCCATTTGCTCATTTATCTCTTCATTTACAAACATATCACCCAAAGCCTCGCATGAAAGCACATCTTTTTGCTCACAACCATCATAAAAAATTTCATACGCACTTGCGTAATCTCCGGCATTTAGCGCCTCAATGCCTCTGTCATAGTCATCAATATCAAAGCCAAATACCAAATTTAAAGCTAGGATTAAAAAAACTATCTTTTTCATATAAAGCTCGGTGCGTCGTTTGAAAATAGTATGAGATCGCCAGCACGCGTATTTTGAGCTAGAATTTCTTGCATTTTATTTTTATCCTTTAAGATGATGATCTTTGGCTTTATGATGTGTTTTAGCAAAACTTCGGCGTTTAGTGGGCTTGTGATGATAACAAGGTCAAAAATTTCATTTATCACCTTGGCTAAATTTGCATTTTGCTCTGCATCGCTCTCAACGATACCAGGTGTTAGCAGCACTTTTCTGCCAGCGTAGGTGCTTACTAGCTCGTAGCTTGCACTCATGCCTGAAAAATTTCCATTAAAACTATCATCAATTATAAGCTTGCCACCAGCCTCGATCTTGCTTAGGCGGTGCTCGACGTTTTTCATCTTAGATAGTGCTCTATTTACTGTTTCATCGCTCATTTTCAGATATCTTGCCACCTTGATACAAACGGCTAAATTTGTAGCGTTAAATTTGCCAAGTAGCGGCGAAGCGTAGTTTTTGCCATCAAGCATAAATGATATTCCATCTAAATTTGCATTGATATCTTTTAGACTCTCATCGTAAATTTCTAAATTTTGGCTTGGCTCTTTCTTTGTCGAGCTATGTAAAAATGCCATTTGCAAGCGAGCGCTTTGAAGTGCTTCAAGCTTGGTAGAGCGGATATTATCAAGCGTTTTAAAATACTCAATGTGCTGTGCGCCGATCTCGCCAACGATGACGATTTGCGGGTTTAGAAATTTTGTGATCTCTAGGATGTCGCCCTTTAGCCTAGCGCCTGCTTCTGCGATGTAAATTTGCGTTTGCTCGTTTAAATTTTCATTGATATCTTTGATGATACCAGCCATTGTATTTACGCTGCGAGGCGTCTTGTAGCAGACGAAGCTATCTTTTAAAATTTCAAATAAGAAATTTTTGATACTCGTTTTGCCGTAGCTTGCTGTGATCAAGATGATTTTTAGATCTTTATTTGCACCCAGTTTTTTAAGCGCCTTGTTTTTAAAGCCTTGAAATTTAATCTTTTCTAAAATTTCACTAAAAAATAGGCTTACAACCAAGACAAAAAGCGGCATCGGAGCCAAAAACGCCTTGTGAATGATAAAATTTAGAGCGTAGTTTAAGATGATAGCGCAAGCAAGGATCACAAAAAAGTGCTTGATCCTGCCAGTAATTACTAACTTTTTATCAAGTTTTTTGTACCAAAGATAAAGAGCTGGCAAAAGCGCAAAGTAAAAATAGATGAAAAACCACTTACCAGTCGTGTAAAATAGCACCAACGGCACAATAAAGAAAAAGACGTGCCAAGCGGGCTTTGTAAAGTGAAAGAGCACGCGCTCGGGCCTATATGAAAACCACTGAAAGCAAGTAATCACATAAAAAGCGAGCGCAAAGATAAATAAAACTGTGCTTATGCTTAAAAATATACTCATCTTATCTCCTCGATCCCGCTCTCATCGTCATCTAGCACAACATTTTTTGCTTCATTTGGCTCAAATTTTAGCCCTTTTTCTATCTCGTCACTTATGAATTTAGCGTGAAGTAAAAAGAAAAAATGATCACCATTAAGCGGAAAAAATGAACTATTTTTTATGAGCTTATGTATGCTCTCTCCGCTTGTTATAGGCGTTGCCTTGTCATTTTCTCCCCAAAATATTAAAGCCTTGCCACTAAAGTTAGCAAAATGCTTTGTAAAATCCTCATCAACAACGTTTTTTAGGGTCTCATACATCACTCTACTCATACCACTCACATCTTTTGTAGCAAAGAGTTTATAAAATTTTCCAAATCCAAAAAGCTTAAAAATTTTAAAAATAGCGATCTTTGTGCGCACGATAAATGGCTTTTTGACAACTATGCCAGCTGAGCTTAAAAGTACAAGATGTGGCGGTTTTAGAAGCGTTGCGACCTTGCCGCCAAAGCTATGACCTACGATGATATCTGGCTTTATGCCAAGCTCACCACAGAAATTTTCAACGATTTTTGCGTAATCACTTGTTTTTAAAGGATCAGTAATTGAGCTTTTACCAAAGCCTGGCATGTCGATATAGACATGGCAAAGCTCGCTCAAATATGAGCCAAATGCCTTTTTCATTATCTCTTTATTAGCGCCCCAGCCGTGCAAGAAAAGCACTATTTTTTTGCATTTTGGATTTACAATCTCGTAGTTTATATCAAACTCATTTGAGCCGTACTTTACCGCCCTACTCGCCATCGTTCTCTCTTTTTTTTGCAGTATAAATGCTCTCAAGCACGTTCACTGCTTCGCAAAGACGCTCATACTCTTCCATATTTAAAAGCACAGCTTCAAATTTATTATTTTTAACAATGACCGCTCTTTTTAATTCATTAGCTCCCACACGAGAGAGCACTGAACTAAAATTTCTAACCACTTCAGTTGCTGTATAAATTTCATCTTTTGTAAAAGTTACCATTGTCGCTCTTTGTGTAAAATTTTACGTAAAATATCACAAACTACTTTATAATCTACTAAATGGTCTAAATTTTCCCACGACCTTTTACTGAAGTGATCGAGTTTATAAAGCTATAATCGATCTTTATATTACGCTCTCTTGGAAGTGAGTTTGCAAGGGCGTTTAAAGTGCTCTCAAAATCCTCAAATAGATAGTTTGCAAGACTTCCTGGATTTGGATTTATCTCGTTTAGATAGACCTCATCATCTATCACAAAAAAGTCGCATCTAATGATCGCTCCGTCAAATCCACAATCATAAATTTTTGAAAAGTTAAATTTAAGCTTTTGTTTTAGCTCCTCAGACATTTCAGCCTCTTTTACCTTGTTTTCATTTGAAAAGCTAAGATATTTCTGCTCGTAGTCAAGAAATTCCTTCTTTTTTGGCTCTTCGATGATAGAAAATTTTATCTTTCCATTTATCTTACAGCCTGCAAGGTTGTACTCTTTTACTCCCTTTATAAAAGGCTCGACAAGCACATCTTTATCAAACTCAAATGCTATGTCTTTTGCATAAGCTAGCTCACTGGCGTCATGCACTACGCTTACGCCGATGCTGCTGCCTAGCCTTGCTGGCTTTAATATAATAGGATAGTGAAATTTTGGCTCGCTTTGTCGAGTTAGCATCTCGTAATCAAGCGCCTTTACACCAGCTTTTTGTGCTAGAAATTTAGTAAGCTCTTTGTTGTAGCTAAGCGCACTTACTTCAAGCCTTGGACCTATATATTTTATGCCGTAAAAGTCAAAAAGTGCTGCTATCTTGCCATCTTCGCCGTCCATGCCGTGGATCAAATTTATAATGACGTCACACTCTACTTTTTTATCGCCAAAAAGAGAGTGTATGAAAAATCCGCCTTTAGATAAAATGAGCTTTTTTGAATTTTTGTACTTGCCTGAACTAAAGAAATTTGCTCTCATATCTTTTTGCTCGATAAGATAAAAATCTCTATTTGCGTCGCAAAATATAAATTTTAGCTCTTGTTTTAGGACATTTTTTAAAACTATTGCACTAACTATGCTTATCTCATGTTCATAGCTCTTTGCTCCAAATATCACACCTAAATTCATCTTTTTAATCCTTATCCTAATTTCTTTAATGCTTCTTTTATAAGATCACTCGTATTTTCACTCTTGCACTCAGGCAAAATTTTCACTATCTTCTCACGTTTAAAGCCAAGCGCCTCAAGTGCCAAAAGTGCCTCATTTTGATAGCTTGGCACGCTCTCATCACTTATTAGTTTTGCGTCGCTTAGCTCAGCTATGATGCGTCTAGCAGTCTTTGGTCCGATGCCTGGCACACTTTTAAAGGTATCTGCATCGCCGCTTATTATGGCATTTGTAAATGCTTGCGAGCTAAGACTTGAGCAAACTGCCATCGCTGCACTTGCCCCGATGCCATTTAGCTTGATAAGCATCTCAAACATCTTTTGCTCATTTGCGTCTAAAAAGCCGTAGAGTAAATTTGCGTCCTCTCTTATGATCTGCGTTATGGCAAGCTCGACTTTTTCGCCCTTACTAAGCTTGGCTGAGCAAAAAAGTGAGATAAAAATTCCATAGCTTACGCCGCTATTTGTCTTAAGTATCACAAATGCGGGATCTTTTCTGCTGACAATACCTTCGATCGCTTTTATCATCATTTAACCTTTTATTCTTAAAAATTTGTATCTGTGTAGTCTTCTAATTTATTTGACTTTTTGATCTTATACTCAGCCTCATCGCCATCGCCGATCTTCTCCAAAGTAATAGCATGCGCGGTTTCATTTTGCTTTGAGATATAAGTGACATTTTGCGGAGGATCAACGATAACAAATCTAATCTCATTTAATTCAACCCAGTTTCCTCTATTTATCACTTTTGCAGAAAATATTCCATTTTGCATGATCTCAAGCTCATCTTTTAGAGTAGCTAACAAATCTTTTTTATCTTTAAAAATTTTTAGCAAAGTGTTGTATTCATTGACTAAACCTTGATACTCTTTTAGCTTTTTCATAAAGGTAACTGGTGGTATCACTTTAGCTTTTGAGAGCTCTTCTACCTTTGCTTTTATGGTATAAATCGAGTCTTTATTTTCATTTATGACATTTTTCTTTGTTTCAATATTTTTTAGAAGTGAAGCAAGCTCTGCTTTTGTATTTTCGATCTTATTTAACTGCTCTTGCGTAGCCTCAGCACTCTCAGGCATTTTGCTGGTATCGATTATAAATTTATTATCAGTACCTCTTAAATATCTTACGTCTATTAAATGTGAAGCTGTGATAGTGCAGTTTGAGCCAAGCGTGTTTATTTGGATATTTTGAGCGGTTATAGAGCCACCAACGACGCTATTTATCTTAACTCTTTTTGCTACGACGTTTCCGCCTTCTAGCCTATCTATCTCGACATTTTCAGCTTCAACCTTACCGATATGGATAGAAATTTTTGCATTCTTTGCATAAATTTTAGCCTTTTGGTGTGTTTGACCGCCGATTACTACTTCATTTGCTTTAACCATCGCATTTGCGCCGACGTTTCCTTTAACCTCTATCTCGTCAGCCTCCACGATGATGCCAGTGCCGATGGCATCTTTTATAGTATCAGTTTCCCTAACCACCAAAGTCACATTTGTATCAGTGCCTGCTTGAATAGAGCCAGTTGTTTTAAAATTTGCTTCATTTATCTCTATACGCTCTTCTATGTCAAATGAGCCATTTTTCTCAACTACATATCCTGATTTTTTAGCGATATATATTATGCTATCGTCATTTTCTACTCTCTCTATATTTTCACTTATACTTATCTCTTTGCCAGTATCTTCTTTTGGCTTTTCTACTGCTAATAATTTGCCTCTCGCATCACGGCCATTTTGCCCTTCGTGAGACTTTTTCTCTTCCATTATCACTTCATCTTGTGCCACGCCAAAAACAAAACCTCTATCAGCGTAATCAACCTTATCTTCCTCTTTTATCGCATCAAGTTTATCTTTGTAGTAGTAAAGTATCTTTGCATCAGTAGCTTTTTTTGGATTTATACCTTGTGTTATGTTTAGTATGTAGTCTTTATCAAGTTCGCCCTTTACATGCACAACCGAGGCGATTTGTTTTAGCTCGTCTTTTAGTTTGCCGATCCTTATACCTATTAAAATTTGAGCTTTCATAAGCTGTTTGGCGATATATTCAAAAAGTTTATCTTCGTAATGCTGTTCGTATTCACAATATTTTGTGGCTTTTACCTTTGCGACTACTTTTGTAACTGTTGAATTTACACCGATTTCTATCTTTGGAAGCTTTGGTACAGCATTTAGCCTAACATCAAAAAATTCCACATCATAGACCTGCTCAATCTCTAGTGTCTCGTCAAGATAAAATGCATTATCATCAAAAAAGTCTAAATTTTCTTCAGGGACAAAAACTGGCTCTTCATTATCTTTATTTTTATAATAAGTCAAAATATCTAAAATTTTAAAATCTATAAATTCTACCGGTACGCTGTGTTGCTTGCTTAGTTCTTTAAGCGATATATAAGGCGTTGAAGTTTGAATTTGCGTTGGCGGTAAAAATCTCTCGTTTTCTTGCACGTTCTCGCTCAAAATTGATCCATTTCACATAAAATTTGGCTCTTATTATCGCCAAAATTTTATTAAATTTGGGTTATGTAAGCTTTAAAGCATCTTTTGTTACTATTGCGTTTTCAAATTTAATTTAGGTGAGCGATGTTTATAAAAGGTTTTTTTTCAAACTCAGTTGGCATTATGGTTTCAAGAATTCTTGGACTTATAAGAGACCTTTTAACAGCTTCCATCCTTGGAGCTGGCATATTTAGCGATCTTTTTTTTATCGCTTTTAAAATCCCAAATTTATTTCGCCGTATCTTTGGAGAAGGTGCCTTTACACAGGCATTTTTGCCAAATTTTACAAATAGCAAGAAAAAAGCGATCTTTCAAGCTGAAATTTTCATCAAATTTCTACTTTTTATAGGCATTTTGACGCTTCTTGTAAATTTATTTACGCCCTATTTTATAAAGATCATCGCAAGCGGCTTAAGCGAGCAAAATATCACCGATGCAGTGCCGCTTGTGTGTATAAATTTCTACTATCTAGCCCTTGTTTATATCGTCACTTTCATGGGTGCGCTGCTTCAGTACAAAGGGCACTTTGCAACGACTGCGTTTTCTACAGCGCTACTAAATTTAGCCATGATCGCTTCATTACTTTTGGCTCGTGGCAAGAGTGAAAGCGTGGTCGCACTTTATCTTAGCTTTGGCGTCGTTGCAGGCGGTATTTTGCAAGTTTTGGTGCATCTAATCGCTATGAAATTTAACGCTTTAAATAAAATTTTTTGGGGCGGTCTAAGCGGATACTTTAAAGGCAAAAGAGCGCAGAGCAAAGGCTTTTTTATAAATTTCTATCACGGCTTACTTGGCTCAAGTGCGATGCAAATAAGCGCATTTATGGACACTTGGCTAGCGAGCTTTTTGGTAAGTGGCTCGATAAGCTATCTTTTTTATGCAAATAGAATTTTTCAGCTTCCGCTTGCTATCTTTGCGATCGCACTATCTCAAGCACTCTTTCCAAAGATTACGAGACTTTTAAAGCAAAAAGATGAGGCAAATGCTCTAGTTTGGACAAAAAAGAGCTTTTACTTGCTTCTTTGTGCTCTACTAGCCGCCACGATCACAGGCGTAGTGATGAGCGAATTTATCATCTGGCTTTTGTTTGAAAGGGGAAATTTCGTAAGGGCAAATACGACCGAGTGTGCCAAGGTGCTAAGCGCCTATTTGGTGGGGCTTACGCCATTTGGTCTGGCTAAAATTTTCTCGCTTTGGCTCTACGCAAACATGAAGCAAAAAGAGGCAGCCAAAATTTCCATCATCTGCCTTGTGATAAATTTGATCCTAGCAGTCATTTTGATGCAGAAATTTGGAGCAGCTGGTCTTGCATTTGCAAGCTCGCTTGGGGGATTTTTACAGCTTATTTTATATATAAGAGCCTTTGGAGCTAAGCGATTTTTAGCTATAATCGAGCCTAAATTTATAGCCGCCATCGCTGTTTTAGCGATTTTGCTCTATTTTGGTTTAACATTTTTAAAGGATATATTTAATGCGAATTTTTGATACTTCTAAAAAAGAAAAGGTTGAGTTTAGCCCGATAAAAGAAGGTGAAGCGAGCATCTATCTGTGCGGACCAACGGTCTATGACGATGCACATTTGGGACATGCAAAGTCAGCCGTTAGCTTTGATCTTTTAAGAAGGGTCTTAAAAGCGCTTGGCTACAAGGTCAAATTTGCAAGAAACTACACTGATATTGATGACAAAATTTTAAATAAAATGGCGCAAACTGGCCAAAGCCTAGAGGAGATCACAAACAAATATATAGCGCATTATGAGAGCGACATGGGCGCTTTAAACGTGCTTGATCCAGACTTTAAACCAAAGGCTACGCAGTGCTTGAAGGCGATCATTAGCTACATTAAAGTGCTTATGGATAAAGGTGTGGCGTATAAGACGAGTGATGGAATTTACTTCGATACGAGCAAGGATAGTGGCTATTTTAGCATTAGCGGCAAGGATAACAATACTGATCTAATCGCGCGCGTGGCTAGTTTTGGCGAGAAAAGAGATGAGAAAGACTTTGTGCTTTGGAAATTTGACGAGAAATGGTATGAAAGCCCATTTGGCAAGGGTCGCCCTGGCTGGCACACCGAGTGCGTAGCGATGATAAGGGAGTTTTTAAGCGACAAAGAAAACGATAAATTTGAGATCGACATCCACGCTGGTGGCATTGACTTACTCTTCCCACACCATGAAAATGAAGCAAGTCAGTGCAGATGCGCCTATCATAAAAATTTGAGCAAATACTGGATGCACAATGGCTTTATAAAAGTAAATAACGAAAAGATGAGCAAGAGTCTAAATAACAGCTTTTTCGTAAAGGACGCCATAAAAAATGTTCATGGCGAAGTGCTTAGATATTACTTGCTTACGAGCCATTACAGAGCTCATTTTAACTATTCAGATGAAGATCTAGTAGCTTCAAAAAAGAGGCTTGATAAAATTTACCGCCTCAAAAAAAGAGTTGATGGCGTGCAAGCTGGCATGGCAAATGAGAGCTTTAAAAGCGAGCTGCTTGAGGCACTAAGTGATGATCTAAACGCTTCAAAGGCGCTTGCAAGCGTCGATGAGTTTGTAAAAACGGCAAATGAAAGACTTGATAATAATCCAAAAGATAAAGCATGTAAGGCCGAAGTGGTGGCAAATTTAGAGTTAATAGGCGAAATTTTAGGCATTGCTATCACAAATTATGTAGAGTATTTTCAATTTGGTGTAACTAGCAAGCAAAAAGAGCAAATTAAAAGGCTTCTTGATGAGCGAGCAGTAGCCAAAAAAGAGAGAAATTTTGCAAGAGCTGATGAGATAAGAGATGAGCTAGCAAAAATGAATATCTCTATCATGGATACGCCAAATGGCGCAGTTTGGGAGAGAAATAATGAATAATTTTGGCTTAAAAGATGTGCTAAAGCGCTTTGGTCCATATTTTAAAGACTATATCCCACACTTTATTTTTGCCATCATCGGCATGGGGCTTGCCAGTGGTGGAACGGCGGTAAGTGCCTATCTGGTAGAGCCTGTACTAAATAAAATTTTCGTTGAGAAAAACGAAAAGCTACTTTACATCTTGCCTTGCGCCATCATCGCGATCTATGTGATAAAAAACATCGGAACCTTCATGCAGGCCTATTTTACGGCATATATCGGGCAAGATACGATTAGAAGATTTCGCGAAAAGATGGTTGCAAACCTTTTAAATTTAGATATGGATTTTTTCAATGAATTTAGAACTGGCGAGCTAATCAGCAGAACAACAAACGACATCGACCGCATAAGATCGATAGTCTCAAGCATCATACCTGAGCTAACAAGAGAGTCAGTCACCATTATAGGGCTTCTTTGCGTCGTCATCTATCAAAGTCCAAAGCTGGCATTTTTCGCCCTTGTCGTCATGCCAGTGGCGATCTATCCGATCTCGCGCCTTGCTAAAAGGATGAAGAAAATTTCAAAGCAGTCACAAGAAAAAACATCAGACATCACCTCTGCGCTTAGTGAAATTTTTACAAATATCGAGATAATCAAAGCAAATAATGCCCAAGAATACGAGCATTCACGCTTTGTTGATGAAAATAATAAATTTTTTAGACTAAATTTAAAAAGCGTCAAGATCGAGCAGCTAGTAAGCCCACTAATGGAGACCATAGGCTCAATAGGCGTGGCAGCGGTTATAATAATAGGCGGTAAAGACGTCATCGACGGGCATATAAATATGGGCGCATTCTTTTCATTTTTAACAGCGCTTTTTATGCTCTACACCCCACTAAAACGCATCGTAAATATTTATAATAGAATGCAAGACGCCATCGCAGCAAGCGAGAGGACATTTTTCTTGATGGATAAAGTAAGCCAGATAAAAGATGGCGAAAAAGAGCTAAACGAAGAGATAAATTTGATCAAATTTAAGGGTGTCCGCCTAAGCTACGACGACAAAGAGGTCCTAAAAGGGATAAATTTAGAGGCAAATAAGTCAGAATTTATAGCCCTTGTTGGCTCAAGTGGCGGCGGAAAAAGCTCGCTTATGAATTTGCTTATGAGGTTTTACGACGTAAATGGCGGAGAAATTTTGATAAACGGCACAAATTTAAAAGATATCAAAATTCACTCACTTCGCCAAAATATCGGGCTTGTAACCCAGCGCGTCTATATCTTTAACGACACAGTTGCCAAAAACGTAGCTTACGGCAGAGAATTTAACGAAGATGCCGTGATAAACGCACTAAAACTAGCCAATGCCTATGAGTTTGTAAGCAAGCTTGATGATGGCATAAACACTATCTTAAATGAATTTGGCACCAACCTCTCAGGCGGTCAAAGACAGCGCATCGCCATAGCTAGAGCGCTTTATCAAAACCCACAAATCCTCATCTTTGACGAGGCTACCTCTGCGCTTGATAACGAGAGCGAAAAAGAGATCACAAAAGCGATAAATAATCTAAGAAGCAAAAAGATCATCTTCGTCATCGCCCACCGCTTAAGCACGGTTGAAAATGCCGATAAGATCGCAGTTTTGAGTGATGGCAAGATCATTGATAGTGGAAGCGACGAGGAGCTTAGCAAGAGAAATGAAATTTATGCAAGACTTAAGGGCAAAGCCTTAGTTTAAGGCGATTTTTGCTAAGATTTGCAGAAATTTTAGGCATTTTAAAGAGGTTAAAATGAGCTTAAACTACAATACTTTAAAATCTATATTTTTCAAATTTGATCCTGAAACTGCCCACAAGATCGCTGAAGTAGCGATGGTCGGAGCAAATAAAATCTTCCCTGGCTCGCTAAGCTTTTTGGCACACAAATGCGTGGTCGATGACAACGCGCTAAAACAAAATTTATTCTCAAGCACCTACCACAACCCAGTTGGCATAGCTGGCGGCTTTGATAAAAACGCCACGATGTTTGAAGCGCTCACAGCTCTTGGCTTTGGGTATTTAGAATTTGGCACATTTACTCCAAAACCTCAACCTGGCAACGACAAACCAAGACTTTTTAGACTCATAGACGAAGAGAGCATTCAAAATGCGATGGGCTTTAACAACGATGGCTGTGAGGCTATTAAAAATAGAGTTAAAAAACTTTATCCTTATACTTTGCCGATCTGGGCAAATATCGGCAAAAACAAGGTTACACCAAACGAAGACGCAATAAAAGACTATGAAATTTTAGTAAGAGAATTTCGTGAAATTTGCGACACATTTGTCATAAACGTCTCATCGCCAAACACGCCAAATTTAAGAGCACTGCAAGATGAGAGCTTCATAAAAGAACTTTTTAGCGTCATTTTGCCACTAACTAAAAAGCCGATCATCTTTAAAATAGCTCCTGATATGAGCCATGAAGATGCGATCAAACTTTGTAGCTGCGCGGTAGAAAACGGCGCTAGTGGCGTGCTCGTTTCAAATACAAGCGTTGATTATTCGCTCTCTCACTCAACAAATTTAAAGGATTTTGGCGGACTAAGCGGCAAGGTGATCGCCAAAAAGTCAAAAGATATCTTTAAAGCCGTGGCAGACGAGCTTTATGGTAAGACGACACTTATCGCATGCGGCGGCATAGATAGCGGTGCAGAGGCTTATGAGCGCATAAAAATGGGAGCAAATTTAGTGCAAATTTTTACAAGCTTTATCTTTAAAGGGCCAATGATCGCAAGAGATATAAATTTAGAAATTTTAGAGCTTTTAAAAAGAGATGGCTTTGCCTCTATTAGCGAAGCAGTCGGCATAGATGTTAAAAAATAAAAGGCAAAAGATTGATAAAATTTAATAAAACAAAACTAGAAAACGGACTAGAAATTTATCACGTACCAGTAAATCCTGGCTCAAAAGTGATAAGCGTCGATGTCTTTTATAAAGTTGGCTCAAGAAACGAAGTGATGGGCAAAAGTGGCATCGCTCACATGTTAGAGCATCTAAATTTCAAATCAACCAAAAATTTACGAGCCGGGGAGTTTGATGAGATCGTAAAAGGCTTTGGCGGCGTAAATAACGCAAGTACAGGCTTTGACTATACCCACTACTTTATAAAAGCGTCAAATGAAAATTTAGACAAAACGCTTGGTCTTTTTGCCGAGCTTATGAAAAATTTAAGCCTAAAAGATAAAGAATTTCAGCCAGAGCGAGACGTAGTGCATGAAGAGCGCAGGTGGCGAACAGATAATAACCCTATGGGATACCTCTACTTTAGACTCTACAACCACGCATTTATCTACCATCCATACCACTGGACTCCGATAGGCTTTATAAAAGATATCGAAAACTGGAATATCAACGACATAAAAGAATTTCATGCTACATATTATCAGCCAAAAAATGCCATTTTGATGATAAGTGGCGACATCGGCAAGGATGAGGCATTTAAACTGGCTAAGAAAAATTTTAGCAGCATAAAAAATAAAAGAGCCATCCCAAAATCTCACTGTAAAGAACCTGAGCAAGATGGAGCTAGAAGAGCCATTATCTATAAAGATAGCCAAACACAAATGCTAGCTATCGCTTACAAGATCCCAGACTTTAGGCATGCTGATCAAGTGGGGTTAAACGCGATAAGCGAGTATCTAGCTACTGGCAAAAGCTCGATTTTACAGCAACGTCTAATCGATGAGCTAATGCTCGTAAATCAAATTTATGCTTATAATATGAGCTGCGTTGATGAAAATTTATTTATATTTTTAACAGTTTGCAACCCAGATGTCGAAGCAAACGTGGTTGAGGCTGAAATTTTAAAGATCATAGATGATTTAAAAAATAAACCAATCGACAAAGATGATGTTTTAAGAGTTAAAAATTTGATAAAAACTGATTTTATTTACTCATTTGAGAGTGCAAGCAAGGTTGCAAATTTATATGGTTCATACCTTGCTAGAGGCGACATAAAGCCACTTTACGGGCTTGAAAAAAATATCGATAAAATTGATGCCAAGCTTTTAAAAGAGATAGCAAATAGATATTTTAATGAAAAAACCAGCACAACAATAATATTAAAAAAGGAATAAACGTGGAAAATTCGCTTCAAGGTGCGATGACCGCACTCATTACGCCATTTAAAAATCAAAAAGTAGATGAAGTCAGTTTTGAAAAACTAATAAAAAGACAGATAAAACACGGCATAGATGTCGTCGTGCCGGTAGGAACTACTGGCGAAAGTGCAACTCTAACTCATGATGAGCATAGAATTTGTATCGAAATAGCCGTAGATGCATGTAAAGGCACAAATGTAAAAGTACTAGCTGGTGCTGGTAGTAACGCAACTCACGAGGCTATTGGTATCGCTAAATTTGCTCAAGCCCATGGCGCTGATGGTATCCTATCAGTTGCGCCTTACTACAACAAACCAACCCAAGAAGGACTTTACGAGCACTACAAAGCTATCGCAAATAGCATTGAAATCCCTGTGCTTCTTTATAATGTTCCAGGTAGAGTTGGCGTGGATATCTTGCCAGCGACCGTTTTTAGACTTTTTAAAGAGTGCAAAAATATCTACGGCATCAAGGAAGCTACAGGCAGTATCGATAGATGCGTCGATCTACTGGCTCACGAGCCAAATTTGGTAGTCATTAGCGGCGAAGATGCGATCAACTATCCTATCATATCAAATGGTGGTAAAGGCGTTATATCAGTTACTGCAAACCTCTTACCAGATCAAATTTCAGAGCTTACACACCTTGCGATGAACGAAGAGTACAAAAAAGCAAAACTAATAAACGATAATCTATATACTATAAATAAAACGCTCTTTTGCGAAAGCAATCCGATACCGATCAAAGCAGCGATGTATCTAGCTGGACTCATCGACTCTTTGGAGTACCGCTTGCCACTTTGCAAACCAAGTAAAGAAAATTTTAAAAAGATAGAAGAAGTAATAAAAAATTACGAAATAAAGGGTTTTTAATGAAGGACACACTAAACGAATTTAAAGGTAAAACACTAGTCATCAGCGGTGGAACTAGAGGCATTGGTAGAGCCATAGTCGAAGAATTTGCAAAAGCTGGTGTAAATATAGCATTTACCTACAACTCAAACGAAGAGCTTGCAAAAGAACAAGCAAAAGAGCTTGAAGCTACTTATAAGATAAAAGCTAGAGCCTACGCGCTAAACATCCTTGAGCCAGAGACTTATAAAGAGCTATTTTTAAAGATAGACGAGGATTTTGATAGGATTGATTTTTTCATCTCAAATGCTATCATCTCAGGTCGCGCAGTAGCTGGTGGATACACTAAATTTATGAAGCTAAAACCAAGAGGCATAAACAATATCTTTACAGCAACAGTAAATGCCTTTGTCGTAGGCACTCAAGAAGCTGCAAAACGCATGGAAAAAGTGGGTGGCGGCAGCATCATTAGCCTATCATCGACTGGAAATTTAGTCTATATCGAAAACTACGCAGGTCACGGCACAGCAAAAGCAGCCGTTGAGGCGATGGCAAGATATGCCGCAACTGAGCTTGGCGAGAAAAATATCCGCGTAAACGTCGTAAGTGGCGGCCCTATCGAGACAGATGCACTAAGAGCCTTTACAAACTACGAAGAGGTTCGCGATATGACGGCAAAGCTTAGCCCACTAAACCGCATGGGACAGCCGACTGATCTAGCCGGAGCATGTCTATTTTTGTGCTCATCTAAGGCTAGCTGGGTGACTGGACATACATTTATAATAGATGGTGGCACGACCTTTAAATGAGAAGATTGAAATTTTAAGCATAAAGGCATATTTGTGAGTTTAAATTTACCAAACGCATTGGCATTTTTTAGGATACTACTGGCTCCACTTATGTTTTTTATGCTTGTAAATGCGCCAGGAATTTTTACGCAAATTCACATAAGCTGGATAAACTACTTCGCAGCTCTTATTTTTGTGATCGCCTCGGTGACTGACTTTTTTGACGGCTACATCGCCAGAAGTTGGGATCAAAAGACCAAACTTGGCACTATCCTTGACCCACTAGCTGATAAGATGCTGATCTTGGCTGCATTTTTAGGCCTTATGATGCTTGGTAGAGCGAGCGCTTGGGCTGTTTATCTCATCTTGGTAAGGGAGTTTTTTATAACTGGCTTTCGTGTCGTGATGGCAAGTGATGGTGTCGAGGTCGCTGCATCAATGGCTGGCAAAGTAAAAACAGTCTCGCAGATGTTTGCGGTTGGATTTTTACTGATGAGCTGGCCTGGTGGCGAGCTTTTGCTCTGGATAGCTGTTGCGCTTACGCTTTATTCTGGATTTGAGTATATTTTTGCCTATGTAAAGGCGATGAAAAAGAGCTAAAATTTCTTTCGCTCGTAAGACCCAAAGTTTTTACTTGCAAAAATTTATATAAATAATCAAATCTTCATTTTCAAAATAAGTAAAATCAAGTTAAAAATTTCTCCTAGCTAAAAGAAATTTTTAGTTAAATGCCGTTTGAGAGTAAATTTATAAATTTTGGCTAAAATCTCATCAATTTTTCAAAAAAAGGTAAGTTTTGAAAGGCATTCTCTTCACGCTAGCCCTGCTTTGCATCGGGCTTTATGCGTATTCGTTTTATTTTTTAGTGACCGTTTTAGCCATTAGTTTTCTCATATTTTTTCACGAGCTTGGCCACTTTTTGGCAGCAAGAACGCTTGGCGTAAAGGTAAATACCTTTAGTATTGGCTTTGGCGAGAAAATTTACACCAAAAACGTTGGCGGCACCGACTACTGCCTAAGCGCGATCCCACTTGGCGGATACGTGCAGCTAAAAGGGCAAGACGACACCGACCCAAAGGCAAAAAACTACGACGCTGACAGCTACAACGTGCTAAGTCCGATAAAGCGAATTTACATCCTCTTTGCTGGGCCATTTTTCAACTTTATCTTGGCGTTTTTCATATACATTTTGCTTGGATCTATCGGAGTTGAAAGACTTGCGCCAAGTATAGGCCACATAGCTGAAGGCTCGGCAGCTGCAAGTGCTGGGCTAGCTAAAAATGATAAAATTTTAGCAATAAATGGCGTAAAGATAAACGAGTGGGATGAGATCAGTAAAAATGTAAAGCTTGAGCCAAGCACCATTTTGATAGATCGCAACGGCTCGCAAATGACTATAAATTTAACACCAAAAATAGGCGAGACGATAAATCTATTTAATGAAAAGGTGCAGCGCCCACTGATCGGAATTTCTCCAAATGGAGAAGTGATAAAAATTTACCATACTGGTCTTGCAGGCATAAATTTTGCCTTTAGTGAGACGATCGAGGCATCAAAACTAATCTTTAAAAGCTTTACCAAACTAGTAAGTGGAGCTGTGCCGCTAAAAGAGGTCGGTGGCATCGTACAGATCGCTGATGTCACTTCAAAAGCCGCAAAAATAAGTCTTGGCGTACTTTTGACGATCGTCGCTTTAATCTCAGTAAATTTAGGTGTCCTAAATTTATTCCCCATCCCAGCACTTGATGGTGGGCACATACTTTTTAACTTATATGAGCTAACTTTTAGACGCGAAATAAATGAGCGAGTGCTTGTTGCTCTTACCTACTGTGGCTGGGCGCTACTGCTTGGCATCATGGTGCTCGCGACATTTAATGATATTATGAGATTAAGTGGAGGTTTATGATGATAGTTTTAAGAGAGCTTTTAGAAAAGATCGAAAATTTAAGCAAAGACGTGACGCTAATCGCCGTTAGCAAAAATGTCACAAGTACTGAAGTAAGAGAGCTTTACGCACAAGGGCAAAGGAATTTTGGCGAAAATAGAGTCCAAGAGCTAGCCAAAAAAGAGCTAGAACTGCAAAATTTTACTGATATAAAATGGCATATGATCGGCCGTTTGCAAAATAACAAAATAAATCAAATGATAAGCCTAAAGCCCACACTTTGGCAAAGCTGCGATAGCTTTGAAAGGGCCGTAGAGGTCGATAAAAGGCTTAGCTACAAGCTAGACACCTTGCTTCAAATAAACTCAGCTGATGAAGATACAAAGCAAGGTGTAAGCGTAGCAAATGCGGCAGAAATTTATGGGCGCATCCAAAGCGAGTGCAAAAATATCAATCTAAAAGGCGTGATGAGTATCGGAGCGCATGTGGATGAGCCAAAAGAGATTCAAAAGAGCTTTGAGCTAACTTATAAAATTTTTGATAGCCTAAAGCCAAAAGGTGCAACTATCTGCTCGATGGGTATGAGTAGTGACTTCGAGCTAGCGATAAAATGCGGCTCAAATATGATTCGCCTTGGGACAATGCTTTATCTATAAATTTATCGCTTTTGTACGCCCCTACCACTAATGAAATAGATTACTGCTGGAGCTATGTAAATTTCTAGCCAAAAAGACTTAGGCAAAAAAAATTAAAATTTAATGTTTAGCGTCAGCCAAAACTAGAGCAAAAAGTACTTTTACGCCAGCTTTTTCTAGAGTATTTCTAGCCTCAAGTATCGTAGTGCCAGTAGTTACGATATCATCTACTAAAATAACTGGAGCAGTGATCTTTTTTAGGATTTTAAAATTTCTTGGGTTATTTTGTCTAAATTGTAAATCCTTACCACTATAGCTGATCTTACTGGTTGCATGCAGTGCATGAAATATGGGCTTTAGATTTTTAGCCCTTAGTGCATTTGCCAAAATAGCCGTGTGTGAGTAGCCAAAATGAACTCTATCATCTATAGGCAGAGCATAGACTTTCTCCGGAAAGCTAAAGCTTTTAGCAAATTTCTTAAATGCAAATTTGGCTAAATTTTTATAGATAAAAAGTCCGTGCATTTGGTGCTTTGAGTGGATAAGCTCTTTGATCTCAGAGTAGCCGTAAAAGCTATAAATTTTAAAGCCCTCTAGCTCTCTTACTACAGGGCTTGGCTCGCTTAAAATTTGCGAGCAGGTTTTACAAAATGTCTTTAGCGTAAAGCTCTTGCAAAACGCACAAAACATCAGCTATTTAAGATAGCGATCGCAGAGCGTTTAACGGCGTCGTTGATGATGTCTGTTAAGAATGGCTTAAACGCTCCACCTGTGGGAATTAACTCAAATTTGGTTTGATTATTTGAAATATTTTTAACGATACTTTGATCGCCTTTTTGGATCTTAAGTGTAATCTTAATATTGCCTTTTGTATTATCAGTGCCGTATCCGCTCATATTTGCTTCAAATTCGTTGATAAAAATTTCAACTACAACGCCACCCATGCCATTTACATTTGCACCGCGCGCCATAAGTTCTTTTTTGAGCGAATCGCTAAAATAAGTAGCAAGATCGTTTTGAAGCACGACATATTCTTTTACTGTGCCTTTACTATCAGTGATCGTAGCAATGGTACTTTTGTTTTTGCGGTTGTCATACACTGCGCTTATATAGGCCTCAAAGCCGCTATTTTGCTGGCTTGCAGCAGCCTTATATGGATCAAATGCGACAACACTTTGACTTGGCGCACAACCAGTTAAAAACAAAACAAAAAGTCCAAAAATAGCTAAAAATTTAAATTTATTCATCGTTTTTCCTTTTAAAGTTTAGTGATCTCATCGGCTACTTTTATCGCGGCTTGTTTAACTAAAAGTGCGATAAAAAAGTCAAACTGACCAGACTCTGAAGCCTCTAGCTTCTCCACATGGTGCCTAGTCGAGATAGGTAACGTTTTTTTGAAATTTATATTTGAAAGGATAAGAAGCCCATTTAGATGTCCATTTAAAATTTCTGAACTTCCCGAATAGCTTCCTCTAAGCTCGTCAAATCTAAAATCAAGCCTGTACGTATAAGGCGATGTTTGAGTATCGACAACAACGATCCCGCGAGAATTTAACTCACGCTGCAAAAACATGTAAAAAAGCACTTCAAGGCGCGGATTTGAGTTAAAAACTGCAGTATTTCCTTCAACACCTGTGTAATATATCGATCTTGCACTACTTCTGGCATCGACGATCCTGTGGAAATAAACCTTTTTTAATCCAACATTAGTATCGATCATGTTTTTTTCCAAGCAGCAGTTTATTGCTACATCACTTTTGTATTTAACACCATTTATAAAAAGACCATCGCCCCTGCCTTTACAAGCGCTGCAGTCAGCCGGTATCCTCATAACCTCTTCAAAATACATCTTATCTTCGCTGTTTATGCTCGCACTTTGCACACCGTCTATACCCTCACACGATAGACAAAGGCTAGCTTTAGCCACGCAACCAGTTAGAAAGATAGCTGCAAAAACTGCTAGTAATGTCATTCTTAGCATTTTACTTCCTTTTGCTCTTTTTGTTTTTTGCGGAGATTTTTCACACTCTCGCCTGCGATGCCGTAGTTATTCGTATCGATCTCATCGATAATGACAACGGTATTTTGAGCGCTTCTACCTAAAATTTCGCTTATTAGCTTTGTAACTCCGCTTATCATCTTCTCTTTTTGCTCCACACTTGGGCTATCGCCCTCTTTTGTCACGCAAATTTTCACAAATGGCATAGTGCTCCTTTTTGCAAATTTAGTATTTAAACCTATCAAAACAGCATAAGACAAGTCATAATGTCGTGAGATGATTTTGGATGTTGCGCATAAATTTTCGATCAAGATAGGACAAATAGTCCATCGAAGAGAGAAAATTTAAAGCTCATTCAAAGGCGCTCACGGCACGCCTCTAGTCTATTTTTAGGACGGATAAAAACGCCTCCTGCGGCAAATTCACCTTTCCTATCGCCTTCATCCTCTTCTTACCCTCTTTTTGCTTTTCTAGCAACTTCCTCTTACGAGTGATGTCGCCGCCGTAGCACTTGGCTGTGACGTTTTTGCCCATTGATTTTACGGTTTCGCGAGCTATGATTTTATTGCCGATGCTCGCTTGTATCGCCACCTCAAAGAGTTGACGCGGCACGATCTCTTTCATCGCTTTTACAAAGTCCCTGCCCTTTGTCTGCGCCTTGCTCTCAGGCACGATGATAGAGAGCGCATCGACCGTCTCGCCGGCCACTTTGACATCAAGCTTTACTAGATCGCCCACGCGGTAGTCGCTAGGCTCATAGTCAAAGCTCGCGTAGCCTTTGGTGCTTGACTTTAGCTTGTCGTAAAAGTCCATCACGATCTCATTCATCGGTATGTCATACTCAAGCAAAACGCGGTCAATCGTGATGTAGTCCATCTTCGTTTGTATGCCGCGGCGGTTGTTTAAGAGCGTGATGATGTTGCCCAAAAACTCGCTTGGCGTGATGATAGTAGCCTTCACGTATGGCTCAAGGATCGAGTCTATTTTATTTACAGGCGGCAGCTGGCTTGGGTTTTGGATCTTTAAATTTAGCCCATCAGTTTGGATGACTTCATAAGTCACAGTTGGCGCTGTGGCGATGAGATCTAGGTCAAATTCACGCTCCAGCCTCTCTTTGACGACCTCCATATGAAGAAGGCCTAAAAAGCCAACCCTAAAGCCAAATCCAAGTGCGACCGAGGTCTCTGGCTCATAGCTAATGGAGCTGTCATTTAGCTTTAGCTTATCCAGCGCGTCACGCAGATCTTCAAATTTATCAGTTTCTATTGGATAAAGTCCCGCAAAAACAAACGGCTTAGCCCTCTCAAAGCCGCCAACTGGCTCTTTTAGCGGGTTTCTAGCCTGCGTCATCGTATCGCCCACCTGCACGTCGCTAACATTTTTAAGACCAAGCACGACTATGCCAACCTCGCCAGCGCTAAGCGTTTTGGTCTTGATCGGAGCTATAGGATTTGGATACATGAGGTCTAGCACGATGTGTTTTTTACCTGTACCCATGACCAAAATTTCATCGTTTTTTGAAATTTCACCATCATAAACACGCACAAGAGCAAGCGCACCAAGGTAGTTGTCAAACCAACTATCGTAGATTAGCGCCTTTGTAGGCTTACTTACGTCGCCATTTGGCGCAGGGATCCTCGTGATGATCGCTTCAAGTAGCTCCTTTATGCCAACGCCTGTTTTTGCGCTCACTTCGATCGCTCCTGAGCAGTCAAGTCCGATAATGTGCTCGATCTCGTCTTTTACCCTAGCAGGGTCAGCCGCTGGCAGATCGATCTTGTTGATGACTGGGATGATCTCTAGGTTGTTTTCAAGCGCAATATAGACGTTTGCGATGGTTTGCGCCTCCACGCCCTGGCTAGCATCCACGACAAGCAGCGCACCCTCACAGCTAGCTAGGCTACGGCTTACCTCGTAGCTAAAATCAACGTGTCCTGGGGTGTCTATCAAATTTAGAACAAAATTTTCGCCATTTAGTGCGTAGTTTAGGCGGACAGACTGGGCTTTGATCGTGATGCCACGCTCTTTTTCGATATCCATCGTGTCCATGATTTGCGAGCTCATCTCACGGTCACTTACGGCGCCACACTCCTGAATGAGGCGATCAGCAAGCGTGCTTTTGCCGTGGTCAATGTGAGCGATGATGCTAAAGTTTCTAATGTTTTTCATATAAGTTTTACTTTTTACTAAATTTTAGGCTTTATTTTGCCTAAAGTTGATTTAAATGCCAATAAATATATTTTTATCATAAGCCCGCCAATAGAGCTTGGCTCTATTCTTAAAAATTTTAATGACAATGTCCAAAGTGCTCATGTCCTTCATCGTCATTTAACTCGCAGATGAGATCGTCTTTATGTCCAAGATTCTCACTTTCAAACTGAAGCGTGACGTGACCGATGCCTGCGTGAGAAAGCTCATGCTCAATGCGCTTTATCATCTTTGAAATTTCAGCCACACTTAAAGCATCATCCACCACCACGTGGGCTATGAGCGCATTTGTGCCAGCATTTATCGCCCAGATATGCAGGTCATGCACGATTTTAACGCCATCTACGCCCTTTATAACGCCTAAAATTTCATCCGTATCAAGCTTAAGCGGCACGGCTTCTATCAGGATATTAAAGCTATCTTTTAGCAAGCTAGCGCCACTTTTTATGATGAGTAGCGAGACAAAGATACTTGCGATGCTATCGGCCTGAGTGAAGTTAAATTTCATCACAAGAAGCGCTGCAATAATGGCACCAACCGAGCCAAGCGTATCGCCAAGCACGTGCAAATAAGCACCTTTCATATTTAAATTTTCTTTTGCATCAGCACTTTTATGCATATAAATAGCCACGACTAAATTTACCACAAGCCCCAAAATGCTAACAAAAAGCATCGTCTCAGCTTTGATCTCTGGCTCGTTAAAAAGTCTGATGATAGCTTCGACTATGACAAAGATAGCCAGCGCGATAAGAGCGATAGCATTTATGAAAGCAGCGATGATCTCGACCCTTTTGTAGCCAAAGGTCTTTTGCAAATTTGCCCTTTTTTCTGCGATCTTAAAAGCAACCAGCGACAAAAAGAGAGCCGCAGCGTCTGAGAGCATGTGAAATGCGTCGCTAATAAGCGCAAGCGAGTTTGAAACGAAGCCAAAAACGGCCTCAACTATCATAAACGTGAAAATTAGAAAAAACGAATTTCTAAGAACGCTCTTGTTGTGCATCATTATCCTTCTTTTCGGCGTCGATCCTCTTGCCGATATCTTTTAAATTTGAAAATTCCTCGATGAGCTTTGGCGAGTCGTCAAGGCTGATGACGAAATTCCATATATAGGTCATCACAGAGTAGATGTTGCCGGCATTTGTCTGCTGCGAGCTTAGCACTATTATCGCCACCAAAAAGAGCAGCGAAGCGCTAATACCGATGATAAAATAGCTCATCGCCTCCCTGTTTGAGATCGCTATACGAAATTTAGAAACGACATCGTAGTGCCTATTTAGCGTGCTTTTATTAAAAACACCTATCACCTTTGCCTCTTTTTCTAGGCGATCATTTAAGCGAAGATAAAGGTCGTCATTTTTCTTGATATATCTTGGTAAAAATATAAGAAAAACGATCATCACGGCAAAGCACGCCACAGCGACCTTTGGCTCAACAAAGATGAGCATAAACGCTGAGCCGATGATCGAAATAACCGATGTAAAAAACATAGGAAAATGCATCTCAAAGAAATTTACAAACTCTCGCGAGAGCGCTACTCTGGCGATGATGGCGGAGTCGTCTTTGGCATTTTGTTTTTCATTCATGATGACATTTACAGCAAGCTTTGCGTAGATATTTGCAAAAACTTGCGTATCCACGCGGCGCCTAATGGCTCCTACAAGCCACGCTATGAGCACAAAAAGTGCGTAAATGAGGGCATTTGATGTGTTTCCTTGCATAATTGCGTTGATCGCAAAGCCCGCAAATATCGGGTATGCTAGAAAAAGTCCGTTCTCTGCTAGCACTAAAGCAAAGGTCAAAATAAGCCTTTTGTTGTGCTCGGTAGCTATGCTCTTTAGCGTTTTAAAGGCGTTATTTTGCAAATTTACTCCTAAAATTTTCGCGAATTCTAGCCAAAATTTATAAATTTCGAAAAATTTTTGTTGTAACTATTGACATTACAGCTAAAAATTATTATACTTCGCTCATCAGTTGTAAGAAAAAAGATTACAACAAAAAAATAAGGAGAATAAAATGAAAAATTTTCAAGTTGCAAAGATCGCAAATGCGCCAAGAGTCGAGCTAAAAGAGGCTTTAAATTTAACTGGCTGTGAAGTATCTATAAACTAGCTTCCAGCAAATGTGAGCGTGCCATTTGTCCATGCACATAAGCAAAACGAGGAGCTTTACATCATCCTAGAGGGTGAGGGTGAGCTTTTCATCGACGGTGAGGTGCTAAAAGTAGGCAAAGGCGACGCGGTGCGCATAGATCCAGATGGTAAAAGGTGCTTTAAAGCTGGCAAAAACGGCATCAAAATGATCTGCATCCAGACAAAACGCGGTAGCCTAGAGCAATACACTATGACTGACGGCGTGATAGTTGATGACGTAAAGCCAAGCTGGCTGTAAATTTAAAAAGCAAAATTTAAATAGCAATCTTAGGCACAAACGGCAAAAGCGGTGCAAATTTATCTAAAAATGGCTTCAAAACTCGGCGATCGTTAGAAACAAAGAGTAAAACGACGACGCAAAAGTCATCTATAAAAGATATTTTTTAGCCTACAAAAGCTGATCTAACAGGCTTTGACGCGGTTATCAGCGCATTTGCAGCATGGAGCGAAGAGACTTTTCCACTTCACAAAAAAGTGGCCGCTCACCTAGTAAATTTACTAGAAGGCACTAGTACAAGGCTCATCGTAGCTCTTGGCGCTGGTACGTTATTTGTTGATAGCAAAGGCACTATGGTCATGGACACCCCAGACTTCCCAGCGGCATATATGGGCGTGGCAAAGGCTACGGCGGAGTCATATTTTGAGCTAAAAGGTAGCACAAATGTGCTTTGGACGTATGTAAGTCCAGCAGGCGACTACAACGCAAACGGCGCTCACACCGGTAAATACGTGCTTGGTGGAGATAATCTCATCTTAAACTCAAAAAATGAGAGCTATATAAGCTATGCAGACCTTGCGCTTGCGATCATAGACGAGCTAAAAAAACAAAAAATTTATACAAAAACGCTTCACAGCAGTTAGTGAGCGAGCATAAAATTATAGATTTGACATAGCTGGCAAAAAAGCTAGCTTGTCAAATCTAAACTAAAAAAACTGCTTTTAGTAAAAATTTAAAGTATAATCAGAGAAAATTTCAAGGACGATTGTGCAAGTAGGGATTAAGTTTTCAACCGCGATCCATGTAATTTTAGCAGCTTGTTTTTTCAAAGACGAGAAAGTCACGAGCGAATTTATAGCAGGTAGTATAAACACAAATCCTGTCATAGTTAGGCGCCTGCTTGGCACTCTAAAGGCTGCAGGACTTGTGAATGTTGTAGCTGGAGTTGGTGGTGTGAGTCTTGCGAGAGAGCCAAAAGATATAACCCTCCTTCAAATTTTTAACGCAGTAAATGATAAAGAAAAACTTTTTAAGATCCACTCTGACTCACCTAAAGCCTGCCCGCTTGGTGGCAAGATCGAGGGACTCTTAACCAACCACCTCCTAAAAGCACAAGAAGCTTTAGAGGATAGTTTAAGAAGTATTACTTTACAAGATCTATTAGATGAACTTATTAATTTATAAAATTTAAAAAGTAGGCAAACTAAGTTATAGAATTTAAAAAGTAGGCAAATATATAAAAACCAATCTATTTTATTTATTAGGAGCACCATGTGCTCCTAACTATTTTTATATACTTTATGTAAGAATTTTTATAAATTTCTAGCTTTATATTACTCTTTGCTTTTCTCTTTTTTAGCTTTACTCTTTTGTGCTTTATCTTTTAGCTTTTCTTTATTATCTTTTATCTCTTTTATACTATCATCTTTAGCACTATCTTTTTTCTCTTTTACTTCATCGCTCTTTTTACTTGCTTTTTCTTTTATCTCATCTTTTTTAGATTTTATTTTTGATTTTGTGTCATCTATCTTTGTAGTGCCTGATACTGATATATCTGATTTTAGATTTTCAAATGTCTTGTCGCCTATACCATTTACATTTTTTATATCTTCTATTGAGTTAAATTTATTTGCTTTTCTATACTCTATTATTGCATCTGCCTTTGAAGATCCTATGCCATCTAAACTCATTAACTCTTCTTTTGTGGCGGTGTTTAAATTTATGGCTGCTAGTAATGTAGAAGCTGCTGCTAATAGTGAGAATATAATCTTTTTCATTTTTGTCCTTTTTGGGTAAATTTGGGTTTGGAGTCTATCATATTTGGTGTTTTTAGTCAATACTCGTATAAAAGCATAAACTAAGAGATATTTATAAGCATAGAGATAAAGAGTCTGATTATTTAAAAATATAAATAAATGTAATATTTGATATTTTGTTATAAATTAAAAAAATAATATTAAAAGAAGATTGTTTAGATAAAGAAGATTAAAAACTAACAAAGCCCGCAACGACCTACTTTTCCAACATCCCAGTAAGGGAGAGTATCATCAGCCAGGACGAGCTTAGCTTCTTGGTTCGAGATGGAGCAAGGCGTTTCCTCGTCTGTATAGTCACGGGCAGTGTTAAATAAAAGATATATCATATAAATCTCTTATTTAACACTACTTGATAAAGTTAAAAGTCATAAACAAAGTTTTATAAAAACATATCTTATTAAGTTTTTATCCTTAACAAGGAAGTGATGCTTATTAAAAGATAAGCAGACGAGCTATTAGTACTGGTCAGCTAAAGGACTTTCATCCATTACACACCCAGCCTATCAAACACATAGTCTATATGAGCTCTTAAAAGAAGATTCATCTTGGAGTTGGCTTCCTGCTTAGATGCTTTCAGCAGTTATCACATCCCAACATAGCTACCGAGCGGTGCTCTTGGCAGAACAACTCGTACACCAGTGGTTGGTTCGACCCGGTCCTCTCGTACTAGGGTCAACTCTCCTCAATCTTCTTACGCCCACGGCAGATAGGGACCGAACTGTCTCACGACGTTCTGAACCCAGCTCGCGTACCGCTTTAAATGGCGAACAGCCATACCCTTGGGACCTGCTCCAGCCCCAGGATGCGATGAGCCGACATCGAGGTGCCAAACCTCCCCGTCGATGTGAGCTCTTGGGGGGAGATCAGCCTGTTATCCCCGGGGTACCTTTTATCCTTTGAGCGATGGCCCTTCCACACAGAACCACCGGATCACTAAGACCGACTTTCGTCTCTGCTTGACGTGTATGTCTCGCAGTTAAGCTGGCTTATGCCTTTATACTCTATGAACGATTTCCAACCGTTCTGAGCCAACCTTTGTAAGCCTCCGTTACATTTTGGGAGGCGACCGCCCCAGTCAAACTACCCACCAGACATTGTCCTACTTGAGGATAACTCAAGCTAGTTAGCTATCAGAATAAAAAAGAGTGGTATCTCAACAACGGCTCACCATAAACTGGCGTCTATGGATCAAAGCCTCCCACCTATCCTGCACATTTTTATCCCAATAGCAGTGTCAAGCTGTAGTAAAGGTCCACGGGGTCTTTCCGTCTTGCCGCGGGTAGGAGGAATTTTCACCTCCACTACAATTTCACTGGATCCCTCTTCGAGACAGCTCCCATCTCGTTACGCCATTCATGCAGGTCGATATTTAATCGACAAGGAATTTCGCTACCTTAGGACCGTTATAGTTACGGCCGCCGTTTACTCGGGCTTCGATCAAACGCTTCGCAGAGCTAACGTCATCAATTAACCTTCGAGCACCGGGCAGGCGTCACACCCTATACATCCTCTTACGAGTTAGCAGAGTGCTGTGTTTTTGGTAAACAGTCGGGAGGGACTCTTTGTTGTAACCTTCAATGCTTACGGAGTAAATCCTTCACAAAGTTAGGCACACCTTATACCGAAGATACGGTGCTATTTTGCAGAGTTCCTTGAAGAGAGTTCTTCCACGCGCCTTAGAATACTCATCCCACCCACCTGTGTCGGTTTACGGTACGGGCAACTATAACTAAACTTAGAAACTTTTCTTGGCTCGACAGTATCGGCAATTCGCTATCCATTCCGAAGAACTTCAAACGCCTGTGGGGTCTCGGCTTAAAAAGATCCGGATTTGCCTGGATCTTAACCTACACCTTTCGACTAGCACTACCATCCGCTAGCTTGCTTAACTCTAAGCGTCCTTCCATCGCACATTATAGTTGGCATTGGAATATTAACCAATTTTCCATCGCATACCCCTTTCGGACTTTGCTTAGGACCCGGCTAACCCTACGATGACGAGCATCGCGTAGGAAACCTTGGGTTTACGGCGTTGGGGATTCTCACCCCAATTATCGCTACTCATGCCTGCATGCTCACTTGTATTCGCTCCAGCACTCCTTACCGGTATACCTTCAACGCAAATACAACGCTCTCCTACCACTTAGTAAAACTAAGTCTAAAGCTTCGGTACTCATTTTAGCCCCGTTATATTTTCCGCGCAGAATCACTAGACCAGTGAGCTATTACGCTTTCTTTAAAGGATGGCTGCTTCTAAGCCAACCTCCTGGTTGTTTAAGTAACTCCACATCGTTTTCCACTTAAATGAGATTTAGGGACCTTAGCTGTTAGTCTGGGTTGTTCCCCTCTCGACGACGGATTTTATCACTCGCCGCCTGACTGCCATGATTACACACTAGGTATTCGGAGTTTGATAGGGTTTGGTACATTGGTGTATGCCCTAGCCCATTCAGTGCTCTACCCCCTAGTGTTACTACATGACGCTATACCTAAATATATTTCGGAGAGAACCAGCTATCACGATGTTTGATTGGCCTTTCACCCCTATCCACAAGTCATCCCATAGCTTTTCAACGCTAGCGGGTTCGGTCCTCCACCGGCTCTTACACCGGTTTCAACCTGCTCATGGATAGATCACATCGTTTCGGGTCTGCAACGTCTGACTAAACGCCCTATTAAGACTCGCTTTCGCTACGGCTCCGGGTTTCCTTAACCTTGCCAGACATCACAACTCGCAGGCTCATTATGCAAAAGGCAGTCCATCACCCTGATAAATCATAGGGCTCTGAATGATTGTAAGCAAATGGTTTCAGGTTCTATTTCACTCTGATCACCTCAGTTCTTTTCACCTTTCCCTCACGGTACTTGTACACTATCGGTCTAGTAGTAGTATTTAGGGTTGGATAGTGGTCTACCCAGCTTCAGACAGAATATCACGTGTTCCGCCCTACTCAGGATACTGCTAAGTAAAACAAAGCTTTCATATACGGGAGTATCACCCTCTATGCTTAATCTTTCCAGATTATTCTATTAGCTAAGTTTAGTCTATATTGCAGTCCTACAACCCCGTTAGTAAACTAACGGTTTGCCCTCTTACGCGTTCGCTCGCCGCTACTAGCGTAATCTCTTTTGATTTCTTTTCCTGAGGGTACTAAGATGTTTCAATTCCCCTCGTTCGCTCCGTTATACGGTAACTAATATCTCTATTAGTTGGGTTGCCCCATTCAGAAATTCCCGGATCAAAGCCCCTTGACGGCTCCCCGAGACTTATCGCAGCCTGGCACGTCTTTCATCGCCTCTACTAGCCAAGGCATCCACCACTTGCTCTTTGTAGCTTACCTTTTCTATATTAGATTATTCTAATTCGCATCACTTCCTTGTTAAAGATAACTTTATGTTACTATATTTAAATTCTAGCTCTCAAGACGGAAAGCATTGACAACTATTTAGATAAGTTTTAAATCCTAAATAGTTTGTGATGTCAAACTTCTGCATTAAATGCAAAGAGAATAGAAATTTAAATCTTTAACAAGTCCTGTAAAATTGTTTTTAAAACTTGCTTGTGACTATTAACAATATTAATTAAAAGAACATTTAGACAAAAGTCTAATTAGAAAGTTTAATTTTTAAGCTCTCTAATTAGACTTAATATAGTTAAACTATTTTATGGTGGAGAATAGCGGGATCGAACCGCTGACCTCCTGCGTGCAAAGCAGGCGCTCTCCCAGCTGAGCTAATTCCCCAATTAAATTCTCTGGTGGGCCTAACAAGACTTGAACTTGTGACCTCACCCTTATCAGGGGTGCACTCTAACCAGCTGAGCTATAGGCCCCTATAGGTCTATCAATCTTTCAAAACTAAACAAGGATGATTGAGAATATCTTTCTTATAGATATCTTGTGAGAGAATATCTATATGTACTCTAGAAAGGAGGTGATCCAACCGCAGGTTCTCCTACGGTTACCTTGTTACGACTTCACCCCAGTCGCTGATTCCACTGTGGACGGTAACTAATTTAGTATTCCGGCTTCGAGTGAAATCAACTCCCATGGTGTGACGGGCGGTGAGTACAAGACCCGGGAACGTATTCACCGTAGCATGGCTGATCTACGATTACTAGCGATTCCGGCTTCATGGAGTCGAGTTGCAGACTCCAATCCGAACTGGGACATATTTTATAGATTTGCTCCATCTCGCGATATTGCTTCTCATTGTATATGCCATTGTAGCACGTGTGTCGCCCCGGACATAAGGGCCATGATGACTTGACGTCGTCCACACCTTCCTCCTCCTTACGAAGGCAGTCTCATTAGAGTGCTCAGCCGAACTGTTAGCAACTAATGACGTGGGTTGCGCTCGTTGCGGGACTTAACCCAACATCTCACGACACGAGCTGACGACAGCCGTGCAGCACCTGTCTTAACATTTCTGCAAGCAGACACTCTTCTATCTCTAGATGATTTGTTAGATATCAAGTCCGGGTAAGGTTCTTCGCGTATCTTCGAATTAAACCACATGCTCCACCGCTTGTGCGGGTCCCCGTCTATTCCTTTGAGTTTTAATCTTGCGACCGTACTCCCCAGGCGGTATACTTAATCCGTTAGGTGCATTACTGCCAAGACTAGCTTAGCAACAACTAGTATACATCGTTTAGGGCGTGGACTACCAGGGTATCTAATCCTGTTTGCTCCCCACGCTTTCACGCATTAGCGTCAGTTGAGTTCCAGCAGATCGCCTTCGCAATGGGTATTCCTGGTGATCTCTACGGATTTTACCCCTACACCACCAATTCCATCTGCCTCTCCCTCACTCTAGATTACCAGTTTCCCAAGCAGTTCTATGGTTAAGCCATAGGATTTCACAAGAGACTTGATAATCCGCCTACGCGTCCTTTACGCCCAGTGATTCCGAGTAACGCTTGCACCCTCCGTATTACCGCGGCTGCTGGCACGGAGTTAGCCGGTGCTTATTCGTTAGGTACCGTCATTGTTCTTCCCTAACAAAAGGAGTTTACGCTCCGAAAAGTGTCATCCTCCACGCGGCGTTGCTGCTTCAGGGTTTCCCCCATTGAGCAATATTCCCTACTGCTGCCTCCCGTAGGAGTCTGGACCGTGTCTCAGTTCCAGTGTGACTGATCATCCTCTCAGACCAGTTATGCGTCATAGCCTTGGTGAGCCATTACCTCACCAACTAGCTGATACAATATAGCCTCATCCTACACCGAAAAACTTTCCCTATCTAACTTATGTAAGACAGGAGTATAGAGTATTAGCAGCCGTTTCCAACTGTTGTCCTCTAGTGTAGGGCAGATTAGCTATACATTACTCACCCGTGCGCCACTAACTCATAAGAGCAAGCTCTTACTTGTCCGTTCGACTTGCATGTATTAGGCACGCCGCCAGCGTTCACTCTGAGCCAGGATCAAACTCTCCATATTAATTACCTAGCAAAATTTATTTGATAGGATTTTATTATGAAGTTTTTAATCAAAAAAACTTTTAGTTTTATTTATTAGTTTGTCTAATCTATTATAATTATAAAATAATAGACTGGCTCAATCGATCACTTGTTTAGATTTCAAAGATTGACTAATAGTTTAACAATTGTAAGTTAAAAGAACTTTCTGCTCTGCGTTTTGCAAAACAGAAAGTGAAGTATATATAAGTGATGCTTAAATACAGATAAAAATCAGGCGAATTTTTAAAAACCCATAAAGAAATTTTGAAGTCCAACTTTTCCATTAAATATAATATCTTTTTTATTTGGATCATATTTAAATTCGCTTATTACTTTTTTATCCTCTTCTTTAAAATATCCAGCAGATATCAAAGTAGGCTCAACAAAAGCTACTTCTGGCACTAATGTATCAAAAAAATTCGCCAGACTTTCATCGACACTTACTTTTCCACTAAGAGATAATTTATCAAAAATTTCTGACTGATTTGTTCCCTTTTTAAAGCCATTTACTGCTGCATCCAAATTTAGCTTTAAAGTCTTATCTCCTTTTTTAAAGCTTAATGTATCTATTTTTATGCTTGGATTCTTTTCTAAGATTTGATCTATTATCTCATCAAAATTTAATCCAGCTAAAACATTATAATTTTCTTCATTATTTAAATTATTAAGCTTTTCTAATACATTATTTAAAGCAGGTACATTTATATTTGCGATTTTGCTATCAAAGACAAAATCTGTATATTTTACTTTATCAACTGCTACTATACCTATTTTTATAACATCGTCTGACCTTCCAAGATCATTTGAGATTTCAAATTTTGAGTCATATTTAAAGTCATCTACCAAAATATTACTTACATCATTAGATGCGAAAGAGACCCTTTTAAATTTAACTTTTGCCAAATAAGGTACAAGTTGGCTCTCTAAAATTTTTGAAAACTTAACTGGCTCTTTATAACTTGAGTCAATATAAAATCCTTCGATATTTAGATCAACTTTGTTGTATTCACTAACATCTTTCAAAGCGATCTTGTCCGCTTCAATCTTTAAGCTGTTTATACTATCTTTTGAATCAAGCGTCATACCAATCTTTATATCTTTTGTATTAAATGCAGTTTTTTGCTTATCATTAAATTCAATATTGCTAAATTTAATATCCATATCTTTATCACCAGTTAGGCTAACTTTTGTTTTAGTTGTTGCAATAACATTTGAACCCATGAATGTTGCGATAATGTTTTTAATCATATCGTTTTGAATAGAAATTTTTGAGTCTATTTCAAAGCCATCTATAAAAGCAAGCACTGTATGAGAAATTTCATTTTCTACTTTAAAAACCAAATCCTCATTTACATTTTTACCAAATATATTTTCCAAAAGATCTTTTGAAACACTAAAATCAAATGATCCTTTTGAGCCAAAAAAACCTTTTTTGTAATTGTTATTAGAAATTTTAAAGCCCTTAATATTGTTTAGATCATTCACTATCCTTTGATAGTTCTTTTCCACCTCATTTGAAGCAAAATAAACCGCCCCAATGGCTACCATGATAACTACGATTAAAGCAGATATCACCTTTTTCATGCTTTTCTCCTTTTTGTAATATGTTGTAAAAAAAACCAAATTCCAAGCAACAAACAAACCATAGCAAGAGGCATAATATATCCATGCTCGCCAAGATAGTCGCTTGCACCTACAAAATAATCACCCGCTTTAAAGCTGGCAAATCCGATAATGACCGCCCAAAGCACTGACGAGATCAAATTTATAATGCTAAATTTATAAAATGAATATTTCGTAAGTCCAAGTGCGATAGGAACCAAAGTTTTGACGCCGTAGATAAATTTTTTGATAAATATTATCTTATCGCCGTGTTTTTTGGCCAAAATTCCTGCATAAGCAAGCTTTCTTTTATGATTTTTGATATAAGGCATAAGTGAGTTTTTATTAAATCTTGCGACATAAAAAATTAGCGTGTCGCCGATTGTATTTGCCACAGCAGCGACAATTATACTAAGAGTGATATCCATCTTGCCAGCAAAACTTAAAATTCCAGCGGCGATTAATGCAACCATGCCGCCACCAAGGCTATAAAAAAACAATATAATATAGCCGTATGTTGAAACTGAGTTTATGATATCTTGCATTAATCTCCTAAAAGTTTAGATGCAGAGGCTATTAGCTGTTCATATGCATAGCCACTTTGCTTTAAAATTTCTTCCCTTGCGCTAATGACTGCTCCGCCAAAGCTAGCTCCCGCAAAAAAACCATCATTTGCGGCATATGCGTAGATATCACTTGAAAATTTAAAATCGCTTACTTTACTATAATTGCGTCCAATGTCACCAAAAGCTACTGATAGCTTTGTATCAAGCGTGATCTTGGCATCTTTGATATCATGGATAATGCTATCTTTAAATATAAAAAGCACAAGCGAGCTATCTTCATAACCAAGCTGTATACCGATGCTACCGCCACTTATGCTAACTGGTAAAATTTCACTTGGCGAGTTAATGTTGCCAACAACCATAATGCCATCTCCGCCCATGCCACCAACGACAAAACCGACCTTTTTAACACTTGGAAAGATGATCGTTGCTTTTGACTGCTCGATTAGCTCTTTTATAGGAGCGTTTCTAGCACCTCTCATAGTTGTTATAAACGAGTTTGCCGAGTCTAGCACGAGCTCCTCACTGGCAAAGGCAAGTGAGAAAAATAATAAAATTGAAAAAAGAAATTTCATATCTTGCCGTTATTTTGCAAAATCAACAGCACGAGTCTCTCTGATGACGCTTACTTTTATCTCACCAGGATACTGCACCTTGCTCTCAATCTCTTGAGCTATCTCTTTTGCTACAAGCACGGCCTCGTCGTCATTTATGAGTTTAGCATTTGCGATGACACGAATTTCACGGCCTGCATTTATTGCATAAGCTTGTTTGATGCCATCTTTGCTTTTTGCGATGTTTTCGATCTCTTCGACACGCTTTAAGAAGCTCTCAAGCACCTCACGCCTTGCACCTGGACGAGCCGCACTTAGTGCGTCAGCTGCGCAAACAGCCGCACTTTCTATACTTGTTGCTTCTTCGTGTCCATGATGGGCATAAATGGCATTGATAACTACTGGATGCTCTTTATAGCGTTTACAAATTTCTGCTCCAAGATCGACGTGGCTACCCTCGTACTCGTGAGTTAGCGCCTTACCGATATCGTGAAGTATGCCGGCTCTTTTTGCTAGCTTCTCATCTCCGCCACACTCAGCCGCGATGATACCAGCAAGGTGAGCTACTTCAAGGCTGTGCGCTAGGGCATTTTGTCCGTAGCTTGCTCTAAATTTAAGCTTGCCTATTAGTTTTACGATCTCTGGATGAATTTTATTTAGACCAAGATCCATGACGATATTTTCGCCCTCTTCTTGTATACTTTGCTCAAATTCTTCAGTCACTTTTTTGTGAAGGTCTTCTATCCTCGCAGGCTGGATTCTTCCATCCTCTACCAAAAGCTCAATCACTCTTGTTGCGATCGCACGTCTGTAAAGATTGAAGCTGCTTAGTATAATCGCATGAGGCGTATCGTCGATGATGATATCAACGCCAAGCACCATTTCAAGGGTCTTGATATTACGTCCTTCTTTACCAATAATCCTACCTTTTAGCTCATCGTTTTTGATATTTACTACATTTATCAAACGCTCAGCCGCAAATTCTCCAGCAAATCTTGACGTAGCCTGCGCCAATATGTAATTAACCCTCTTTTTAGCCTCTCTTTTTGCTTCTTCTTCGTATTTTCTAACGATATGAGCGATATCCGCACGAGACTTCTCCTCGACCTTTTTAAGCACGACCTCTTTTGCTTCTTCTTCCGTTAAGCCAGCAGCGTGCTCAAGCACTCTTATCGCTTCTTCTACCTTGTTTTGATAAGTCGCTTTTAAATTTAAGCCCTCTTCGTAAGTTATCTTTGCATCTTGCTTATCTTTTTCAAAAAGCTCTTTACTTTCGTTTAAAAGCTCTTGCTCATTTAATAAAATTTTCTCTTTTTTGGCTAGTTCATCAAATTTACTCGCATACTCTTTTTGAAGCTTTGTCGTCTTGTCATCGTATCTTTTTTTGGCCTCAAATTCAGCTTCTTGTACTGAAATTTTAGAATTTTTAAGCGTTAGTTCAGCTTCGTATTCTATTGCTTTTGCTTTTGCTTTTGCTTGTTCTAAGAAGATGTTGTAGTTTGCATCATTTATCTTTTTAGCGTATAGATACCCTGCTCCAACGCCCGCCACACCGGCTCCTAAGCCTATTAAAACCTCTATCATTTATTCCTCTTTTTATATAATTTTTATTTGGGGTTATATAAAAGTCTGCTACCGCGTCTTGTGTATTTGAAAGCACATCTTTGGTATAAAAGTCTTTTATCTCAAGAAAAACTATCCGTTTTGGCTTAATAGGCAAAGAGTCAAAAAATCTATCATAAAATCCTTTTCCATGCCCTATCCTAGCCATAGCTCCATCAACCCCAATCGCTGGAACTACTGCCATATCAAGTCTAACATTATTCATTTTTTTGCCAGATGGCTGTCTGACGTTAAATTTATAAGTTATAAATGGCAGTCGCAATCTTACCATCTTTAAGCTAAGACCTACCATAAAAGGGGCAAAAATTTCACATTTACGTGATAAATTTCGCCTTATTTTAAGCACATCGACTTCGTAGTTAAGTGGCAAATAAAACAATACTTTCTTAGAATTTGTAAAATTTATCAATTTCAAAAGCGTTTTTGTAGCTTTATAGTGCGAGCATTTGGCCTTAAATTTAGTAAGTTTTATCAAATTTGCTCTTGCATTTTTTCTAAATTCATTTTTTTCTAAATTAACGCTCATTTTATGCTCTTTCTTGTATAATCCTGAAATCTTATTCAAAAGGAAATTCATGACATTAAAACGAGCAATTATAACATCACTTTGCATTTTTGCATTTTTTGGATGCGGCGACGAGAACAAGCAAAAAAAAGAGCAAAATACAAGCGAACAAACGCAAGGCAAAATTTTAGATAAAAATGCTAGCAAAGATGAAAATTTAAGCAAAGACTCACTCACTCCAAAAATGAGTGAAAATGCCCAAGATAGCGAGATAAAAGAGATAAATCTAAAGCTGCTAAGTGGAGCAACTATGCAGATTACAAAAAGAAGCAATGGCTTTGATGTAAAAGATGGCAAAAAAGCAACTCTTTACGTATTTTTCGCCACTTGGTGCCCACCTTGTAAGGCCGAGATCCCGCACCTAAACAACCTAAGCGAGAAATTTAAAAACGAGCTAGATATCGTTGGTGTGCTACTTGAAGACAAAAGTGAAGATGAAGTAAAAGATTTTGCTCAAAAGTATAAAATAAAATATGAAGTTGCGGTTGGTGAGGGAAATTTTTTATTTGAAAAAGCAATGGGTGGCATAAAAGGCTTGCCTGCGTCAGCACTTTTTAAAGCAAATGGCGACTACGTTCAAGGCTACATCGGTCTTGTGCCTGAAGAGATGCTTGAAAATGACATAAATAGGGCAACAAAATAATGCTTGACTTTCTAAAAAAAGGCTTTGAGAAGACTTTTGGAGCGATAAGCTCAGCTAAGAAGTCAAAAAAGATAGACAAAGAGAGCTTAGAAGAAATTTTGCTTGAAGCTGACGTAGCTTACGAGATCGTGGAGGAAATTTTATACTACTTGCCGCCACAAGATGAAGTGAGCAGAGCTGATCTTAGGCGCGTTATGAGTAGCTATTTTATCTACGAAAATGAGCGCGTGATCGAGCCTGATAAGCCATTTGTCGATCTCATCCTTGGCGTAAACGGTGCTGGCAAGACGACTACAATCGCAAAGCTTGCAAATTTATATAAAAATAACGGCAAAAGCGTTATTTTAGGCGCTTGTGATACATTTAGAGCTGGAGCTATCGAGCAGCTGCGCCAGTGGTCAATTAGACTAAATGTGCCAATAGTCGCCACACAGCAAGGTCATGATCCTTCAGCTGTTGCTTACGATACGATTAGCTCAGCCCTTGCAAAAGGTATCGACCGAGTCATCCTTGACACAGCCGGCAGACTTCAAAACCAGACAAATTTAGCAAACGAGCTAGAAAAGATCGTTCGCATTAGCAAAAAAGCTTACGAAAAAGCGCCTCACCGAAAAATTTTGATTCTTGATGGCACGCAAGGTAACGCCGGAGTTGCGCAAGCGAAAGCATTTAACGATATTGTCTCGCTTGATGGTGTCATCATCACAAAGCTTGATGGTACCGCAAAGGGTGGAGCGCTATTTGGCGTGGCAAGAGAGCTTGAGCTACCTATATTTTATATAGGCGTTGGCGAGAGCATGGATGATATCATCAAATTTAATCCAGACGAGTTTTTAGACGAGCTAATGGACGCCATTTTTGAGTAGGGTAAAATTTCTTAGTAAAATTTGCTTTTTCGCTGCTCTTTTGGCAATTGATTTTCTTGCATTTACTCCAAAATCTCCTACTATCATCGAAAATTCGTGGGATAAAGCTAACCATTTTTTAGCTTTTTTCGTCCTTTATATACTGCTCTACCTTGGCTATGAGTTTAAAATTTTAAAAAATTTAGCCCTACTTTTAGCCTTTGGTGTGCAAATAGAGCTCGTTCAGGCGTTTTTACCAAATAGGGAATTTAGCTTGCTTGACATCGTGGCTGACATGATCGGAGCGGCTTTTGGAGTGATAGTAGTTGAAATTTTAAAAAGGATAATTTATGGCAAAAGCAAAGCCAGTTTTTGAGTGTCAAGCCTGCGGTAATCAACAGGCAAAGTGGCTGGGCAAATGCCCACAATGTGGTGCTTGGGATAGCTTTATCGAGCTTAGTCAAGCAGAGATAAAGATAAGCAAAGAGATAGCAAAAAGTGCTAGCACACCTAGCAAAGCCATAAGCATAGACGAAGTTGAAATTCAAAATTTCACGAGATTTAGCACCAAAGATAGCGAGCTAGACCTCGTTCTTGGTGGTGGCGTTGTCGAAGGCTCGCTCGTTTTAATAGGTGGCAGCCCAGGAATTGGCAAATCAACCCTGCTTCTAAAAATCGGCTCAAATTTAGCAAAAGACGGCAAAAAAACGCTCTATGTAAGCGGCGAAGAGAGCCAAAGCCAGATAAAAATGAGAGCTGATAGGCTAAATGCGGTGGATAAAAATTTATACCTGCTAACTGAAATTTGCCTAGAAGATATCCTGCTAGAGGTGCAAAAGAGCGACTATAAAGTGCTAGTAATCGACTCTATTCAAACGCTTTATAGCCAAAATATAACCTCCGCCCCAGGCTCGATCACGCAGGTTCGTGAGATCACATTTGAGCTAATGAGACTTGCAAAAAACCAAAATATCTGCGTCTTCATTATCGGACACATCACCAAAGAGGGCTCGATCGCAGGGCCAAGAGTGCTTGAACACATGGTCGATGTGGTGCTTTATTTTGAGGGTGACGCGAGCAGAGAGCTGAGAATTTTGCGTGGGTTTAAAAACCGCTTTGGCTCGACGAGTGAGGTTGGTATATTTGAGATGAGCCAGCACGGACTGGTGAGTGCAAATGAGGTATCGAGTAAATTTTTCACACGTGGTGGGGCTATGAGTGGTAGTGCGATCACCATCATAATGGAGGGCTCAAGAGCGCTTAGCATCGAGATACAAGCACTTGTTTGCGAAAGTGCCTACCCAAAAAGAAGCTCGACTGGTTTTGAGAGAAACCGCCTAGATATGCTGCTAGCCCTACTTGAGCGAAAGCTAGAAATTCCACTTGGGCACTACGACGTCTTCATAAACGTTTCAGGTGGCGTTAAGATAAGCGAAACAGCGGCCGATCTAGCCGTCATAGCAGCGATAATCAGTAGCTTCAAAAATCGCCCTATTAGCAAGGATAGCGTATTCATCGGTGAGCTAAGCCTAAACGGCGAAATAAGAGAAATTTTCAACCTCGATCAGCGCCTAAAAGAGGCAAAAATGCAGAAATTTAAAAATGCTATCATCCCAAACAAACCGCTTGACACGCAAGGGCTAAAATGCTTTTACGCCAAAGATATCACGCAAGTGCTTGAATGGATGTAAATTTGTCTTGCCAGCGACTTAATATCAATACTTTGCTGGCTAGGCCATGTTTTTTGAAATTTATCTTTTACATAAGACTGAGAGCATCTATGCTTTTTCTTTGAAATTTAAATTATAAAAATTCCATTCTTTGCTTATAAAATACCTATGCCCTCTTATCCACTTTAAGCTTTGCCACTTTTTCTAAAATTTCAAACATACTCTTACCACTATCAAATTCACTCTTTATAAATTTATAAAGCTCTTTAAATCTCTCATCGGCTTCAAGCTTATAGGTTTGAGACTTTTTAGTAACTTGTATAGGTGTAAATTTCTTCTCTTTTTTATCTTCTTCGTTTTGTGTTTCAAGATCATTAATGGAATTTATAGTCTCTTTTGCTAACTCCTCGTCAAGCTCTAAACCAAAGCGCTTCTTTAGTGCAAATTTAGTCCAATTAGCTTTAAACTCATCAACGCTCATATCGCTATCAAGTAACTCGGCTGTTTTTGTTCCACCAAAGGTAAAGTCAGAGAAACCATGCTTTCTGGTATATCTTTTTATAAATTCGTTAACAGATAAAGTCTCTGAGTCACCAAAAGCTCTCTCAAGCCCCAAAGCACCGCTATCATCTATAAATTTCTTTAGCTCATCTATCTCATCTTTTGAAAAAGTGTCGTCATAGCCCATAAGCTTGCCAAGTATGCTAATCCTTGCCTCTCCTTCACCTTTTACGAAGCCAGTGAGTGAGTGCTCATATCTGTCGTATTCCCTTGCTTTAGCTTTATCGTCTAGGCTCATATACTTAGGAAATGTCATGCCATGACCCATATCGTTACTAAGTATCTCATTTATATCGTTAAATTGAAAGCCCATCTCTCTTGCTATGTTTTCTCTTGAGAGATAGTTAGTAGTTGGGAGATTATTAGAAATTCGCATTTTACTATCCTTAGTCTCTTTAGTTCCATTAAATCTTAATTAAAGATATCGTCTTTTCTTTAAAAAATTTTATAAAAATACGTTTTTTAAATTTATCAGAAGTAGTTAAAAGACATTAAAAAGTTTTGTAAAAATGTGTAAATTTCATACAATCATCACTGCAGCTACAGCAAAACCGCCGTCGTGAGTTATGCTAAGGCTTGCTTCTTTGATATTAAAATTTGTATAAATTTTTGGGCTAAATTTTATCTTTGGTGCGTTTTTTGCGTCTTTGCTAAGCTCAATGTCCAAAAAGCCACACTCTTTACTAATCCCCACACCAAGGGCTTTGCTAGCTGCTTCTTTGGCCGCCCAAAATCCAGCCAAAGTCGCATCATTTTTTGCTAGCGCGATCTCGCTATCGCTTAAAAATCTCTTTAAAAAAAGCTCGCCATGACGAGCCTTTAGTCTTGAAATCCTATCTATCCTAACGATATCAATACCTATCATTGCACCACAAAATCAGTAAAAAATATGTTTTTGATGTAGCCATCATTTAGCACTTCATTTAACTTACCCACGATCTCGTCTTTTAGCCTATCTTTGCCCTTTGCGGTACTTACTTCTTCGTAAGTTTTTGACGAAAGTGTCCTGATGATAATATCTCTTAAAAGTGCCTTTTTCTTATCAAGCTCAGGAGTTAGCAACTCATCGCTTTGCTCCATATCGATCTTAGTTTTAAGAAATCTTGAGCCATTTTCGCTAAGCAAATTTACAATAAACTGATCAAGCGGATATATCGGCCCCATATTTGAATAGTCGTTGCTACCATGCTTTGCTTTATTTTGAGCTGGCATGGACTGCGTTTGAGTCTGAGTTGGTGCTTGCATCATGTTTGCCTCTTTTGGCTCGTCAGAACTAAGCATCAAAAACGCGACTAGCCCTCCAATAACTAGTAGCAAAACAAATATCGCAATGATAATTATCATTAATGCACCATTGCCACCTTTTTTTGCTTTTTTCTCTTCAACTTCTTCAGCCATCTTTCCTCCTTTAAGTTTTGGCTATAATTATACAAAAAATTCGCAAAAATGAGAAAAAATGATGCATAAGACAAATGCTGCCAGAGCTTTAGATAAGCTAAAAATTAATTATGAAATTTTAGAGTATGAGGTTGATTTGAACGATCTTTCAGCCATTCACGTGGCAGCTAGCACCAAGCAAAATATAAAGCAAATTTATAAAACTATCGTTTGTGAGTGTGAGCCTAAAAATTTCGTTGTTGCTTGCTTACAGGGCGATTTGGAGCTTGATCTAAAAGCACTTGCTCACGCGTGTGGCGCCAAACGCTGCGAGCTTATAAATTTAAAAGACTTAGAAAAGATCACTGGCTACATTAGGGGCGGCTGTTCACCGCTTGCTATGAAAAAACACTTTGCAACATTTATCGATGAACGCGCGAAAGAACAAGAATACGTGTTAGTAAGTGCTGGAGTAAGAGGCAAACAAATAAAAATAGCACCAAATGATCTTTTAAAGACTTGCGAAGCAAGTTTTGCCAATATCGCTAGGCTAGCTCTTTAAAAACTCTATAAATTTAAACTTCTCGCCTAAAAACTCAGGCGAGATTAGAAATTTTGCTTGTTTGGTTGCATTTTCATAGGCTTGCTTGCTACTTTTTTCAAGCACTAAAGATAAAATTTCATCCATGCCAAGATCACAAACTAAAGCTTCGTTTTGTTTTTTAAATTTAAGCATCTCAAAGCCAGCCTCACAAAAAGTCTCTTTTACCTGCTTAAAGCAAAGGCTATATGTTAGATCCGATCTTTTAAAGTATGACGCGAGGTTTGAAATTTCAAATAAAGAAAAAACTTGATGATCTTTAAAGACTCTTAAACTAAACTCATTTTTTGGCTCAAATTCGCCGTAGTCAAAGCTTAAAAATCTCACCTTTTTTGCCACACTTGCAAGCTGGAGCGCAAATTTAGCGTAGCTAGTTGATATCTCGCCCTTTTTTATGCCAAATTTTTTTGCAAGAGCTAGTAAATTTTGATCCGCCTTTTGCCAGTGAAATTTTAGGTCTTCGTCCACAAAAAGCATATTTTGCCCATCTATAACCTCGCAACTAAATGCGTCAAGTAGCTCATTTGAGATGACAAAAATTTCATCAAACGAGTACTCGTCTAAATTTTCATAGTGCCCTACTCTAACTTCGTCACCAAAGCGTTTTGTAAAAGTCTCAAGCTGTTTTTTACGTAAAATTTCATGAGGCTCGATGATGATAAACTCTAAATTTGACAAAATTTCTGGCTTAAGCGTAAAAATTCCTTGCGCAAAATCAGCTAGCATATTGCCAGAGTTTGCGCCAATCTCTACGACCTTGCAAGAGCTAGAAATTTCGCCTTTTTTAAGCAGTTTTAAAAAATAGTTTGCAAGGCAAGCGCCAAAGAGATAGCCAACGCTTACATTTGTATAAAAATCGCCCTTTTTGCCGATATCAATACCAAATTTATAGTAGTTTTCATTGACCCAGATATCAAAAAACTCGCTAAATTTCATAGATCAGGTAGCTTCCAGCCTCTATAAAACGCAAACATCCTAACTGTAATGCCAGCAGCAAGCAAGAGCATAGTAAAAAATATATTGGTAAGGCCTAGATGATAGAGGATAAAGTAAGCAAGCCCCACGCCAAGGCTTATCGTGCCGTAAAGTCCGGTGCGTAAAAACCATGGAATTTCATTTAGCAAAATATCTCTTAAGATACCGCCGCCAACCCCGTTAAAAAAGGCGATCATCATGACGCCAAAGATATTGTAGTTGTACTCAATAGCAACCATCGCTCCGACGATCGAAAAACAAATAACATCGATCGCATCGGCGAAGATGAATACAAATTTTCGCTCCAAACCTTCTCTTTTTATGTGTAAATTTGCCACTCTTGAAACAATCAACATAAAAATAACAACGCTTACTGGCATGTAGTGCGTAAATGAATAAACCGCCCTACCAACAAGCATATCACGCATGATACCGCCACCAAGTGCGGTCAAAAATGCAGACAAAAAGACTCCAAGCCAGTCGCACTCCTTTTTTACTGCAAATAAAAACCCACTAAGTGCGGCTGATGCGATACCGACGTATTCGACAAAAAGTATTAAACTCATATTTTTTCCTTAAAAGGTCGCATTTTATAATGAACTCTCATAAAAAATCATTAATAATATTTTTACCATTAGTTTATTTTAGGCTATAATAACGAAAAAATTTAAGGAAGGAATTTTAATGAAAAGACTACTAATCATATTTCTTGCTGGTTTATTTTTCACGCCATGTTTAAATGCTGATGTGATCCAAAATCAAAAGCTAAAAAATGCAATAAATATCTTAAACGCTTTTGGTGCAAGAAATTTAAAGCCAAACACTAAATTTGAAGGTATAAAAGCGATTGCCATAATCCCTGATGTGACAAAAGCAGGCGCTATCGTTACTGGCTCAACAGGTAAAGGCGTATTTATCGCTAAAAACGATGATGGTGAATGGTCAAGTCCATTTTTTGTAAATTACACATCTGGTAGCATAGGCTTGCAGCTTGGTTACAGTTCAGCTGATATGATCATTTTATTTAAAAATTCAGAAGCTTATGCAAATTTATTTAATGCAAAAGATACGATCAGCCTAAAAGCAGAAGCAACTGGTGGCGTTGGTAATGAAGCAGCGATCACAAGTGATTTGCCTGAAATTTCAGCATTTGCTGAGGAGCGTGGCAAGACAAGTGGTGCTTTTGTAGGCGTTAGCCTAGATGTGGCAAGGCTTAAAATAAATATACAAGATACAAATGATTACTATGAGCGAATGTATGATTTTGAAAATATCTACAACAATAGCCCAAAAGCTAGTAAATACACTCTAAAATTTAAAGAAATAATCTCAAAATACTTCTTATAGCTCAAATTCCTTGACTCATTAAGTGAGTCAAGAGCTCTTTTTATTTTTACTTTTATGATTAATTTTATAGAAGTTATGGCTTAGCTTTTTGCTAAACCATAAATAGTGAAACGAAGCGTTTTTTAGGGATTGGAGAAAATTGAGTCATATACTCAAACGCTTCTTCGTAATCGCCATCTGTATATTGTGCAACTTGTTCGATAAGCTCATAAAGCTCCTCATCGTCCATAGAATCAAAACTGCCTCTATTTTCTAAAACCTCTAACAAAACGGCGTCTAATTCAAGCTCGTCGTAAGTCATTTCATTCCTTAATTTTGATTTAAAAAATGCGACACTATACCAAAACAATCTTATAAAATACTTTACTTGAAATTCGTAAGAAATTTTATGCTTTTTTTATAAGTAAAGTTGTAAAATCCTTATATTCATTATCATTTTAGTTAGGTTTTTGTGGATAATTTTGAACTATTTTATAAGCATTTTAAAGAATTTTTAGAAGCCTTTGGGCAGAAAAGCTCAGAGTTAAAAGAACAAATTTTGCATGTACTTTTCATTAGCAACTCTCATCTAAGTGCTCAAGAAATTTCTTCAGAAATTTACAAAATCCACAAGAATGAAATTTCAATGACATCAATTTACTCGTTTTTAAATTTTCTCGAAATGCATCATCTTGCAAATTGTTTTGAAGAAAATGGAGTAAAAAAATTTGAGTTAAATTTAAAATCCTCGCACGATCATTTGATATGTGAAATTTGTGAAAAGATAGTTGATTTTGAAGATGAGATAATAGAGCAAAGGCAAGAGCAAATTTGCAAAGAAAAAAATTTTAGCGAGCAGTCGCATACAATGATACTTTATGGTATTTGCAGTGATTGCCAAGAGAAAAATGAAAATTAAATTTTATCATTTCATTTTACTTTTTGATAATGAAAAACAAAAAAATTTCAGATTTATTTAAGCTGTGAAATAGATAATACGCAATTAAAAAAAAGGATGAAAATGGATATAAAAACACAAACTTTAGCACAAGTTGCAAGCTATTTTTCAATGATAGCTCACACAAACGGCAGACTAAGAGTAAGAGTTAGCCCAAAGATAAAAGAGCTAAGTAGCAGCGTAAATTTAGCTAGCTTAGATGATGTGATAGCTCAGATAAATGGTATAAAAAATGTAAAATTTAACAAGCTAATCGGCTCTGTAACGATCGAATACGATCATGAAATTTTTCCAAAAAATCTTTGGGAGGATCTTTTAAAAGGGCAAAATTTAGAAGAGATTTCAACTAGAGTAAATGAAGTTGCAAAAGAAGTGAAATATGCTTAATGAACTTTTAAATGCATCATACACCAGCGAAAAGAACGCACTTAGCTTATATGAAAATTTAGCTTTATTTGGTGATGTTTTTAACGAGATCGCAAATATCAGAAAAAATGCGATCATCTTGATAGAAAAATTTGCGAGCACACATGATTATGAGCTTGCTTGCGAAAATGAAGCTATATTTTTGCCAGCAAAAAATAAAGAAGATGCGCTGATACAAGCTTTAAACTATGAGTTAGAGCTAAATAAAATGTATGAAAAATTTTGTGAAAGCTTAGATGATGAAGAGCTAAAAGATCTATTTTTTAGACTTTGGGCTACTTCAAATAACGAATACGTTGCCTCTTTAAAGCAACGCTTAAAAGAAATTTATAGTGGCTGTGAAATAAAAAATGAGCTAAATTTAAATGAAATTTCACAAAATTTTGAGCAAAATGGCATAACAAATATTTTAGAAAACTATCAAAATGACTTTAATGAGATAACTAAAAGCTTGCAAAATATCGCAAGCGGCAAAGCTGATAAAAGCGAGTTAGCAAAGATAACTAATAATCCAAATTTCTCGTTTTTTAGCGGGCTTGCGCTTGGGGCATTAGGCATTTCAGTAGTTAGCAAAAATTTTAATAAGGATGAAGAAAATGAATAATTTACAAAATCAAACAAAGAAAGGATTTAAAATGGCATTACCATTTTTAGCAGGTTTAGCAGTAGGCGGTTTAGCAATAGCTGCTTGGAATAAAAGAGATAAGATCAAAGAGTACGCCCAAGATGGCTTTGATAAAGGCAAAGAGGCTGCAAAAGATCTTTACAAAAAAGGTAAAAGCGTTGCAAAAGATGCAAAAGACTTTATAGTAAAAGAAGAGAAAAAAGCAAAACGTGGTGCTAAAAAAATAGAAAAAGAGGCTGAAAAAGTGGTAAAGAAAACAAGAAAACCACGCGCTAAAAAGCCAGCTGCTCCAAAAGCTATCACACCAAACGATATAGCATAAGGATAGAGAATGCAAGGAAATAGTCTTTTTACGCTTTCAAGCACAAGGCTTCCATTTGATCACTTCATCAGCGGTGCTTTAGTCGCTGGCATGGGTGCAGCTGCACTTGGCTTTAGCGACTATCTAAATAATAGAGCGACTAAAAAAGATGTTGCTAAAAAGATAGCAAAATACGCTGTAACAGGTGGCTTCGTAGGCGCTGTTGGCATTCATGCTTCAAATTTAATAGCACAAAAAAAATATCTAAATGCAGCAGCTTTTACAGCAGCTGGTATCGGCGGTCTTTTGATAGCAGAAAAACTAATAAAATTGGAGAGTAAATAATGAATAACCCTTACATCAATGAAGAAAACGTAACAAGTGAAACTGTGGCTAACAATGCAGCAGCTACTCAGCCAAGCGCAATCGATAATGCAATAAACAATGCAGCTCAAAATTTACCATTTGTACCTGAAAATTTTAATGCTGCTGGCTTTGTAAAAGGTCTGGTTTTAGGTGGTATCGCAGCTTATGTACTAACTAATCCAAAAGCACAAGAGTGCGTATTTAAAGCGATTATCAAAGGTGGCGAGCTTATAAATGCTGGCATAGAAGAACTAAAAGAGCGTTTTGAAGATGTCAAAGCAGAACTTGACTCACAAAAATAATATCACTCTAGCTCACAAGAGTAAAAATAGAGCGAGGTTTATTTGCGAGAGCCTAAACGCTAGAAGCGACGTCAGCGCTATCGAGGCTGCGATCTCAGAGCGAACTGATGCACTAAGTGTTCGTGTAAATAAATACGCAAAAAGCATTATCGTTGAATACAGTAAAAACTACGATAAAATTTTAAACTTTATAAAGAGCTACGAATTTCCAACAAAGGCAAAAGATCCAAATTTGCCAAGCAAGGCAAATATCTATAAGGCTGCTGCTGCACTTGGTATAACTCCATTTATGAGCAATAAAACTCTAAAATCAGCTGTGACTCTTTATGCCACAGCACCAAATTTAATAGAAGGTGCAAAAGAGCTAAGGCATGAGGGCGTCACTTCAAAAGTACTTGAGGCAACTGCTATTGGTACTAGCCTAGCAATGGGTGATCATTTAGCAGCAAATAGCACAAATTTGATGATAAATATCGGCGAATATATGGAAGAAAGTGCTAGCCACAGAAGTGATGATCTCATCAAAGAGCTAGCAAAACCAAATATCGAAGAAGTCTGGGTCGAGAGAAATTTAAATGGTGAAAAGACGCTTGAAAAAGTAAAAACCGAAAATTTAAAAAAGGGCGACATCGTAGTAGTCGGAGCTGGTGAGACGATAGGCGTTGATGGTTATATCGTTGAAGGTAACGCTGATGTAAATCAAGTCTCAATGACTGGAGAGGCTGAACCTATACCAAAAGCTAGAGGCGACCGTGTTATAAGTGGCACCGTGGTTGATGAAGGTAGGATAAAAATTTGGGCTGAAAATGTAGGTAGCGACACAGCTACAGCTAGGATCAAAGAGTACATACAAACTTCACTCAATGAAAAATCAGCCATTGGCGTAAAAGCGTTAAAACTAGCCGATAAACTTGTGCCTGTTACTCTCTCGCTTGCTGGACTTTCATACATTATAAATAAAAATATGAATAGTGTTGCTAGCGTACTTCAAGCGGACTACTCTTGCGCATTAAAGCTTGCTACACCAGTTGCTTTTAAATCAAGTATTTCAAAAGCAGGCAGAAATGGCATTCTTGTAAAAGGTGCAAAGGCGATCGAGGCTTTAAGCTCAGTTGATACTTTTGTCTTTGATAAGACCGGCACTCTGACACATGGACGCCTAAGCGTAGTTGAAATTTACTCATTTAAAGAGGGCTTTTCTCAAAATGATATATTAAATTTAACTGCAAGTGCCGAGGAGCATTACTTTCACCCGGTGGCTGAAGCAATAGTTGAAGCTGCAAATAAGCGTGGCTTCCACCATATTCATCACGATGAAGTTGAATTTATCGTAGCTCACGGCGTAAAAACTGCGATGCACGGCAAAGAGGTAGTTATCGGCAGTAGACACTTTTTAGAAGATGACGAGATGATAAGTTTTAAAGATCATGAAGCTTTAATAAGCAAAGCATTAAATAGCGGTTTAACTTTACTCTACGTAGGATATGATAAAGAGCTAGTCGGCGTCATCGCTATGAAAGATGATATGAGAGAAAACGCAAAAGATATGGTTAAAAAGCTAAGAAGCCTTGGTGTAAAAGAGGTCGTCATGCTAAGTGGTGACATCAAAAGCAAGGCTGAAGAGGTGGCACGCGAGCTAGGACTTGATAGGGTCTATGCGGAGTGCTTGCCAACAGATAAAGCAGCTATCATCGAAGAGCTAAAGAGTGAGGGCAAAAAAGTAGCCTTTGTGGGAGATGGCATAAATGATGCTCCAAGCCTAACTAAGGCAAATGTGGGTATAAGTATGCACAAGGGTGCTGATATAGCTAAAGCGACGGCTGATATAAGTCTTTTAAAAGACGACATCATGAGCGTAGCTCTCGTAAAAGAGCTAGCAAATAAAACAATGGATTTAATTAGCTCAAATTTCCGCTCAACCGTTGGCGTAAACACAGCTATACTAAGTGCTGCGACACTTGGTATGTTAAATCCAATAGCAACTGCCATGCTTCACAATGGCACAACGATTTGGCTTTTATTAAACTCAATGAAGGGCGTAAAATTCAAATCAAAATAAATTTGAAAGGGCAGAATGGTGCTTGATAGTTTCTTAAATTTTTTAAACGGCAAAATGGACATAGCCAACGACTTTTTATATGGATATTTTTTAGTCATTATTCTTGTAGCTACGGGAATTTATTTTAGTTATTTGACTCGTTTTGTGCAGTTTAGGATGTTTTTTGAGGCTTGCAGGGTCTTAGTAGAAAAAAAAGACAAGTACAATAAGCACCATTTAACGCCGTTTCAAGCACTTATGATCTCGACTGCTTCACGTGTTGGCATAGGCAATATCGCTGGAATTTCAGCTGCCATCGTCGCGGGCGGTCCTGGAGCTCTTTTTTGGATGTGCTTGATGGCCTTTTTAGGATCAGCTTCGGCTTTTATAGAGAGCACACTTGCACAAATTTATAAAACAAAAGACGTTTTTGGGTTTAAAGGCGGTCCAGCTTATTACATAAAAAATGGCCTTGGCATAAAGTGGCTAGCTTCACTTTTTGCGGTTATTCTCATCATCACCTACGCATACGGCTTTAACGGGCTTCAAAGCTATACCATGACATCAGCCTTTGAAATTTACTATGACAAAGCTGGTAGCAACGTTAGCTTTGCACAAAGCGGCCTACCTGTTGGCATTGGCCTTATTCTTACGGCATTTGCGGCGGTAATGTTTTTTAGCAAAAGCCACATCATCGGCAAAGTAAGCTCATACATCGTGCCTTTCATGGCACTTGCCTACATCTCGCTAGCACTTATCGCTATTGTTTTAAATTTCAAAGAAATTCCTGATGTTGTTAAGATGATTTTAGAAAATGCCTTTGATTTTAAAGCGATATTTGGCGGATTTGCCGGCAGCGTGATCGTAATAGGCATCAAAAGAGGCCTTTTTTCAAACGAAGCTGGCATGGGCTCAGCTCCAAACGCAGCAGCCGCAGCACATACTAGCCACCCAGTAAAACAAGGCCTAGTTCAAGCAATGGCAGTCTTTATAGACATGACTATATGTATCGCTTCTGGTATGATCGTGCTATTTTCACAGGCCTATCTTACGAAGCAAACTGGATCAAGTGGTGAGGTGCTAACAGCACTTCCTCTCGTTCAAGCCGCTATGAAAGAGTATTTTGGTGAATTTGGAGTTCATTTTACCACTCTTGCAGTCGTACTTTTTGCCATCACTTCGCTTATTGGCAACTACTACTACGCTCAGGCAAATATGAAATTTTTAACAAAAAACCACAAGCTTACGTTGCTATTTAAGATAACGGCTGTCGTTATGATATTTATTGGTGCTCAGATGAATTTAAAGCTCGCTTGGAATATCGCTGATATCACAATGGCTGCAATGGCAACTATTAATATTATCGCTATATTCTTACTTTCAAAAGTAGTGATAATAGCAGTCAAAGACTACGAAGCTCAAAGAAAAGCTGGGATAAATCCAGAATTTGACCCAGAAAGTCTTAGCATCAAAAATACAAGTTGCTGGAATAAAAACTAAATGGAGAAGAATTTGAAAAACGATACAAAAATAAGTGGCAAACTACTTGACATAAATACTCACAGAAAGGTAGCAAAGGTCGGTATGGGCGTTACTTTAGCGACAGTTTGCTTAACGGCACTTTGCATGAATGGCAGAGGTATGAAAAAATTACACACAGTTTCAGGCATTGCATTTACTTGCTTTGCTCTTTATCATGCTGGGCTTTATGACAATGGAATCTTTAAAAAAATGATAATAAAAGCAAAAAATGAGGCAAAAAAGGCATAAAATGATACTTAGCGACGCAGAAATTCTAAGCTATATAAACGAAGATATACCTTACTTTGATCTTACTACGTCGCTTCAAAATATCGATAAAAAAGCCTCACTTGAAATTTATTCACGCGATGAAATTTGTGCTAGCTGCGTTGATGTAGCCGTAAGTGTTGCAAGGCTACTTGGGTGTGAGAGTAAAATTTTTGTGCAAAATTCTCAAATCTGCAAAGCTGGCGATGTGATCATAAAAATTTATGGAAACTATGAAAATGTGCATAAAGCTTGGAAGTTAGCTCAAGTCGCACTAGAATATGCCAGCGCCATTGCAACTTATACAAACAAAATGGTAAATGCCACAAAGTGCGTCAATGAAAAATGTGAAATTTTAGCAACCAGAAAGAACTTTCCATTTGCTAAGAAATTTTGCGTAAAAGCAGTACTTGAAGGTGGCGGTAAAATGCATAGGCTTGGGCTTAGTGATAGCATTTTATTTTTTAAAAACCACATAAAAGCTTATAGAAATTTTGATGAGTTTGTATCTCTTTTGCCGGAGTTTAAGGCCAAAATGGTTGAGAAAAAAATCTGCGTTGAAGCTGAAAATTTAGACGAAGCAAGCAAGCTTTTAAAAGCAAATTGCGATGTTGTGCAGTGTGATAAATTTAGCCCTGAGCTTATCAAAAACGTACTATCTTTAAGAGATGAAATTTCGCCAAATACAATGATACTAGCAGCCGGTGGTATAAATTTAGCAAATGTAAAAGAATACGCAAAAGCCGATGCGATAGTAACGTCAGCTATGTATTCAAAAGGCGTTGCTGATATCAGCACCAGACTTGAGATTTTATAAATTTTTACAATGACCGATGCAGAAAAACATCTATCAAAGTTAAAAATTTACAGAAAATGCATTTTGGCTCTGGAATTTGAACGATACGCAACAAAAAATTAACATTTTTTATTTCAAATTTATCTCATAGCTACAAGCAAAAATACAAACTAATAAAGTTAAATTTTCTAATTTGTTTTCTCTAAAAAATAAGGACACTTATGTCTTGCTTAACACCACGTGTATAAAACTCAATCAAATTTTAAAATTTACAAACAAGTATATCACGCTTTTAAATTCAGTAACAAACGATAACGAGTGAGTAAAATTTAGAATTTGCCTAGAAATTTTCAAATTCCAGGCAAATTTCACTCAAATCTACTCTCTAACAACATGTAAAAACTGCATGTGTTTGCGGTATTGCTCGATGACGTCGTTTATCAGCGTGGCTTCGCTCCAGCCAAGCACGTCGTAGTCCTGACCGCCCTCTTTTAGATAGACTTCAGCTCTATAGTAAAGATCATCGCCGTCAAGCTCTCTGGTGTAGTCTGGGCTCTGGCTTTTGGTGAGATAGACGCCATATCTAAAGTCCATCTCATCGCCAAGTCCAACGTTTAAATTTACAAAATTTTCACCATTTGTGACCTTTGCTTCAAGCCCATTTTTGGCAAATTCCTCTTTTAGCTCGTTAAACGCTTTTAGCACGACTTCGTTTAAAAATTTCTTGCCATCTTTCTTGCCTGGAAGCGTGATGATCGCACTTAGGCGCTCTTGCCATGGCTTTGAAAGATCGCTAAGAGGCATGTTACTAAAGTTATTTGTCTCTTTTTTGGTTAGATCCACACGTAGCGCCTTAAATAGCCCGTAAATAGCGCCAAGTAGCACTATGGCAAATGGCAGTGCGGTCGTGATCGTAAGTGCTTGAAGTGAGCCAAGACCGCCTGCTAGCATCAAAAATGCCGCCACGACGCCCACTGTAACGCCCCAAAAGACCTTTTGCCAAACTGGTGTATCGTCCTTGCCGTTTGAGCAAAGCATGTTCATAACGATCGCCGCAGAGTCAGCGGAAGTCACGAAAAATATGACGATCATAAAGACTGCGATGGTGCTTAGCACGCCTGAGAAGCTAAATTTCTCCAAAAACATAAAAAGTGCTGAGGCTGAGTCGGAATTTACCGTGGTCGCTAGCTCGCTAAAGCCGCCTTGCACTAAAGCGATCGCTGAGTTACCAAAAAAGCTCATCCAAGCAAAAGTAAAGCCAGTTGGCACGAGAAGCACGCCGATCACAAATTCTCTTATCGTCCTGCCTTTTGAAATTTTAGCTATAAAAAGCCCCACAAACGGCGACCAAGATAGCCACCAAGCCCAGTATAGCAGCGTCCAGCCGCCAAGCCAGCTCTCGTTTTGCCTCTCGTAGGCGTAGAGATTAAATGTATTTGAGATGAGCGTCGAGACGTAGTCGCCGCTGTTTTGTACAAACGACTTTAAAAGCTGCGTCGTATCGCCCAAAAATAGTATCAAAAACATAAAACATATAGCTAGCGCGATATTTGAGTTTGATAAAATTTTAATCCCCTTATCAACGCCACTTGCCGCTGATATGGTAGCTGCAAAACAAAGCACTATTAGAAGCGTGATATGCATGGTCGGCAGCCCAAAAACGTGCGTAAGGCCAGCATTTACCTGAAGTACGCCGTATCCCAGCGAGGTCGCCACACCAAAAAGGGTCGCCACAACGGCAAATGTATCGATGGCGCTACCTATCTTGCCGTAAATTTTATCGCCGATGATCGGATAAAATGCCGATCTAAGCGTTAGCGGCAAGCCGTGCCTATACGAGAAAAAGGCGAGGATTAACGCCACGATAGCATAGACCGACCATGCGCCCATGCCCCAGTGAAAAAAGGTGATATTCATTGCAAGCTTTGCTGCAGCGACGCTTTGCGGGTCGCCAACTGGCGGGTTTAGATAGTGCATGAGCGGCTCAGCCACACCAAAAAACACAAGTCCTATGCCCATGCCAGCGGCAAAAAGCATAGAAAACCACGAGATATTTTTGTGCTCTGGCTTTACGTGGTCAGCCCCTAGCTTGATCTCACCAAGCTTACTAAAGCCAAGTATGATGACGCTTAGAAGTATGACGGCGACGGCTAGGATGTAAAACCAGCCGAATTTCGCTGCGATGCAGTTTTGCATACCTTTAAAAAACTCATTTGAGAAATTTGGAAATATCGCTGCAAATGCCGTTATTAAAACTATAACAACAAGCGATGGGATAAATACTGAGTTATTAAATTTTGATCGTTGAAATTTGATCATTTTTCCTCCTTTTTGTAATGTTAGCTTCTTTTCAAACTAACAAAAAAGAGTAAATAGGTCAAATTTTCTCTTTAAATTTTTTATGAAATTTTAAGCTTTAGCCACCAAAAATAGCCACTTTGAAATTTATCTCAAGTCTCTTTTATCTCTCTTTGGTTTTGCAAGAGTTGTTAGCACTATGACGAAAAAAGCGATGCCAAATGTGATGTACAAGATGATCTTTGGCGAGTCAAACTCTACCCTCGACCTTGCGACCTCTTCGCCACTTGCCTCCACTAGCTCACCGCGCTTTATCATCTGGCTGATATCTTTTGCGCTAAGCTCTTTAGACGGCCTTGTTAAAATTTCTATGACGCTAAGATCAGCCACCTCATAAACGCTATGTCTAATGCCGTAAAATGGCTTTATGCTGCTAAAAAAATAGACCTTATCGCCGTTTGCATAGACCGCGCCATACTCGCCATCTTTTACCAGCCCTATCTCACGCCAAGAGCTGCTTGGGGCAAATTTATATAAAGAGACCGTTTGTGCCACTAAGTGCCTGCCATGCTTTGAGCGCTGCCACTCTTCGCCTTGCTGTAAAAAATAGGCTGAAATTTCATCTACAAAAACGTCAGCATAGAGCCTTTTTAGCTCGCCTTTTAGCTGATAGTCTGAAATTTTAGCTTGTTCGTTTTTACTGCCATCCCAAAAGTAAATCCCATCTTTGCTGGCAAAAAGAGGCCAAAACGAATGCACATTATCCACGCTATAAATGGCGCTATAAGGCATATTTTGGGCGCTAAATTTATGCTCATTTGCAAACACCGCTCCACTTTTTGGCTCAAAAAGATATTCTATGTCATGCTTTGGGTCATAGCATATCCGGCGCGTCTCATTTGAGTAGCTTGTGTCAAGCCTATAAAAGCCCATAAACAAACTTTTGCCATCTGTGTAATATCCGCTAGCAGCGCCGCTTTCTGTCGTGATGTATCTTAGCTCACTAGGATCTGCGTCAAGCTTTTCGCCCTTGTAGTAAAGCGTAGCTCCATCTCTTGCAAAGCCAGCGTCAAATATAGGCTCTAAATTTGTGCTTTCTACCCTTTTTGTCCTGTAAAAATAAGGGCCATCATCGTAGCTTTTTATAAAAACGTGAACAAGGTTTTTTATAATGGCGCCAAATTCGCTAAATCCCGCCTCTTTCTCGCTTCTAGTAGCGCAATAATAGCTTATCTTGCCATCACTTATATAGCCATTGCCAAGCACTTTTGTGCTGTTTGGATCAAGTCCTGGCAAAATTTCTCTAGCGCAATAGACACTGTTTTTATCAGCTCCCACATTTGAGTAGTCGTATGCGTGTTTTAGCTTTAAGACCCTAAAACTAGCCTCATCGACGCCTTTTAGCTCATACTTGCCACTACCTGAAATTTGAACGTAAATTTTACCCTCAGGCGAGCGGTAAAACTCGCTATTATCGATGTTTGCGAAATTTCTTTGATACTCGCCCTCATGCCATAGATAAAGCATAGCCAAAACAAAAAATAGCGACAAGATGACTAAAAAATAAACAAATCTAATAGTAATTTTTCTCATTATCTATAATCATCCACCCTTTTTTTAAGCTCGCTTTTTTGCTTTTTATTGTTAAAAATAGCGCCAACTACTGAGAGTATAAATGCAATGGCTAAAAATATCCAGTAGGCATATTTTTGCGAGTAATCATCAAAGTCGCTTATCGCATCGATCACCACCTCGCCCTCAGCTGGCACCATAGCGCCTTGATCTACCATTTTTACTATCTCATCTAGTTTTAAATTCTCAACATTTGGACCATAAGGACGAGTGAGAATTTCAACCACGCCAAGGTCGTTTATATCATAAACGCTGCTGTTAAAATGCCAGCCGTAGCCGACATTATCAAAATAATATGTCTTATCGCCGTTTGCATAGACCGCTCCGTAGCCATCGTTTCTAACAAGCCCTATCTTTCGCCACTGCTCTTTTGTATCAAGCCTAACGATAGACGTGTGGCGTGAGCTTAGGCTGTGGTTATTTTTTGTGTTGTGCCAAATTTCATAGGTTTTTAAAAAATATGTCTTGCCATCACTTATCACCACGTCGCCATATAGCGGCGTTATCTCGCCTTTAAATGGATCATCGCCGTCTCTTACAAACTCACCCTCGTCTATGCTGTTATACCACTGCCACTTTCGCTCCCAGTGATAGATACCGCCTTTACCGCGAAAAAGAGCGTGATAGGCGTGCTCATCTTTTAGGTTAAAAAGTGGCTCGTATGGGGCAAATTTGGGGTCAAATTCATGATCGTTTGCATAGACCATGCCAGAATTTGGCTCATAAAGATAGTGAATGCGCCATATCTCGCCGATATCACGCATTTGTGGGCTAAATTTGATCCCTAGCTTTGTGCTGTCATAATAGACATTTTCCCCATCAGTCGTAAAATGCACGCTCTTTCTGCCAGATGCCTGCTCGATGTAGCGCATTTTGCTGGCATTTGCGCCCTCTAGCTCTTTGCCCTCATGATAGACCTTCACGCCGTCACTTGCGTAGCCAAAGCCCAAGATCGCTGCTAAATTTACGTTATAAACCTGCCTAAATTTATAGATATGAGTTTGCGCTTTTGGGGTATTAAACATTTTGTGCGAGACGATGTCCCAAAACTCTTTAAATGCGGATATTTCGAGGTTTGTCTCGCTTTCGCTATCGCAAAAATATGTTATCTTGCCATCGCCAAAGTAGCCATTGCCAAGCGCTCTAACGCCATTTGGATCAAGCCCGCTCATCACGAGATTACCGCAATACACCGCCTCATCGCTAGCGCCAACGTTTCTGTTGTCGTATTTGCCAGTGTCGATGTATCTAAATTTACTGGCCCTCACGCCTATTAGCTCAAATTTACCGCCACTTGGCACCATGGCATAGACCTTGTCGTCTTTAACGTAAAAAAAGCTATTATTTAGCTCTTTACTATCGCCAATGTCGTCATCTAAAATAGAAACTAACCCAAAGATAAAAAAATAGACAGCAAAAAATATCACAACAATGGCGATCACTACAGAGATTAGCGGATGTTTTTTTAGCATTTTAGCCTCGTTTCAAATAAATTTAGCGACCTCATCATGGCGCAAAAACCTTTCATAAGTTTAAATTTCAAAGTTCTATCCAAATATAAAATATCTAAATATCATAAGCCTAATATATGCAGATTTGCCCATCCAAAATAGAAAACAAGTAGCTGCTAACATAACAAAAAGCCTATCAATGCTAAATTCCAACGTGATCCCATAATAGATAACCCACAAAGAAATAAAACAAAGATACAAAGCAACAAGCAAAAAGAATAAATTTTCTATCCTTGCAAAAAGTCCCGACTCTTCGCTGCTTTTTGCGATTAGCCTAATTGTCTCTATCTTATTTAAAAACCCAACTCTTTTATATTTTATCTGGACTAGATCGCCTACTTCATATTTTTCTATCTCTGGTGAAAACACCCCACTAAATCTCTCTTTACCTATCAAAAGGCTCATGCTTGTGGCTAAATTTTGTCTAACAACTCTCGTATTTAGCGCGCTTATCCTACCGATCTTTTTTAAGCTACTCTAGCTCCTCGGCGATCTCTAAAACTTCAAAATACTCATTTTCTAGGCTTTCAAGCTCGGCTTTTACCTTTTCAAGCTCTTCATAAAGCTTGGTAAGTCCCACTTTTTGATAAATTTTAGGATCGCTAAGCCCCTCATTTAGCTCAGCCACTCTTGCTTCAAGGGCTGAAATTTTATCTGGATATGTATTTAAAATTTGCGTTTGTTTGTAGCTTAGCTTTACGCCGGTCTTGCTCTTTTGTTTGGCTTCATTTTGGCTATTTGAGAGCTCTTTTTCAAATTTATCAAGCTCTTTTAGCTCATCTTCAAGCTCCAAATAGACGCTATACTCTTCGTGCAAGACATTTATCTTTGTGCCCTCAAACGCCCAAAGTTTATTTACCATCTTATCAACAAAATACCTATCGTGGCTTACCAGCAAGATCGCCCCCTCAAAGCTTTGCAAGTAGTCTTCTAAGATATTGATAGTTGCGATATCAAGGTCATTTGTCGGCTCGTCAAGTACCAGCACATCGTAAGTTTTAGTAAAAAGAAGCGCAAGTGCGACGCGGTTTTTCTCGCCGCCACTTAAAACGCCTATCTTTTTATCTAGAAATTCCTTTGGGAAGAGAAAATTTTTAAGATAGCCATAGACGTGCATATTTCGCCGACGAACCAGCACGTGATCGCCGCCATTTGGGCAAAATGTCTCTATAAGGCTCTTGTCATCATCAAGGACATTTCTAGCTTGATCAAAGTAGCCGATGCTCACCTCGCCTCTTTTTATCTCGCCACTACTTGGCTTTTCAAGTCCTAGCAAAATTTTAAGCAAAGTGCTTTTGCCACTGCCGTTACGCCCCACTATGGCAATCCTCTCGCCCTGCAAGACCCTTGCGTCAAATTTTTCAAAAAGCACCTTGCCGTCTATACTTTTGCTTAAATTTTTAAACTCAAAGAGCATTTTTTTGCGGTTTTGGCTCTGCACTTGGTTGAAATTTTTACTCGCACGCTCTAGCTCAAGCCTCACGCGCCTTATCACGCCTGGGTTTTTCTTAGCCTCCTCGCGCATAGCAAGCACCCGCTCTTTTCTGCCCTCATTTCGCTTTAGCCTAGCTTTTACGCCACGCCTTAGCCACTCCTCTTCAGCCTTTAGCTGTTTTAGCAGCGTCTCATGCGACTTTGCAAGGCTTGCCAAAATCTCCTCTTTTTTGGTTAGATAGTTTGCATATCCGCCCTCAAAATTTTTTAAGCTTGCATCCTCGACCTCAACGCACCTAGTAGCGAGCGCATCGATAAAATACCTATCGTGGCTTATAAAAACTATGCTTTGATTTGAGCTCTTTAGCATATCTTCAAGAAATTTGACCATGTAAACATCAAGGTGGTTTGTCGGCTCATCAAGTAGCAGCACATCAGGCTTTTTAAGGATGAGCGCACCCAGTGCCACGCGTCTGATCTCGCCGCCACTTAGCGAGCAAATGGGTCTATTTTCATACTCTTTTAGCTTAAATTCTTGCAAAATTCGCTCGATCTTGTGCTCGATATTCCAGCCGTCCTTTGCCTCTATAAACTTTAAAAGCCTCTCTTGCTCTTTTAAAATTTCTTTGTTTTCTGGGTCGTTTGCTAGCAGGACGCCACTCTTTTCATATTCGCTTATCGCGTCAAATATCTCTTTTAGCTCGTTATTTAGCGCCTGCCTTACGGTAAAAGTTGCGTTAAAATTTGGAGTTTGTGCTAGCATCTCGACGCTTATTAAGCTCTGCACTATGCGCCTACCACTATCTACTGCCACCTCACCAGAGATGATCTTCATAAGCGTGCTTTTACCGCTGCCATTTTTACCGATGATCGCTATTTTTTCATTTTCATTTACACTAAAATTTACAGCGTTTAAAATCTCATTTGCGCCAAATTTTTTACTTACGTCTATCAGGTCGATTAATGCCATTTTTCTCTCATTTTTTAAATTTCTCGCGATTATATCAAAAGGGAGCTAAAACCTAATTTTGGCTATAATCGCCAAAATTTTAAAATAATTAAGGAAAATTTAATGAACTTATCTATGAGAAAACTCGTAGTTCCGATATTTTTGGATATGTTTTTACACTTCATTACGCTTATTATCAACACCTACATGGTTACAAAAGTGAGTGTGCATTTAGTTGGTGCAATGGGTGCTGGCAATCAAGTGATGGATCTTTTTATGACCATTTTTAACTTCCTAAGCATTGGCTGTTCAGTCGTCGTAGCACAAGCACTGGGAGCTAAAAAGAACGATCTTGCATCAAGCGTTATACACGCAAGTATCACGTCAAATACGCTCTTTGGTATCTTCTCAGCTATCGTTATCTATGTCTTTGGCTACAACATTTTAAATTTACTAAACGTGCCAAAAGAACTTATAAATGATAGCTTCTCATATCTTCACATCCTTGGCTTTGCATTGCTATTTGATGGCATCGGCATGGTGCTAGCTGCGGTGCTTCGTGTTTATAACCTAGCAACTGCTGTTATGCTAACGTCGGTTTTGATGAACGTAATTACGATTTTAGGCAATGCTATCTCCCTTTTTGGCTGGTTTAATCTACCAAATTTAGGCCTACAAGGGGTTGCTATCTCGACACTTGTTGGTAGACTAGTAGGCATTTTTGTGCTAGCTTATATGCTAAGTCAAAAGGCAAAAGTTAAAATTTATTTTAAAAAGCTACTTGTCGTACCATTTGAAATTTTAAAGAAAATCCTCTCAATCGGCCTTCCAAGTGCAGGCGAAAATTTACTCTGGATGGCGCAATACATGGTCGCTTTTGGCTTTGTGGCAAGTATGGGCGAGGCTAGCCTTAGTGTGCAGACTATTTACTTTCAGATCACGCTTCTTATTTTGCTTTGTGGAGCAAGCATTAGCGTGGCAAACGAGGTCATTGTAGGACATTTAGTTGGAGCAAGCGAGTTTAACGAGGCATATGCAAGGACATTTAGAGCACTAAGACTTGGCGTTTTTATAACGCTTGTAGTCGTGCTTATAGCTTATGCACTAAAGTATCAAATCATGGACGCACTAAATTTAAACGAAAATTTACGTACGATCATGTTGCCACTTTTTACACTTTCGATATTTCTTGAAGCGGGTAGAACCTTTAACATAGTCATCGTAAATGCCCTTCGTGCAAGCGGCGACGCAAAATTTCCACTAGCAACCGGGCTTATCTTTATGTGGGGGCTTTCGCTGCCACTTGGATATTTTTTAGGTATCTATCTTGGCTGGGGAATTATCGGCGTTTGGATAGGATTTTGTGCTGATGAGTGGCTAAGAGGCCTTGCAAATACGTGGCGTTGGAGAAGCAAAAAATGGCAAGAAAAACGCCTAGTTTAAAGCAAAAGAGCATAAATTTAGACTTTTATGGGCTAAGCGTTTTAATAAATTTTAAAACAAATGTAAAATCCATGCGTCTAAGAGTTGGCAAGGATGCTAAGATCACATTATCTATGCCATTTTACAGCACACAAAAGATAGCTCTTAGCTTTCTTGAGATGCACAGAATTTGGCTTGAAAATACTTACAAGAAAGCTCTTGCAAATTTACCAAAAGATGATGAGATGAAATTTCTTGGGCAAGTTTATAAGATAAAATTTGATGAGAATTTTAAAGAGCCATTTTTTGATGGCGAGTTTGTCTTTACGCCAAATTTAAAAAGCCTTGAGCGTTTTAAAAAAACAAGAGCAAAAGAGCTATTTTTAGAGCTTGTAAGCCATTTTCAGCCTTTTATAAATAAGCCAATCAAGCGCATCGTCATACGAAATAGCAAAACTCGCTGGGGCAGCTGTAATCATAAAAAAGGATATATAAATCTAAGCCTAAGACTCATAGAAAAGCCACTCTCAGCCATGCATTACGTCGTTCTTCACGAGCTAACACACCTGCTTTATCCGCATCATCAAAAAAGTTTTTACGATTTTATAGAAAAAATCATGCCTGATTATAGAAAGCAAGAGCAAATTTTAAAAGCGTAATTATTTTTCATCAAGTAAGTGTAAATTTAATATGATAAAATTGCGAGAAATTTTACAAAAGGAAATTTAAATGAAAAAAATGATTCTTGTATCGCTTTTAGCTGCTTGTGCTTTCGCAGGTGATTTTGAAGATGGCTTAAAAGCGTATGCTGGTTCAAATTTTAAAGAAGCTTTGGCTAAATTTGAAGCAGGATGTTTGGCAAATGACGTAAAATCTTGCGTAAAAGTTGGAGCGATTTACCAACTAGGAAAAACAGCTCTACCTAATCCAAGCAAGGCTTTAGAGTACTACAATAAAGCTTGCGAAGCTGGCGATGTTGAAGGTTGCTCGGCAGCTGGTGGACTTTATCTAAACACTGAGCCGCAAAAAGCAAGAGAACTTTTTAATAAAGCTTGTAATAAGAATGATGGATATTCTTGCGAGATGGTAGGTTCTATCTTGATAGAAGCTAAAGAATTTAAAAAAGCTTATGAATTTTTAGTAAAAGGCTGCGAATTAGGCGATAAGATGTCTTGCGAATTTGCAGGCGATCTAAGACGCTCAAAACAACTATAATTTTTAGGCTTACGAGCCTAAAAATTTCTTATTTAATTTATTACACCAATATCCTTAAACAAAAAATCCAAAAAACACTTATTTTAAATAGAAATTACTCAAAGTATAAAGGTAGTCTAAAAATTTATATTAGAAATTTAGGCAAGAATGCTCTTGCCTAAGATTAGATTATTTTTATTTGATCAAGTGGTTTGTCTTTAATGCCCCATTGAGTCATAAAAACAAATCCATAAAGTACAGCAGCTACGATATAAGCAGTGTATTCGTTTGGTATAAGATTAAATTTCACACATATATTTGGTACAAGAGCTAGTGGCACAACAGGGATCAAAAGAATACGCTCCCAAATTCTAAGCTTTGTGACATAGTAGCCTTGAAGTAAGCTTGAAAATGCAAACATTCCCACGATCGCCATACCAAAGACAAGTAAAATTTCAAGTGGATTGCTCATCCAGACTATTCCTTTTGAATCAAGCGGGTCGCCCTCATTTACGCTTTCTATTAGCATAAGTTTATTGTTAAAGAAAAAGGCAAATGGCAAGATCGCCGTTCTTAGATCATAAAAGAATCCTTGAACGCCAACGGTTATAGGATTTGCTTTAGCGATACCAGCAGCTGCGTAAGCTGCGATGCCAACTGGTGGCGTGTCATCAGCTAAAATTCCAAAGTAAAATACAAAAAGATGCACGGCGATAGCTGGGATCAAAAAGCCATTTTTATGCGCTAAAAATAAAATAACAGGTGCTACAAGACTTGAAACAACGATGTAGTTTGCCGTTGTTGGAAGACCCATTCCTAGTATTAGCGACATCATCGCAGTAAGAAGCAATATCATAACTATATTATCACCAGCAAGTAGCTCAACTAGATCTGAAAGCACTTGACCAAGGCCAGTTAGAGAGATAGAACCCACGATAATACCTGCAAGTGCGGTTGCTATAGCGATCGTTGTCATACTTTTTGCGGCTGCAACCATCGCCCAAAATATATCTTCAAAGCCTATTAACACATCATTTATTCCAACTTTTTCGCCACTTGCTAGTTTTTTAACTGGCTCTTGAAAAATCATTATTAAAAATAAAAATCCAATCGCATTAAATGCTGCAGCGATGGCTGACTCTTTTGCGATTAATAGCGTATAAAGCAAAATCAAAATCGGAGTTATATAGTGAAGTCCGCTTACAAAAATTTTAAATCTTGAGTGAAACTCGCTTTGATTTATACCTTTTAAGCCAAGCTTCACGCTCTCTAAATGAACGATAAAAAATAGTGACAAATAGCAAGCAAAAGCTGGAATTACCGCTGCCATCATGACATTTGTATATGTCATGCCTAAAAACTCAGCGATGATAAAAGCAGCTGCGCCCATGATCGGAGGCATAAGCTGACCATTTACACCAGCCGCAACCTCGATGGCTCCAGCTTTTGTGCGTGAAAGACCGGCTTTTTTCATAAGTGGTATGGTAAATGTGCCAACTGTTACAACATTTGCAGTCGAGCTTCCTGAAACCATACCTGTTAGGCCACTTGCGATGACCGAGGCCTTAGCCGGACCGCCTCTATATTTGCCAAGGAGCGAGAAAGCTAAATTTATGAAATATTGTCCAGCACCTGCCCTTTCAAGCAATGAGCCAAAAAGTACAAAAAGATAGATAAAACTAACGCTAACTCCGATAGGCACACCAAAGACACCCTCAGTTGTCAAAAACATATGACCTGCGATCTTTTCAAAGCTGGCACCTTGATGAGCGATGATGTCTGGCATATAAGGACCAAAGTGATCATATATCAAAAATAATATACAAATAATTGGAAGTGCTGGTCCCATGACACGCCTGCCAGCCTCAAGCAAGACAATGATCGCTAAAAATGATATGACGATATCTTGTGTGATGTAGTCCCCGGTCCTATCGGCTAGCTCATAAAAATAAACCGCCGGATAAAGCACAGTAACTACGCCTACCACGCAAAAGACTAGATCGTAAAATGGCAAACTAGAATGTGCCTTTTTATGAAAAGTGACTGGATAAAGCAAAAATACAAGCCCAACCGCAAAGGCTAAGTGTATTGAGCGGGAAATGTTAGTATTTAGTGGAAAATAAGCTATATAAAGCTGAAAAACTGACCAAGAAAAGCATACGATCGCAATGAAATAGTTGTAAAAATTGCTATTTATCTCCCTTGTTTTTACTTCGACAAATTGTTCTTCGTTGTCTTTGACTTCGTTCATCTCTCTCCTTTAAAATTTAAATATACAAATTAAAAATTTGTATATTTAAATTTTATCCAGAGGCAAAAGCCCCTGGAAATTTAGACTATTTTAAGATGCCGGCCTCTTTAAATGCAGCCTCTGCAGCTGGGTGAAGCGGAGCTGAAAGACCTTGAACAAGATCTTCTTTGTTTACTGATTTTAGCGCTGGGTGAAGAGTTTTGTACTCATCAAAGTTGTCTAAAATAGCTTTTATCACAGCTTTTACAGCCTCATCTTTTGTATCTTTATTGGTTACCAAAACAGCTTTTACGCCGATAGTATTTACGTCGTGATCGACGCCGTCGTATGAGCCTTTTGGGATCACACCTTTTGCAAAGTATGGCTTCTCTTTAAGAAGATTATCAATCTCGCTACCTTCGATATTTAGGATATCGATCGGCAAAGATGTCGCAGCATCAGTAATATTTGCAGTTGGGTGACCGACGACAAAGCTATATCCGTCTATCTTTTTATCTTTTAGTGCGTGTGGGCATTCGCCAACTGTTAAAACGCCGCGGTAGCCTAGTTTTGAAACGTCAAAGCCTTTTGCTTTAAAGACTTCAAGTGTGCTCACTTCGTTGCCGCTACCTGGGTTTCCGACATTGTATTTTTTGCCTGCAAATGAAGCAAGATCACTTGTTAGACCGCTATCTTTTGCTACAACAAATGCAAGAAGCTCTGGATAGATCGCAACTACTGAGCGTAAATTTTCATCTTTTGCTCCGTCAAATTTGCCAGTGCCATTAAATTTATCATAGACAACGTCACTTTGAACAAAGCCAAATGTAAGCTCTTTTTTCAAAACGTTATTTACGTTGTAAACCGAGCCGCCAGTTGATTGGACTGAGCATTTTACATTAGTATTTTTGTTTGCTAAACGGCAAATCGCTCCACCTATCGGATAGTATGTGCCTGTCATGCCGCCAGTACCAATACTGATAAATTCTTTTGCTGAAAGAGTTGTTGCTAAAAGCAAGCCAGCAAGTGCCAAAGAAGTAGTTTTCATCTAAGATCCTTTCAAGAAATTTAAGGCTATTTTATTCTATAAATTTAGCTTTTTACCTTATTTGATATGATATTTTCATGCCGTTTTAGTAAAGTTGCAACCATTCTACACAATCAAGACTTAAAAAAATATTTCCTTAAGATTAAATTTATATTTCTTTATCAGTCAAAATAAATTTGATAAACCGGCTATTTAAATATCATTTTTTATTGTATAATCCACCACAGTTCTAAGTTTTAGAAAAACTGTTGCAAATTTACAACTAATCAATAGCTTTTACAAATATTAATAACAATCAAATTTTGGAGGTTTTTATGAAAAAATCACTTATGTTGGCTGCTTCTATGCTGCTTTTATCTCTAAATTTCGCTTCTGGCGCGGATGAGAAAACGCAAGTTAGCTTTAGTGGCTCATCTACTCTGGCCCCAGTCATCGCTAAAATTTCAACCGACTTTATCGAAAAATACGAAACTTGGGACAAAGTAGATAGTGCTTTGCCAAACAAAAATATAACCATTTTCGTCTCAGCTGGTGGCTCTGGCGCTGGCGTGAAAGCCGTGCTTGATCATGTCGCTGACTTTGGCATGCTAGCTCGCGATATAAAAGATAGCGAAAAAGCAAAGATAAAGGATATGAAAGCCTATACACTTGGCATAGACGCACTTTGCGTAGCTGTAAACCCAGAAAATGAGGTGATAAAGCTAAAGGGCGGAAATTTGAGTAAAGATGAGATCGTCAAAATTTTCTCAGGCGAGTACAAAAAGTGGAGCGATCTTGACAAATCCCTACCAAATGACGAAATAGTCGTAGTTACAAGAGATCTTGGCGGTGGTGCTCACGAGGTATTTCAAAAAAAGATCATGAAAGATGTCAAAGTTAGCAAAAACGTCATCCAGTCACCATCAATGGGCGCGCTTGTCTCAAAAATAATCGAAAATAAAAACGCTATTGGCTACGCTTCTTTTGGTATCACAAATCAAAACAAAGGCAAGCTAATACCACTAAACGTTGATGGCGTCGAGCCAACTGTTAAAAATATAGTTGATGGCAAATACTACATCTCTCGCCCACTCATCATCGTAAAAAGTGGCGATCTAAGCAAGAGCGAGCAAATTTTTGTTGACGTACTAAATTCAGCTGAAGGTCAAAGGACTATCGAAAAAATGGGATTTATACCAGTAAAATAGTCCAATGACAGGGCAAATTTTTAAAGGCGCGATATATTTTTTCACACTTTTATCCGCCATGCTTTTGCTTTTACTCGTGGGATTTTTACTGCTAAATTCCACGAGTTTCTTTGCAAAAGTAAGCCTTTTTGACTTCTTACTAAATGGCGACTGGGACGTTAGCACAGAGCCTTTTAGCTTTGGACTATTTAATATCCTAGTCGCAAATTTTGCAGTTGCGTTTTTAGCTTGCATATTTTCATTTTTTATCTCGCTTGGCGTTACTATATTTATATGCTTTTTTGCGAGCGCCTGGCTTAAACACGTGCTAGACTGGATGATACGGATACTAGCTGGCATACCCTCTATCATATATGGATTTTTTGCGCTTTACACAGTTGTAAAAATTTTAGAGTCAGGGCTAAAAATGTCCGCTGGCGAGTCAGTCTTAGCAGCTAGTCTAATCCTTAGCGTCATGATACTGCCCTTTTTTACCTCGCACTTGCTCCAAAGTGTGGGTCTGCTAAAGCAAAATTTCAAAACAAACTCAGACGCGCTTGGCGTAAGCACTGGATATTTTATAAGAAAAATAATTTTTAGGAAATCTATAAAAGCTAGCATTTCAGGCTTTATACTAGCATTTTCAAGAGCAGCTGGCGAGACGATGGCTGTGATGATGGTCATAGGCAACACCCCGCTTTTTCCGCACCTGCTCTCAAAAGCTCAGACCATACCATCTCTAATAGCCCTTGAAATGGGTATGAGTGAAGCTGGCAGTCTGCACTATCACGCTCTTATTGCAAGCGGATTTGTCCTGCTTGCTTTTATATTTATGCTAAATATTTTTATCTTTAAATTTGAGAAAAACAATGAATGCTTTTAAAGATTTTATAGTCAAATTTTACGCCTATCTTTGCGTATTTATAGTGGTTGCGGTGATATTTTGGATATTTTATTTCATCTTTGCAAATGGCATCTCTCAGATAAATTTAGACTTTCTAACTAAAAATCCGCAAGGTTTAAATTTAGGTGAGAGTGGTGGCATAAGAGACGCTATCATAGGCTCATTTTTGCTGATGATACTATCTATGATATTTTCTGCGCTCCTTGGCGTTAGCTGCGCCATTTATAGGCAAATTTACTGCACTTATAGCACGATCAAGCTCGGACTTAAATTTATCATCCAAACGATGGCTTCTATTCCTTCTATTTTGCTTGGGATGTTTGTTTATGGGCTTTTTATCGTTAGTCTTGATATCCCTAAAAGCCTGCTAACAGCTAGCATTACGCTTGCTTTGATGGTCTTTCCGTTTGTTGAAGTAAGCGTTGAAAAGGTGATCTCTCAGATAGATGAAAAGATGTTAAGAGATAGCTTTGCGCTTGGTGTTGATAAAAATTTCATGGCTAGAAAGCTTGTTTTGCCAACTATTAGAAAAAATATCATATCTATCTTGATACTTGCTGGCAGCTACGCCATAGGGGCAACTGCGCCACTACTTTTAACAGGAGTCGTCTTCATGGCAAAAGTAGAGGGGCTACTCTCGCCAGTCATGGCACTGCCTTTTCATCTGCACATGCTCCTAAGCCAGTCAGTCGCAACGCAAAATGCCTATGCCACGGCGCTTGTGCTCATTTTTATATTGATCATTTTGCACCTGCTTTCAGCCGTAGTTTTATTTGATATAGGAGAGAAAATTGCCAGATATTTTAAACATAAAAGATCTTAGTATCTTTTACCAAGACAATGAAATTTTAAAAGATCTAAATTTAAGCGTCGCTAAAAACGAGATCATCTGCTTAATGGGCAGCTCAGGATGTGGTAAATCGACATTTCTATCAGCGCTAAATGGCTTTTTGGAGCAAAAGGGCGGTAGATATAGCGGAGAGATCCTATTTAAAGGCGAAAATATCAAAAATAAGGGCAAAATTTGGCTCAGACGAAAGCTAGCCATACTCTTTCAAGACGCCACGCTCTTTCCTTTTAACGTTGAGAGAAATTTGACCTATGCGATGGAATTTTATGAAGGTAGCATAAAAGATAAGCAAAAAAGAGTAGAGGAGCTATTAAAAAGCGTAAATTTACTGGGCGAAATAAACGACCTAGATATGCCAGCTAACAAGCTCTCTGGCGGTCAAAAGCAAAGACTTTGCATCGCAAGGATGCTAACTACAAAACCTGAAGTGCTCATGCTTGACGAGCCTTGCTCATCGCTTGATATGAAAAATGTCTTGATCATAGAGGAGCTTTTAAAAAGCTTGTCGCAAAGATACACCATCATCATCACCACGCACAACGAAGAGCAGGCAAAAAGGCTTGGCGGCAGGATAGTTCGCATAGTGGATAAGAAATTTGCATTTTAAAAGAGCTAAAAATTCTAGCCCTAATTTTAGTCGATAAACCTCTTTGTGATATTTGCGTAGGCATCTATCCTGCGGTCTCTTAAAAATGGCCAAATTCTTCGCACTTCTTCACTTCTTTTCATGTCTATTTCAACGATCTTGCATAGCTCATCTGTGCTATTTGCGCGGAAAAGCTGCTCGCCTTGTGGCCCAAAAACAAAGCTATTTCCCCAAAATTTTATCCCATTCATTACGCCGCTATCATCTTTTTCAAAGCCCACACGATTTACTGCAACAACTGGCAGGCCATTTGCCACGCTGTGACCTCTTTGAACTGCCACCCACGCTTCAAGCTGTCTTGACTTTTCATCCTCGCTATCGCCCTCAAACCAGCCAATAGCCGTTGGGTAGATGAGAATTTTCGCCCCTTTTAGCGCCATCAGCCTTGCTGCCTCTGGGTACCACTGATCCCAACACACCAAAACGCCAAGCTTGCCAAGGCTAGTTTCAACTGGCTCAAAGCCAATGTCGCCAGGCGTGAAGTAAAATTTCTCGTAAAATCCAGGATCATCAGGGATATGCATTTTTCGGTATTTGCCAGCCACACTGCCGTCACGCTCGAAGACAAAGGCGGTGTTGTGATAAAGTCCATCAGCCCTCTTTTCAAAAAGAGAAGTGACTAAAACAACACCATTTTCTTTTGCCACCCTGCCCCAAAAAGCGACGTCCTCTTGCCAGTCGTTTGCGTGATCAAAGAAATTTGTATCCTCGCTTTGGCAAAAGTATTGCGTCTGGTGCAGCTCTTGGCAGACGACTAGGTCGGCACCGCCTTTTTTTGCCTCGGCTATTAGCTCAAGCGTCTTTGCGATAGTCGCCTCTTTTGTCCCTTTAAATTCTTGTTGAAGTAGTGCTACTTTCATCTCATTTTCCTTCTTTGTCGTTGTACGGGTCTAAATGCGTGGTTATCTGCCACGAATAATCCCTAAATTTCTCTCTTATCTCAGCTTCAAGTGAGTCGGCCACCTCGTGCGCGTCGTAAAGCGAAATATCTTTGTCAAAAACTAAATGCAGCGTTAAAAATATAGTATTTGCGCTCTGTCTTGTGTTTAGGTAGTGAAAGTCTGAAATCCTCTGCTTTGCCTTTATCATATTGATGATCTCATCTGTGACTTCAGGGCTTGCTGCGTGATCTAGCAAGACACCAAAGGCGTCTTTACCTAAATTTATAGCGCTTTGAGCGATGTAGCCACTTATCACGATGCCAAAGATCGCATCTATCATCATAAATCCGCTAAATTTAATGATAAGTAGTGAGATAATGACTGCCAGGTTGCTAAAAAGGTCTATTTTATAGTGCAGCGCGTCTGCTTTTATGATAAGGTTTCCACTTTTTTTAGAAATTTGGTTTAAAAATATCACCAAACATAGCGTCACAACTACCGAAAATACCATCACACCAAGCTTAAGCCAAGGTCTATCTCTAAATTTGGCTCGTTAAATTTCTTAACGCTCTCATAAAATATATATCCAGCAGCCACCACAATGATGACGCACTCAAATAGCGCTGCTAACGCCTCTAGCTTTGTGTAGCCAAAGTTAAATCTCTCATCGGCTTGCTTTCTTGACTTTCTAAGCGCAAATAAATTTAAAAGCGAGACTATAAAATCAAGCATCGAGTCAATCGCCGAGCCAAGCACAGCGACCGAGCCGCTAAAAAGCCCAGCTGTAAATTTCACAAGTGCTAGCAAAAAGGCGCAAGCTCCAGCTGCGATAACGGCCTTATTTTCGCCCTGTGTGCACTCCTGTTTATTTATGCGGTTAAACTCATAATCAAACGGACTTGACAAGACTAAGACCTTTTGTATCTATTTTGGCTTGAGCAGTGAAGCGAGCCATTTTGACGGACAAAAACTAGCGAATTTACACCGATGATCTTTCTATCTGGCAGTACATTGGCAAGTAAATTTAGCACCTTTTCATCGTTTTCGTCGTTATATGTTGGCACGATTAGCGCACCATTTATAAAGATAAAGTTTGCATAGGTGCAGCCAAGCCTTTTACCATCATAAAATTTAGGCTTAGGAAGCGGCAGAGCAAGCAGCTTAAAGCCTGTCTTTTTAAGCTCATCTTCCATCCTTTTTAGCTCATCAAAGTGCTCATCGCTCTCATCTTTGCAGCTCGCATAAGCGATAGTATCAGGTGTGATGAAACGTGCTAAAGTATCGATGTGGCTATCTGTGTCATCGCCTTTTATAAAGCCATTTTCAAGCCAGATGATACGCTTTAAGCCAAACAAACTCTTTAGTTTCTCATCAATCTGCTCTTTGCTAAGTGCCTTGTTTCTATTTTCATTTAGTAGGCATTTTGAGGTGGTTAAAAGCACACCATCGCCGTTAAACTCGATGCTGCCACCCTCTAGTATCATATCAACTGGCTCAAGCTTGGTTTTGTAAATTTTAGCTAGCTCTAAATTTATTGCATTATCTTTTGAGCTCTTAAATTTACCGCCCCAAGCGTTAAATTTAAAGTCGTAGCTCTTTACGCCAGAGCCATCGCAAACGTCGATCATACCGTAGTCTCTGATCCAAGTATCATCAGTATCAAGCTTAACAAACTCAACATTTTTAAATTTCTTAAACCTAGAAAAATTTGCCTCATCAGGACAGATGAGCACTACCTTTTCAAAGGGCGTAACAGCAGCCACAAGCTCCTCATAACCCGCCAAAATCTCCTCTAAATAAGGCTTCCAGTCACTCTTACTATGTGGCAGTGATAAAAACAAAAGCTCCTGCTCTTCCCACTCTGCGTAAGCTCTCACGCTCTCTCCTTATAAATTTTATAAATTCCATAAATTGTAATGATTATCCAAAAGACCTCTATCAAAAATGAACCGAGGTTAAAGTGCACAAAAAGCGAGATGATAAGCAGCACCGCACCTGCTAAATTTATTATCTGATAGGCTAGATCGCGGCTATTTAGGCGGCCGATTTGAAGTAAAAAGTAGCCCATCACGATACAAATCATTCCTAAAAAGCCGATGATCTGAAAAAGATCGATCAAATTTTATCCTTTTTACAAGCTTAAATTTAAAGCGTGATCATATCTAATTAGTTTTAAATTTATGATTATAAGATAAAATAACTCCATTTTTCAGATTGGATTAAAGTTTATGGATTTTGAGTTTATTGAGAAATTTTATCCGCTTTATGTTAAGGCCGGAGTGCTTACCTGTGAGATTGCCTTTTTAGGGATCGTTTTTTCTATTTTGATCGGTATTTTTTGTATGGCCGTGAAATTTTACAAGCTAAAATTTCTATCAAAAGTAATTGACTGTTACATCGAGCTCTCAAGAAATACGCCACTTCTTATACAGCTTTTCTTTTTATATTATGGCTTGCCAAAGCTTGGAGTGTCAATGAGCGGCTTTGCCTGTGCGGTCGCTGGTCTTAGCTTTCTTGGTGGTAGCTATATGAGCGAGAGCTTTAGGCTTGGCTTTGAGGCGGTGAGAAGGTCACAGATAGAAGCGGGACTAAGCATCGCACTTAGCAAAAATCAGCTCTTAAGATATGTTATCTTGCCTCAAGCATTTAGTGTAGCGGTGCCAAGCATTAGTGCAAATATTATCTTTTTACTAAAAGAGACAAGCATCGTTAGCATCGTAGCACTTGCCGATCTAGTCTATGTCGCAAAGGATCTCATTGGGCTTTATTACAAAACAGACGAAGCGCTTTTTATGCTAGTAATTAGCTATCTCATCATCATCTTGCCAGTTTCGCTGGCGCTTAGCTATATCGAAAAAAGGGTGAGAAATGCAAGGAGTTAGTATATTATTTGATACACAAAATTTACTAAGGCTCTTTGAAGGTCTAGTCATTAGCACAGAAATTTCATTTATCTCTATTTTTATCTCTATAATCGGCGGCTTAGTGCTTGGCGTACTTATGAGCATGAAAAATAAATTTATCTATTTTATTTTAAAAATTTGCCTAGAAATCGTTCGTATAATGCCTCAGATCGTTTGGCTATTTTTATTTTATTTTGGTGTCAGCAAGGCGTTTGATATCCACATTTCAGCATTTACAGCCTCACTCATCGTCTTTAGCTTGTGGGGAATTTTTGAAATGATGGACATCGTGCGTGGAGCGATAACATCAATACCAAAACATCAATTTGAATCAGCTGCCTCACTTGGGCTTAGTAAATTTCAAATTTACTCTCACGTCATCATCCCACTAGCCACGAGAAGGCTAGTGCCTGGGGCTGTAAATTTACTAAGTCGTATGATAAAAACGACCTCTATCGTCGTGCTAATCGGCGTTGTGGAGGTAGTCAAAGTCGGTCAGCAGATCATCGAGCGAAATGTATTTACAAATCCTATGGCGCCATTTTGGATATACACGCTCATATTCTTTTTATATTTTGTGATCTGCTATCCAGTCTCAAAACTATCAAAAAAACTAGAAGAAAAATGGAGTTAAAATGAGCGAAAACATATTAGAACTTAAAAAAATAAATAAATTTTATGGAGAGCTTCACGCCTTAAAGGATATAAATTTAGAGGTAAAAAGTGGCGAGGTGGTCGTGCTTCTTGGACCATCGGGCTGTGGCAAAAGCACAACTCTTAGATGTATAAACGGCCTTGAGAGTATCGCAAGTGGCGAGATAATAATCGATGGTGAAGCAATTGATGCTAATTTTAATGATTGGCAAAGGATCCGCCAAAAAGTCGGCATGGTCTTTCAAAGCTATGAGCTCTTTGATCACATGAACGTCATAGACAACGTCCTTCTTGGGCCTTTAAAGGTGCAAAAAAGAGATAGGGCCGAGGCTGAAAAAACCGCTGATATGTGGTTAAGCAAGGTTGGGCTACTTGATAAGAAATTTGCCTATCCAAAAGAGCTAAGCGGCGGCCAAAAGCAACGCATAGCTATAGTAAGAAGCCTTTGTTTAAACCCTGAAATTATGCTATTTGACGAGGTTACGGCTGCGCTTGATCCAGAGATCGTTAGAGAAGTGCTTGATGTTATACTAAATTTAGCCAAAGATGGAATGACGATGCTAATAGTCACCCACGAGATGAGCTTTGCAAGGGCGGTTGCAAACAAGATCGTATTTATGGACGCTGGGGCGATCGTGGAGATCAGCGAGCCAGAGGAATTTTTTACCAACCCAAAGAGCGACCGTGCGAAGAAATTTCTAAATTTATTCTCGTTTTAGAAAAAATAAGAGATAATTTGCCGTTTTTTCAAAATGCGTTTAGAGCGAAAATTTAACGCTCTTATTTATTTAACTTTTTTACAAGGAGAAAGAGTGAGAAAATTTAAATTTTTCTTATTAGCATTAATCGCTACCGTCTTTCTAACGGGTTGTGGTAATGACAAAGGTGCCGATACGGCAAAAGCTGCTTCAAACGAAGCTGATGCGATCGCAAAGATCAAAGAGCGTGGATTTGTAAGAATTGGCGTTTTCAGCGACAAACCACCATTTGGCTATGTCGATAAAGACGGCAAAAACCAAGGCTATGATATTTACTTTGCAAAACGTATCGCAAAAGACCTACTAGGCGATGAGAGCAAGGTAAAATTTGAGCTAGTCGAGGCTGCTGGTAGAGTTGAAGTTTTAGTAGCTGATAAAGTAGATATCACGCTTGCAAATTTTACAAAAACACCTGAGCGTGCACAAGTTGTTGATTTTGCACTTCCATACATGAAGGTTTCACTTGGCATCGTAAGCCCTGAAGGTGCAGTGATAAAAAGCATCGATGAGCTAAAAGACAAAACCCTAATCGTAAATAAGGGCACAACCGCAGACGCGTTTTTTACAAAAAATTATCCTGACATTAAGCTTGCAAAATACGACCAAAATACTGAAACATTCGCAGCTTTGGTTGATAAAAGAGGTGCCGCACTAGCACATGATAACGCCCTACTTTTTGCCTGGGCAAAAGAGACCCCTGGCTTTGTTGTAGGCGTTGAAGCACTTGGTGATGTGGATGTGATAGCACCAGCTGTTAAAAAAGGTAACAAAGTTTTACTTGACTGGCTAAACAATGAGATCATTGAGCTTGGAAAAGAAAATTTCTTCCACAAAGACTATGATGCTACGCTAAAACCGATCTACGGCGACAGCGTCAATCCAGAATCACTTGTCGTTGAAGGCGGCAAACTCTAAAATTTAATGGCGTAAATTTTTACGCCATCTCTCTTTTTTTTTAAATTTGACAAATACGTTTGTAAAAATTTTTGCCAGTAGATTACACTGCATAAAATCCATAAAGGGCGGATATCTTAACATACCTGAGTAGCAAGCTAGTAGACGAGCTCCTTGCAATAATGAGCTATAGATAGACTACTTGCGGATTTAAATTACATTATGCACATGAAGGTTCAAAAAGGCTAAGGCGCATGTATTTTATAAATTTAAATTCTAGATAATATGTATATAGAGCCCACAAAAAAAGAAACCCACGAAAGCTAGGCGAGAAAGATACAACTTAGTTTTTAAATATTTAAATAAAATTCTAAAAGGCATTTTGGAGTAAATTTAGCCCAAAATGCCTTTGCAAACTACATTAAGCTCTTTAGTAGATTTGTTACTTTTTGCTCGATCTCTTCTAAAAATTCCTTGCTCTTTGCCTCAAATCTAGTAACAATAACTGGCGTTGTATTTGACGCGCGTACCAGCGCCCAACCATTTTCAAACTGAATTCTTATACCATCAATATCAATGATATTTTTTATCTTTGGTAGATCGCAACTCTCGTTTTTCACATACTCTTTTAACTTGGCAACTATCTTAAATTTAGCCTCATCAGTCGTTTTTACCTTGATCTCATCGGTACTAAAGACAAGTGGCATCTTATCAAGCTCGCCGTCAAGGTCAAAGCCTTTATGTACTAGTTCAAGTACCCTCATCATCGCATAAAGTGCGTCATCAAAGCCAAAATAGCGCTCTTTAAAGAAGATATGACCACTAACTTCAGCCGCAAGATCGACATTTAGCTCTTTCATCATCTTTTTTATATTGCTGTGTCCTGTTTTTCCCATAAATACTTCGCCGATCTTTGCGATCTCATCGTACATATTTTGTGAGCATTTAACCTCACCAAGCACCTTTGGATGATCCATATTTAGCGCATAAAGATAGGCTAGCTCATCGCCTTTTATATCTCTTTTTGGCGTTATAACTGCGATCCTATCGCCATCTCCGTCAAAGCCAAACCCAAGGTCAAATTCTTTCTTTTCGATGAGCGAAAATAGCTCTTTTAAATTCTCTTTTTCGCTTGGATCTGGGTGGTGATTTGGGAAATTTCCGTCTGGGTCTTCATATAAAATTTTTGCATTTAGCCCAAGTGCTTTGACGATCGGCACCAAGCTCACGCCAACAGCGCCATTTGCGCAGTCGATAACAAAAGGCTTTTTGAAATTTTTAAGCTCACTAAATTCTTTTACAAAAAACTCAACGTATTTTTCTAAGATATTAAATTTCTCACAGCTCTCATTGTCTGCTATTTGCTCACCAGAGGCGATTATCTCGTTCACCTTATCTTTTAAAATTTGCAAATCTTTGCCAAAGAAACTATCTTTTTTGATAGTGATCTTAAAGCCGTTATAATCTTTTGGGTTGTGAGAGCCCGTGATCATAATGTTTGCGTCGAAATAATCAGCATAAACGCTAAAGTAGCCAACAGGAGTTGGAAGCAAGCCGATGTTGTAAATTTTAAAGCCACCAGCCTTATTTAGGCCGCTTAGCAGATACCTAAAAAGCGTACTAGCGCTTAGTCTTGCGTCAAAACCAACGCTTAAAGTTTTTACGCCAAATTCATTAAATTTCTTACCCAAAGCAAGCCCTATAGCCTTGACGCTGTCCTCTGTCAAGTCTTTTTCAAAAATACCGCGGATATCGTATTCTCTAAAAATTTCATCATATTTCATTATAAATTCTCCCTAAAAGAATGCAAAAATGATACAAGAATAAATTTAAAAAGGAGTAAATAATTTTATAAATTTTGTGAGGTTAAATTTAAATATAAATTCGAGCTAGAAAGCTCTAGCTCGAAAAGGGCTGCTACATCATACCGCCCATACCACCCATTCCGCCCATGTCAGGCATTGCAGGCATTGCTTTTTCTTCTTTTATCTCGCTGATAGTTGCCTCAGTCGTTAGTAGTAAGCTAGCCACGCTAACAGCATTTTGAAGCGCAACTCTCTCAACTTTTACTGGATCGATAATGCCAGCTTCAAACATATTTACATATTCGCCAGTTGCAGCGTTAAAGCCAAAATTTGCATCTTTGCTTGTCTCAACTGCATTTGCTACAACGCCTGCGTCAAAGCCAGCGTTCTCAGCGATTTGGCGAAGTGGAGCACGAAGCGCTCTTCTAACGATCTCAGCGCCGATTGCCTCATCACCTTGTAAATTTAGATTTACGCTCTTTGAAGCAAGGATAAGAGCTGAACCGCCACCTACTACGATACCCTCTTCAACAGCTGCACGAGTAGCGCTTAGTGCGTCATCTACGCGGTCTTTTTTCTCTTTCATCTCAGTCTCAGTCGCAGCACCTACTTTGATAACTGCCACACCACCACTTAGTTTTGCAAGGCGCTCTTGTAGTTTTTCTTTGTCGTAGTCGCTTGTTGTTTCTGCGATTTGAGCTTTTATTTGAGTTATTCTAGCGTCGATCGCTGACTTCTCGCCCGCACCATTTACGATAGTTGTGTTATCTTTGTCTATAACTACGCTTGAAGCTTGTCCAAGGTCATTTATAGTAGCGCTCTCAAGTGTTCTACCTAGCTCTTCGCTAATGACTTCGCCACCTGTTAAGATAGCGATATCTTCAAGCATCGCTTTTCTTCTATCACCAAAGCCAGGAGCTTTTACGGCTGAGATGTTTAGCACGCCACGAAGTTTATTTACAACAAGCGTTGCAAGTGCCTCACCCTCGATATCTTCAGCGATGATTAGTAGCGGTTTGCCACTCTTTTGTACTTGCTCAAGCACAGGGAGTAGATCTTTTAAATTTGTAATCTTCTTGTCAAATAGCAATATAAATGGGTTACTTAGCTCAACTTGCATCTTTTCAGGGTTTGTGATGAAGTATGGGCTTAGGTATCCGCGGTCAAACTGCATACCCTCAACAACGCTTAGCTCGTCTTGGATAGACTTTGCCTCTTCTACTGTTATGACGCCATCTTTGCCGACTTTCTCCATCGCATCAGCGATAAGTTTGCCAATACTCTCATCTGAGTTAGCAGAGATAGTAGCGATCTGAGCAATCTCTTTTGAGCCAGAAACTTTTTTAGAGATGTTTTTTAGCGCATCTATAAGAGCTGCTACTTCTTTATCCATGCCGCGTTTTACTTCGATAGGATTTGCGCCAGCAGTTACGTTTCTAAGACCCTCTTTAAATATCGCGTGAGCTAGCACAGTTGCTGTTGTAGTGCCGTCACCTGCTTGGTCGTTTGTCTTGCTTGCTACTTCTCTAACTAGGCTTGCACCCATGTTTTCGATAGTATCTTTTAGCTCAACCTCTTTAGCCACACTAACGCCGTCTTTTGTGATGTTTGGAGCGCCAAAGCTCTTTTGGATAAGGACATTTCTACCTCTTGGTCCCATTGTCACTTTCACAGCATCATTTAGTTTTTTTACGCCCTCGTATAGGCGGTTTCTTGCATCATCAGAGTAAAAAATTTCTTTTGCCATTGTTTTTCCTTTCGGTTTTAATTTATTTTAAAAAATCAGCCTTATTTATCATTGACAAAGGCATATTAATATCAAAAATTTTGCCGCGAATATTTGAATAGCCGTTTTTAGCCAGTCTTTCGCTATGCATTTTCAGATACTTTTCCGCATTCTCCTTATTGTCAAAAAGATAAATTCCGCCGGCTTCTTTTGTTTGTTTATTCTCAGTCCAAATTTTCCATATCATACCGAGTTCTTGGTTGATGCTTTTAGCCAAATCCTCAAAAGCTTTTGACATCTCGTCTCCAAAAAGACCTTCTTGCGGAAAATCAACATACATAATTGCAGCCATCTGCATCCTTATTTTAAAACGCCTAAAACATCATCAATGTTTAAAACAAGATATGTTTTATCATCTAAATTTATCTCAGTGCCACCGTATTTTGCAAATACAACTTTATCACCAACTTTTACGCCCTCTACTTCAGCACCAACTGCTTTTACCTCACCGCTTAAAGGTTTTTCTTTTGCGTTATCAGGTATAATAATGCCCGAAGCTGTGGTCTTTGTCTCCTCTACGCGTTCGACTAGAACACGCTTGCCTAATGGTTGAAAGTTCATTGTTCATCCTTTTGGTTTAATTGTCTTTTTTAGCACTCTTTATTTTTGAGTGATGAAATCCTAGCACTTTTTTCTAAAAAAGTCAATAATTTATAGTTAAATTTTATTAAAACTTTAGTCACTTACACTAAAGTTTTATGATATGTAAAACTAATATAAAGGAAATTTATGAAAAAAATAGCCTATATAGTAGCGGCTTTGGCGCTGATAATCCTTTGCATTTTTGGCTTTATCTTTAGCTCAATTGGTAACAAATTTATAGCCAGCAAAATAGAAAAAGAAGCACTCGTTCGTGGTATAGATGTCAAATTTAAAGACTTTAGCCTTGGTCTTAGCACGCTAAATTTAGAAGCGATCGTAATGAACGCTATAAATTTAAAGGCAAATGGCGATCTCTCATTATTTGCTCAAAGCATGAACTTAAACATAGATATAGACGCCGACAAGGCAAAGGCTAGCGAGCTTGGACTAAAAAAGGACGTCGCTCTTAAAGCAAACGTGGCTGGTAAATTTAACGACTTCAAGCTAACAGCAACTGGCACGGCGCTTGGCTCAAACATAAATTTAAACGCAAATTTAAAAGACTACCTGCCAAAAGCTCTAAATCTTGACGCTAAAAACATCGAGCTTTCTGAGATCTCAGCTCTTGCTAAAAAGCCAAATTTAGCTAGCGGTAAGCTTGATCTAACGAGCAATATGCAAGGAGTTGATGAGAAAAATGAGCCCATCATTAATACTCAAATTTTAGCTAGCGACGCAGCGATAAACAAAGAAATTCTTAAAAACGAATTTGGGCTAGATTTAGCAAAAGATATAAGCTTTAAAGGCGGCGTAAATGCTAAATTTGAAAATGAAAAAGTGAGCGCAAAAACCATTATCATCGCACCTGAAGCCACTTTAAAAGCAAACGAGACGACTTATGATCTAGCTAGCAAAAATTTAAAGAGTGACTTTTTGCTAAACGTGCCTGATCTTACCCTTTTTGGCAAGCTCTTAGGCGAGCAACTAAGTGGCGCTGTGGATGCAAACGGCGAAATTACAATGCAAGAAAATGCCCTTCAAAACCTAAAAGCTGAGATAAATGGGCTTGGCGGCAAGATAAATGCAAATTTTGATAGCAAAAACTTAACTTTAAATGCAGCTAACATCAAGCTAAAAGAGCTTCTCGCACTTGCCCTGCAGCCTAGCTACGCAGACGGGCAGATAAATTTAAATGCAAATTTTAGTGGCTTTGACGAGCTAAAAAAACTTGCAGGCGATGCTAAATTTGAGATAAAAAACGGCCTTATAGATAAAGGGCTTGCAAAGCTTAAAAATGCGGCTAAATTTGAGCTAAAAGGCGGCGCCACCGCAAAAGGTGAGCTTGTAAATTTTGACGCAAATGTGCTTAGCGACCTTGGCGAGCTAAAAGATGTAAAGGGCGTTTATGACCTAAAAAATAGCCAAATTTTTAGCAAATTTAACTTGCTCATTAGCGACCCTGAGAAATTTAAAACGGTTAGCGGCTTTGAGGTTGGCTCAAAGATGGCGCTTGCGGGCGATATGAAGCTTAAAGAGAGCAAGATAGATGAGCTAAATTTAGGCGGTGATGTCTTTGCTGGCAAGCTAAACGCCACCATAAAAAATGAAAATCTTGATCTTAGCCTAAAAGAGGCACAGCTAGGAGAAATTTTAGTACTTAGCGGCAACGACAGGCTGGCAAATGCTAAGACAAATGTCCAAGCAAAGGGGCAAAATATCTTTAGCAAAAGTCCAAGCGTCGCCGCAACGATCGCTTTAAACGAGGGCAAATTTAACGCAGCAGCGCTTAGCAAAATGCTTGATAAAAAATTCCCTGAAAATGAGAAATTTAGCTCAAATTTGAGCCTAGACTATAAAGGCGACATGGCGAAATTTAGCGGCGACTTTCTTAGCTCATTAGCTGATATAAAGGGCATAGATGGCAGCTTTGACATGAGCAAAAGCACGCTAAACTTAAAGCTTCAAGCGGTAGTTTCAGAGCTAAATAAGCTTGCGTTTTTAGCTGGCCGCGAGCTTCACGGTAAATTTGCAGCCCACGTAACGGCAGAGGGCAAAGTGGATGATCTAAGCGTAAAAGCCACCTCTGATGATCTATTTAAGGGCAAACTAGAGGCAAACTACAAAGGTGGCACGCTTGATGCGGTGCTAAAAAACTTTGAGGTCAAAGGGCTAACGCAGACTTTGGGGCTAGATCATCTCTATGATGGCAATGGCGATGCTAAATTTGACTACGAAACAAAGCAAAAGCTCGGTAAATTTGACATCTTACTAAAAGATGGTCATCTAGCCAGCACAAATCTCACAAACAATATAAAAATCTTCACCGGCAAGGACATCACAAAAGAAATTTACAAAGACGGCAAAATTTACGGCGATATAAAGGGTGACAACGTCGTTTTTAATGTAAATTTAAGCTCGCCAAAGAGCGACATAAAGGTTGCGGGCGGTACTTACAATACCGCGACAAAAATGCTTAACGTGCCACTTGTTTGCAGGCTAGAAAAGACCGATCTAAACGTGCAAATCTCAGGCACGACAGAGAAGCTAAAATACGATGTCAGATCGCAATATCTTGAAAATAAGGTCAAAAAAGAGATAGGTAGATTTTTAGATAAAAAGCTTGGCAAAGATGATGACGCAAGCGGCGAAAAACAAAATTTAAAGGGGCTTTTAAAAGGGCTATTTTAGATGAAAAAGGCGGAAAATTTAAAGTATCTAATGGGGCTTGGGCACTTTTGTAGCGACATAAACCAAAGTGCCCTTGGCACGATGCTGCCATTTTTCATCGCAAGCTACCACTACGACTATGCCACAGCCGCCTCGCTCGTGACCACCACAAATTTAGCAAGTTCGCTCATCCAGCCACTTATCGGCCGCCTAAGCGACAAAAAAGAGCTGCCATACGTCATCCCACTTGGGCTACTACTTGCTGGCGGGGGCATGAACCTCACTGGCTTTGTGACAAACTACTACATCATCTTGGTCTGTGTGATGATAAGCGGTATCGGTGCCACACTCTTTCATCCAAGCGCCACAAGGATCGTAAACTACGCCTAAAACGCCAAAAATAGAGCCAAAAGTATAAGTATATTTTCTTTTGGAGGCAACGTGGGCTTTGCAGTTGGGCCCATTTTAGTCGCCGTTTTTGTGGAAAATTTTGGCCTAAAAGGGACGCTAGTCTTTATAATCCCTCAAATTTTTCTAACACTTTTATACCTCAAAAAGGGCAAATTTATAAAAGCGCTAGAAGGCAATCACAAAAAGCAAATTTCACAAAAAACAAGCGCTTTAAAAGACGATTTAGGCGCATTTTTGAGGCTTTGCATATGTATATTTTCACGCTCGATCGTCACATTTGGCTTTTAGACATTTTTTAGCATCTATCTCATTAAAATTTTTGGCCTCAGCAAAGAGGTTACAAATGTAAATTTAAGTCTATTTTTTGCTGTAGGTGCGATAGCTACGCTATTTGGCAGAGTGCTAGCGGATAGATACGGCCTAGTTAGACTCATCAAAATAAGCCTAAGCATCGCCGCACCACTAGTCGTGCTAATGCTCTTTATTGACAGCTATGCGCTATTTCTCGCAGCCTCCATATGCGTGAGCGCCTGCATCAGCCTATCTTTTAGCCCCTCAATCGCCCTTGCGTAGCTTTATTTACCAAATCAAATCGGCCTAGCCTCAGGCGTAACGCTTGGCCTTAGTATCACGATCGGCGACATATTCGCAACAGTCATCGGCAAGATCGCTGACATCTTTAGCCTAATGCACTCATTTTACTTTATCGCCGCAGTTTCGCTCATCTGCGCGGTTTCTAGCTACTTTTTAAAGCCAGCCAGTAGAACTTAAATTTATATCTCTTGCTTCATTTTTATATAAAAATTACGTAAGGAAATTTACGAGTAAATTTTAATTTCTATTTGTTTTGCCCTACTCGCAACAAGAATTCGCTACAGGGAAACAAGCGAAATTTTAAGATGTAAAAGAGCCGAGCCATAGCTTTTGGCGGCAGTATTTTGTGATAGATTTAAATGTTATGCAGTTAAAAATTTCGCAGACTAGACAAATAGAAAATTTAAATTTTGATCAATAAAGTATCAAGGCAAAGTATCTTGTGATGATTTTAAATGTTTTGCTTAGCAAGATCACAACTGTAAGCAGAAACGAAGAAATTTTCGACTGAAGATAGAACAAATTAAGCCACCAGGACAAGAAATTTTTTGTTTTGTTTAGTAATTTAAACCCCAAGATACAGTATTTTTTTGCTAGACGAGGCGAAATTTTACGATACAAAGGAGCATACATATAGTATGTGACTGAAGTAGAGTAAAATTTCAACGACGTATAGCAGAAAAAGACAAATCGCCAAATACAAGATTTTTTTGTTTTAGACAAGGCGGATGAGCAAAAACAAGGGAGCGTATATATGATACGTGACCGAAGTTTGAAGCGATATCCAACGCAGTATAAAATAAAAAGGGCTTGTCTTTTTTATAATTTTCTCATCTTCGCTATTTCGTCTCTTAGCGCCGCTGCCTTCTCAAACTCCAGCTGCGCCGCCGCTTCAAGCATCTGCTTTCTTAGCTCTTTTACTATCGCAGCTCGCTCGCTTGCTGGCATCTTCTCTAAATTTTTACCACGCTTGTAAATTTCGCTATCATCCTCGACATGCAGGCTCTCTTCGATATTTCTGCTGGCAGAGTGTGGCGTTATGCCGTGAGCTTTGTTGTATTCATCTTGAAATTTACGCCTAGCTGTCGTCGTATCGATTGCCTCTTTCATTGAGCGCGTGATCTTTTTGGCAAACATTAGCACCTTGCCATTTACATTTCTAGCCGCACGCCCCATCGTCTGTATAAGGCTCGTGGTCGAGCGCAAAAAGCCCTCTTTATCGGCGTCCATGATCGCTATCAGGCTCACTTCAGGCAGATCCAGCCCCTCACGGAGCAAATTTATACCTATTAGCATGTCAAATTCGCCGCTTCTAAGCCCTCTAATGATCTCATTTCGCTCGATCGCGTCGATGTCTGAGTGCATATACTTGACCTTTACGCCAAGCTCAATGTAGTAGCGGCTTAGCTCCTCGGCCATCTTTTTAGTTAACACCGTAACTAGCACGCGCTCACCTCTAGCGATGACCGCCTTTGCCTCGTCAAATAGCGCTTCAACTTGATTGTCACTATCTTTTATCTCAATGAGAGGATCAAGCAGTCCAGTAGGACGCAAAATCTGCTCATAGACGTGCCCCTGGCTGATACCAAGCTCGTATTCGTTTGGCGTGGCTGAAACAAAGAGAAATTTCGCCTTTTTGCTTATAAACTCATCAAATTTAAGCGGCCTGTTATCAAGCGCTGATGGCAAGCGAAATCCATACTCCACAAGCACCTCTTTACGGCTCCTATCGCCCGCGTACATACCCCTAAACTGCGGCAAACTCACGTGGCTCTCATCGACGATGACTAGATAGTCTTTGCCACTTATCTCAAAGTAGTCAAACATCGAGTATGGCGTCTCTCCGGGCTTTTGACCAGTTAGGTGGCGTGCGTAGTTTTCGATGCCTTTACACATACCAGTGCTTGCCATCATCTCAAGATCAAACTCCACCCTTTGCTTTAGCCTCTGCGCCTCGACTAGCTTGCCCTGCTCGTTAAACTCTTTCAAACGCGCATCAAGCTCCTCTTCAATTTCTTTCATCGCGATCTTTAGCCTATCAGCGCCCACGATAAACTGGCTAGTCGCATAAAGCGTAAATTTAGAGATGTCTTTTAGCCTTTTGTTATCAAGCACGTCAAAATGATACATCGCATCGATCTCATCGCCAAAAAACTCAACCCTTAGGGCTTCGTCGTTGTAATAAGCTGGATAAATATCCACCACATCGCCATTTACGCGAAAGTCACCCCTATCAAAGTAGTTGTCATTGCGCTTGTAGCCCATATCTACAAGCTGTTCTAAAAGCTTTCTTTGGCTTATCTTCTCACCCACGCTAAGATATGCCACCATCCCTTTATACTCGCTTGGGTTACCAAGGCCGTAGTTTGCAGAGACTGAGGCCACACAGATCACATCATCAAAGCTTAGCAAGCTAGCCGTCGCAGAGAGGCGCAAGCGCTCAAGTTCCTCATTTACCGAGCTATCCTTTTCTATATATAGGTCGCTTCTTGGGATATAGGCCTCTGGCTGGTAGTAGTCGTAGTAGCTTATGAAGTACTCGACATGATTTTTTGGGAAAAAGCCCTTAAATTCGCTATAAAGCTGCGCGGCAAGGGATTTGTTATGCGTCATGATAAGCGTTGGCATGTTTAGCTCACGTATGACATTTGCCATGGTGAAAGTTTTACCAGATCCTGTCACACCTAGAAGTGTTTGGTATTTATTGCCTGATTTTATGCTTTTTACTATCTCTTTTATCGCTCTTGCTTGGTCGCTGCTTGGGCTAAATTTAGATGAAATTTCAAATTTACTCATTGATCGCCTTTAAATTTGGGCGAATTTTATAGCAAAGATAGTGCTTTGTCAAATGAGAATTTTAATAAGAATTTAGCCTCTGCGTGTTAGAATACGAGCCTAATTATTATTTTAAAGGAACTTTTATGTTTGAAGATAATGCGATCTTAACCACACTAAGCGATAAAGTAAATGACCTGATCACAAAATATGACGAACTTTGCAAAACGAACGAAGAGTTGCGTAATGAGATCGTAACTTTAAAAGCACAAAATGAGGCAAAAAGCAATCAAATCATGCGTTTAGAAGAGGATCTTGACAAGAAAAATACCGAAGCTGACGATGTAATGAGAAAAATCGAAGCTGTCCTTGGCAGATAAGCTTGGTTAAAATATGAAAAAAATTACGCTCACGATATCATCTCGCGACTACACGATCACGCTTGATGATGATTTTGCTAAATTCTTTGAAGATGACTGGCAAAATTTAATGGGCGGACGCCAATTTATCGAGCCAAAAGAGCTTTTAAACGCCTTTATAGAAAAATGTTATGAAAACTACGCCGTGATAAAGGCAGTAAAAAATTTAACTGGCAATGTTGATGAGATATTAAAGCGAGAAGAGAGATGAAAAGACGAGCTTACACCTTGCTTGAGCTAATATTTATAGTAGTTATACTAGGTATTTTAAGCACAGTCGCTATACCTAGGCTATTTTTTTCTAGAAGTGATGCTACCATCTCAAATGCCAAAACTCAACTTGCTGCTATAAGAAGCGGAATTTCACTAAAATACAACGACAACATCTTGCAAGCAAAGCCAGAATTTCCACAAAAACTAGACGATGGCGATCCAAGTAAACTCTTTAAAAATGTTATAAATATACCGATAAAAGATAGCGGTAGCAAAAATGGCTGGCACAGAATAGGCGATGACAAATACACATTTAGGCTAGATGGCAAAGTAGCAAATTTCAAATACGACAAAAATACTGGTGATTTTGGTTGCAGTGATGAAAATGAAATTTGCAAATCACTTCAGTAATGCATTATTATATACTCGCATTTTATGGGCTAAATTTAGCCCCGCTCACTTATGAAAGCGATCAAAAACTAGAAAAATTTCAAGGCGTAAAGGCTTCTTTAAGAGGAAAAATTCTTACTGCCTTTATCGTAAAAGAAACTGGCAAACCAGAGTTTAAAACAAGTAAAATTTTAGAAATTCTACCGATTAATCTAACCTCAATGCAAAGCGAATTGGCAATATTTATCTCAAAATATTACACATGCGAGCTTGGTATCAGCCTAAATTTATTTGAACCAAATGACACTATTGCAGCAGATCAAATTTATGAAAATCAAAATTTTAATGTAGCACCCAAACTAAGCGAAAAACAGCAAGAGGCTTTGGAATTTATAAATAAACGTAAAATTTCGCTCATCTTTGGCGACACTGGAAGCGGAAAAAGCGAGATTTACATCGCTAAGATCAGAGAAATTTTAAACGCAGGCAGCCAAGCGCTATTTTTAATGCCTGAAATTTCACTCACACCACAAATGCAAAAACGCCTTGAGAGCTTCTTTGGCGAGGCGGTAGCTGTTTGGCACTCAAAGATCACGTCAAAGAAAAAAGAGCAAATTTTAAAAGATATAAAAAGTGAAAAAGTTAGGCTCGTTGCAGGTGCAAGATCGGCTTTATTTTTACCACTTGAGAAGCTAAAACTCATCATCATCGACGAAGAACACGACGATAGCTACAAAAATACAGGCTCAAAGCCACACTACAATGCAAGAGACCTTGCCCTCTTTCTAACTAGCAAATTTGATCTACAAGTAGTACTTGGAAGTGCCACGCCAAGCCTTACTAGCTTTTACAAGCAGGAGCATTTTCGCTTAAAAGGGACATATTTTGATTCGCAGAAAAATTACATTTTCGATGAGAGCGAGACTGGAATTAGTGAAATTTTAAAAGATGAAATTTCAAAAACACTCGCGAATAAAAAGCAAGCTGTCATCTGTCTGCCAACAAGGGCAAATTTTAAATATCTAGTCTGCAAAAACTGCGGTGAAACGCTAAAGTGTCCGTTTTGCAGTATCGGTATGAGCTATTACAAAAAACAAAACGTGCTAAAGTGTCAATACTGTGAACATAAAATGGCCGTGCCAAAGACCTGCCATCAGTGCGGTAGTGAGATGATAGAGGCCAAAAAGATCGGTACGAGCGAGCTACTTGAGAGGTTGCAAGCTGAGTTTGCGAATGCTAGAATCGCTAAATTTGACAGGGATGAGATAACGACGCAAAACAAGCTCGTAAAGGCTTTGAAGGAATTTAACGACCGCAAGATAGATATCTTGCTTGGTACGCAAATGCTAAGCAAAGGGCATGATTATCACAACGTAGAGCTTGCTGTCATCATGGGCTTTGACGAGCTTTTAAATTTTCCTGATTATAAAGCCAGAGAGCGAACGCTCGCCCTTGCCATGCAAGTAGCTGGCAGAGCTGGCAGAAATGGGGTTGGCAGAGTTATCATTCAAAGCAAACAAAGAGAATTTTTTGAGAGCTACATCAGTGATTATGACTCATTTTTAAAAGATGAGATAGATTATAGAAAAGAGCTTTATCCGCCATTTACTAGGCTTCTTCGCATTATCATCTCACATAAAGATGAACACATAGTAAAAAATACAATGAATGAATTTGTACAAAGAATAGAACCTTTAAGAAGCGATGAACTTGAGATCATAGGATACGGAAAGTGCCAGATAGAGTATCTTGGAAGCAAATTTAGATATGAAATTTTACTCCGCTCAAACTCTCATATACCTCTTTTAAAAGCTGCAAGCCTCTGCAAAAGCGAGCTTAGTGATATCGATATTGATCCAGTCAACTTTAGTTAAAATATTAGTCTAAAAACTATCCAACAAAGACATGGTAAATTTTAAAATAGATAATAGAGAAACCTAAGGCTTATGAAAGCATTATGAAATTTGATAAGTTGACTATAAAGAGTAAGTAAAATTTTAGAAACTACATCCAATAAAAATACTAATTTTTATAAACTATTAAAAATAAATTTTCAAGCCTTTTAAAAGCCATTTTTCTTTATAATCCCCAATAAAAATTTAAAGGCAAAATTTTGCAACGATACCCAACAAAACAGATAAAAATTCGCAATGTTTTAATAGGCGGTGACGCACCGATCTCCGTGCAATCAATGACATTTTCAAAGACAAAAGACGTTAAAGGCACGCTTGAGCAGATACAAAGGCTATATTTTGCAGGCTGTGATATCGTGCGCTGCGCAGTTTTTGACAAAGAGGACGCCAGCGCGCTAAAGCAGATCGTTGCGGGCTCACCTATTCCAGTCGTTGCAGATATTCATTTTAACCACACCTATGCGCTCATCGTTAGTGAATTTGTCGATGCTATCCGCATAAATCCAGGTAACATTGGCTCAGCTAAAAACATAAAAGCGGTCGTTGATGCCTGCAAACAGCGAAATTTACCTATCCGAATAGGTGTAAATTCTGGATCGCTTGAAAAGCAGTTTGAAGACCGCTACGGCCGCACGGTGGAGGCTATGGTGGAGAGTGCGATGTATAACATCAAGCTTCTTGAGGATTTTGACTTTACAGACATTAAAATTTCGCTCAAATCAAGCGACGTCGAGCGTACTATGCAAGCTTATAGGGCGCTTCGTCCAAAGACAAACTACCCATTTCACCTTGGTGTTACTGAGGCAGGTACCACTTTTCATGCGACTATCAAGTCCGCGATCGCTCTTGGTGGGTTACTACTTGATGGCATTGGCGATACGATGAGAGTTAGCATTACAGGCGAGCTAGAAGAAGAGATCAAAGTCGCAAAGGCGATCTTAAAAGATAGCGGCCGCCAAAAAGAGGGTCTAAATATCATCTCATGCCCAACCTGCGGGCGTTTACAAGCTGATCTAATGGCAGCAGTAAAGCTCGTAGAAGAAAAAACAAAAGGCATAAAAGAGCCGTTAAACGTCTCGGTCATGGGCTGCGTGGTAAATGCTATCGGCGAGGCAAAAGGTGCAGATGTTGCCATAGCATTTGGAAAAGGCAATGGCATGATAATGCGTCATGGCGAAGTGGTCGCAAGGCTGCCTGAGAGCGAGCTTGTAGATAGATTTTTACAAGAGATCGACGATGAGATAAAAAGTAGAGACTAAAGGAAAAGTTGTGGCAAAGCAAAGAGTTAACGAGATAGAATTTACCAACCTTTACGACATTGATATGGAGCGAGCTATACTAAGCTCCATTTTGCAAAACAACGATATTTTAGGTGAAATTTTTGATATTGTTAAGGCAAAGGATTTTTATCTAAAAGGGCATTCGCAAATATACGATGCAATGGTAGCATGCCTAAATAGCGATGATCCTATAACTATGCCATTTTTAAAAAATAGACTTGGCGAAAAATACGACGAAGAGCTAATACTAGATATTTTGGGCACAAATTCCCTAATAGACATTCAAAAATACGCAAACGAACTAAGAGAAAAATCCATAAAAAGAAGTCTTGTAAAGATCGCTCACAATATACCAAGCAAAGTAAATGAAGACAAGCCAAGCCGCGATATGGTCGATGATCTTAGCCAGGAATTTTACTCTTTGATAGAAGGTGGAAGCACTGGAGTTATAAAAGAAGGCAAAGAGATCATCATGAAAATGATGGATCATATTAATGCTCAGGCCTTGCTTGGTGAAAAAGATATCGTTGGACTTGATACTGGATTTAAAAAGCTAAATGAGATGATAAAGGGCTTTAAAAATGGAGACCTCATCATCGTCGCAGCTCGTCCAGGCATGGGAAAAACGACACTTTGTTTAAATTTTATGAGTCAGGTTTTAAAAAATAATGCTGGAGTTGTTTTTTTCTCGCTCGAGATGCCAGCTGAGCAGATAATGATGAGAATGCTAGCAAGCAAGACCTCTATCCCACTTCAAGACATAATGACTGCAAAGATGGATGATGAAGCGTTGGCTAGATTTAGCGATGCTTGCGAGGAGTTTGCTGCTAGCAAGCTTTTTGTGCATGATAGTGGCTATGTAAATATCCATCAAGTAAGAACGCAAATGCGAAAACTAAAGGCTATGCATCCTGAAATTTCACTTTGTGTGATCGACTACATCGGTCTTATGATGAGTACAAATAACTACGCTGATCGTCACGTCCAAATAGCTGAAATTTCTCGTGGATTAAAGCTTTTGGCACGTGAGCTAGATATGCCAATCATCGCTCTTTCTCAGCTAAATAGAAGCCTTGAATCTCGCGCAAATAAACGCCCTATGCTAAGCGATCTAAGAGAGTCAGGCGCGATCGAGCAAGATGCTGACATCATTCTTTTTGTCTATAGAGATGAGTTTTATCTAGAACAAGAAGAAAAAGAGAAAGAAAAACGCGCAAGTGCCGAGGGCAAAGAGTACAAGAGCAATCACGTCTTTAATAAGCTTCAAGAAAAGGCTGAGATCATCGTTGGCAAAAATAGAAATGGCGAAACTGGTTCAGTTGATGTGCTCTTTCAAAAGCAACACTCAAGATTTGAAGATATGTCTGCAATGCCAGTATCTGATGTTTCATTTGAAGGCTGATGCGTTTTAAAGCTTTAAAAAATAGAGAAATTTTTACTATATTTTATCTGTTTTGCCTTTGTATTTTTTCTATAAATTTAGCTATTAGCTATCATAAATATCAAATTTTTATGGACAAAGGCGAACAAGAGCTAACAGCAACCGTGATTTCTAGCTACGAAAAGCTTGGAGATGACGGCAAGAAAAGGCAAATTTTAAAGCTTAAAACTGATGAGTTTTCATTTTATACGCTTGGAGCTAAAACAGATGACTTTAAAGCTGGAGATAATATATTTCTAAGCGTCATAAATTTAGACGTTAGTTTTAAAGACTATCTTGCTTCTTTCTTTTACATGCCTAGCTTTTCACGCGAAAAACTACCACAAAAAGTCACACCAAATATCAACCAAAAATTACAATCACTCATCTACGCCCAGCATGAAAATAGCAAAATTTCACAGCTCTACTCGGCTCTATTTTTAGGCACAAGTATTGACGGCAAGCTAAGAGATGATGTCTCGCACCTTGGTATAGCGCATCTTATAGCCATAAGTGGCTATCATTTAGGTTTTATAAGTGCAGTTATATTTTTTGTATTTAGGCCGCTTTTAAAATTTTTATATGCGAGGTTTTTACCTTTTAGAAACTACAACTTTGATCTAGCCATTATAGTTTTTATAGTCTTGTCATTTTACTTTTTTATAATAGGCTTTATACCAAGCTTTTTGCGAGCATTTTTAATGAGCATTTTAGGATTTTATTGCACGTTAAAAGGCGTTAAAATTTTAAACTTCAAAACACTTTTTATAGTGGCACTTGTTAGCATATCGCTCTTTCCGCAGCTATTTTTTAGCGTAGGTTTTTACTTTTCACTCATGGGCGTTTTTTACATATTTTTATATTTTAAACACCTAAAAGATAAATTTTCGCCCTTCGCTCATCTTATACTTTTAAATTTATATGTTTGCTTTGCAATGGAAATTTGCGTGCTTTATTTCTTTCCACTCATTAGCTTACAGCAGCTTAGCGTCCTTGCTATCAACTACATCTTTAGCATTTTTTATCCATTAAGCGCCGCACTTCATATCGCTTCGTATGGCGACATTTTTGATGGATTGCTAAATAATGTTTTAAATTTTAGACTAAGCTCGACTAAAATTTTCGTGCCAGCCATTATTTTTATCTTTTATAATATCGCTTCACTTCTAGCTATAAAATTTAGATCCATATTCTACATTTTACCGCTGCTTGGGCTTTTGTGTTTTGCTATTGCCAGCTATAAAATTTACACCTAAGCGATCTTCATACCATAAAATTTCATTATCTTGTTATGAATTATCAAAGATATATACATTATAACAGCACCTAAAATTAGCCTAGTTAAGTCTGTATCCTTTTGCCAAAAGACTAAATTTACAATGATGGCAGCTGGAATAAGAGCGTTATTCATGATAGCAAGCACGCCGCTATCGACCTCGCAAGCACCTTTGTTCCACATAAAATATCCAACTCCACTAGCGACTATGCCAAGCCAGAGAAGCACTAAAATTTGTGTTGAAGTAAGTGAAAATTTGGCTGGGTTGCCAAGAGCAAGAAGCGCAACGACAGCTACAAAAAATGCACCAAAGTGAAAGTAGCCAAAGACATTTTTTTGATCCACGTCAAATTTTTCTAAAAGTGCCTTATATGCACTCTGCCCTGCTCCAAAGCAGATATTTGCCGCTTGCACTAGCAAAAAGCCCTTTAATACACCATCGTTTATAGCGCCGTATTTTATAACCAAAGCTCCAAAAACCGCAACGCCAACGCTAAATAGATAAAGTGGTCTAAATTTAAAGCTAAATGCGTCATAGATGAGCGTCACATAAAACGGCGTAAAAATGGTAAAAAGTGCGACTTCTGGCACGCTTAAATACAAAAATGAATTGTAATAAAATAGATACATAAGTCCTATTTGCACCGCTCCAATCGCCATGATGCCAAATGCGAGCTTTGGACTGATGCTACGAAATTTTGTAAATGGCAAAAAGACTAAGCTCGCAAGCGCAACCCGAATAAAAACAGCCAAATAGCTATCAACCTTGCCAGCTAAAAACTCACCTATCAAACTAAAGCTAAACGCCCACAAAATGGTTACAAAGATCAGTTTATTCAATTATCACCTCATTTATTTTTCTTGCACATTCAAAAAAATACTCAAGCTTGTTTAGCTCAAGTAAATCGCCATCAAGGATAAAATTTGCCCTATCGCTAAAATTTTTCTCACTCACAAACAAAAATTCTTCATATTTTATCTCGCCATTAAGATAGCCATTTAGCAGATCAATAAAATCACTATCAAGCTTATCTTGCTTCAAATCTTGCAAATTTAACTTTGCATTTAAGCCTTTGATTGTGCTTTCTAGCTCTTTTAGGCGAGTGATTATCCTATTTTCTTCATCGCTTAAATCAAGTGCCGCCTTTTGCTCTTCAATGCGTTTAACTTGACTTTGCTTACTAAGACTTAAGCTATCAGGCAGCTTCCACTCAAACTCCACTCTAGGCCTGTTCGCATCAGCGTAAGCGCCTATCATCTGCGAAGTCGTTCTCTCACCTTTTTTAAAGCTGTTATTATTCACACTTTGCGTATCTTTTAAGTAAATTCTTGGAGCAAATTTACTCTTTTGTTTCTCATTTTCTTGCTCTTTTATAAATTTTTCTTGCTCCATCGCCCCAAGTTTTGCGCTTATATCATCTTTACTAAAATCAGGCATCATTATCTTTGAGCCAGCATTAAAGCCGATCTCGCCGTTTGAGAGCAAATTTATCCTTGAGTTTAGCTCAGCTAGCTTAAGCCCAAGCTCGTCAAGCTCAGATCTTTTTTTATCAAGAGTAAAATTTATCGCATCAAACTCAGCTTTATTTATCTCGCCATACTCAAACCAAAACTCATTTTCAGCCGCAGCCTTAGCAAAGCTATCCACAAATTTTGTCTCTAAATTTATAAGCGAATTTAGGGCAACGGCATTAAAATAGACCTTTGCGACCTGAAAAGCAGTGAGGTTCATCAGCTCTTCATCTTTGTAAATTTTCTCCACGCCCTTGTGGTCTAAAATTTTATCAGCAGCCTCACTCGCACCGCCGTCAAAGATAAGATATTCAACCTTTGCCGTGATCGAGCCTGCCTTTGTCATATATCCGCCCTTTATCTCATCAGGCACAAAGGTATATCTGCCATCAAGGGATAAATTTAGCTTTTTACTCTTATTTTTATTTATATATTCATTTTTATTAAATTCTTTCAAACTCTCAAGCCTTGCACTTTGCGCTAGAGCGATGATCTCTAGTAAATTTCCAGCCCAAAGAGGCAAAGCAAAGAGCAAAACTCCCAAAATTTTCTTCAAATTCTCTCCCTTTCATAAAATTTTCTTATAAATTTATCAAGATTATAAACCCATGCAAAAAGCACTGGCACGACAAGCAAGCTTAGCAAGGTCGAGCTAATGAGCCCAAAGATGATGCTTATAGCCATAGGTGAGTTTGCCTCAAAGCCAGCACCCCTGCTAAGTGCAAGCGGCAGCATAGCAAATATCATGGCAAAAGTGGTCATCAAAACAGCCCTTAGGCGCTTTTTTGCAGCCATTTTCACAGCTTCGTTTGCCTCTATGCCGCTATTTGCAAAGTAGTTTGCAAAATCAACTACCAAAATGGCGTTTTTACCGACCATGCCAAAGAGCAAGATGACGCCAACCATGACAAATAGGCTAAATGGATTGCCGCTTATAAAAAGTCCGATCACCACGCCACAAAAGGCAAGCGGCATGGCAAGCATGATGAGAAATGGCAGCAAAAAGCTCTCGTAGAGTGCCGCTAGCACCATGTAAATAAGCACCGCACTAGCGCTCACTGTAAAGATAAAAGAAGCGTTCGTATCATCCATGAGCTCAACAAATCCCAAAAATTTATACTTGAAATTTGCTGGCAAAATTTCATCAAGCTTCTTTAAAATTTCATTTGCCACGCTATTTAGCGGAGCGTTGTTTTTGGTATTTGCTAAAAATTTTATCTCATCAGCTCTATTAAATCTCGAAATACTAGCTGGCTTTTGCTCAAAACTAATCGTCGCCACGTCGCCAAGTGTGACAAAAAAGCCCTCTTTGCTTCTTATCTTGGTCTTTAAAATATCATTTGTATCGCTTCTAAATTTATCATCAAGGCGCATGTAAAGCTCATACTCTTTGCCATTTTCGTTTTCAAAAACAGAGACCTCGTTCTCGTTAAATGCGCTATAAACGGCGCTTGCAACGCTGGCTTTATCTAAATTTAGCCTTTTAGCCTTATCTTCATCGATGGAAATTTGCACGCGCTTTAGCAGATCTTCTTCAGGAGAATTTACGTCCGTTGCGTCATTTATCTCTTTTAGCATTTTGCTAATCTTTGGTACAAATTTTTCTAACTCTTTGCCATTTTCAGAGGTGATAGTAAGCTTAACTGGCTGCACATCGCCACCTTCAACTACTGGCAGATCAGCTACTATAACGCTCATATCATCGCTATTTAGTCTGTCACGAAAACTTTGCATGATAGCGTTTTGCCGCTCGTGATTAGCTCTATCTTTTAGCTCTTTTAGCCTAACGTAAGCCTTTACAAGATAAGGCTGTTTGGCGTCTGTGTAGCCAAGAATGAAGTAGGCGTAAGCGACCTGAGGATCGACATTTATGAGTGAAATTTTATCTTTTAGCCTCTCTTTGCTAGCTTGCAGGCTAAGTGAGGGATCGAGTTTGAAGTAGATGTTAAACTCCGAGTTATCCTCGCTTGGCATGAAGTCTCCACCTACAAATTTAGCCAGCCCAAATGAGCAAACAACGACCACAAGCGTTATGGCTAAAAATATGAGCTTAAATTTAAGCGCCAAGGCTAAAAGCTTCTCATAGCCATTTTCAAGAGCCTCAAAAAATGGCTCACTCTTTTGAAAAAAGCTGCTTTCTTTGGCATTTACAAACCTAGCACTAAGCGTTGGCACGAGAAAGATGCTAACAAAAAACGAGATGACGATGCCAGCTGCCACGCTCATCGCAAAAGAGTTAAAGTACTTGCCAACGATGCCGCTCATAAAGGCGATAGGCACGAAGACGCAAAGCAGCACGAGCGAGATCGCAAAGACGCTAAATGCTATCTCTTTTATGCCTGCAAAGCTTGCTTTTAGGGCATTTGGCTCATCTTTTAGCTTGCTAGCGATATTTTCAGTGACGACTATCGCATCGTCGATGAAAATTCCGATGCCAAGTGTGAGTGCTATGAGGCTTAAGCGGTTTATGTCGTAGCCTAGGGCATTTATGATGAAAAACGTCGCTACGATGCTAGTTGGTATCGCTACGACTGAGATGATGGTGATCGAGAAATTTCTTAAAAACAGATAGACGATCACGATGGTTAGCAAGACGCCAAGGATCATATCAAAGGCGGTTTGATCGATGTGCTTTTGTATCACTTCGCTCTTATCATAGGCTATTTTTACGTCGTATTCGCTGCCAAGCAGGCTTTTAAACTGATCTAGCTTTGACTTAGCTAGAGCGATCACGGTTAGAGCATTTGCGTCTGGAGCTAGCTCAAGGCCAAGCAAGACGCCACTTTTTTTATCCATTATCGCTGCTTCGTTTGCGTCTTTGTAAGAGAGATCAACGCTTGCGATATCTTTTAAAAAGACCCCTTGTTTGATCGTTAAATTTCTTATCTCATCTATGCTTTTGGCGCTGAAATTTGACTTGATCGCCATTTGGATCTGCTCATTTTCTATCTTGCCAAGTGGCGCTTTTAAATTTTCAACCTTTATCAAATTTGCCACTTCGTTTGCGCTAAGGGCATTTTTATCAAGCTTAAATCTATCTAGCAAAATTTTCACCGCTGGCTCTAAAAAGCCATTTGTCTTGACCTTTGAAACGCCGCTAATGCGCTCCAAAAATGGCTTTGCCACATCATCTATCTCTTGCATGAGCTTGGTTTCATTACCATCAAGCCTTGTGATAAAGAGGCTAAAGACGGCTGAAGAGAGGCCATTTAGCTTTTCTATCTCGTAGTTTGCGTTTAACCTTGCCTTTTGCATCTTGTCGCGGACGTCGTTTGTAGCGCTCTCTAGGTCTTTGTTTAGCTCAAATTCGATGCTTACCACACTTAGGTTGTCAAAGCTAGTTGAGTAAAGTTTTTTTATCCCCTCGATGCTTGAGACCTCGTCCTCTATCTTTTGCGTGATCTTTGTCTTGATGTAGTTCATATCGCCATTTGCGTAGGTTGTGATCTTAACGATTGGGATATTTACTTGCGGGTATAAATTTACATTCATCGTCTTTAGCGAGTAGATGCCAAAGACAACGAGGCTTAAGAATATCATAAGCGTAGTTATGGGGCGGTTTATGGCTGTTTTTATCATTTATTTTCGCCGATTATCACTTTTCCTTGACCAAACATACCTGGCTTTAGCCCGCTGTCATAAGCCTGGGCGTAAAATTTTCTGGTCTCTCGCTTAATCTCTGGGTAAATTAGCGCGATTTTAACCTCTTTTTCCTCGTTTGTCGCGTCAAGCTTAAATTTAAAAATGTCGCCAACTTTTACTAAATTTGCATATTTTTCGTCAATCGCTATTAAAATTTTAGCCTCCTCAGAGTTTAGAACAAAGGCTGGCTGAAGTGGCGAAGCGCTCTCGCCAAGCTCGACATTTTTACTAGCTATGATACCATCAAAAGGAGCTTTTAAAACGGCCTTTTTAAGATGATCATCTGCATTTAAAATGGCGATCTCAGCTGCTTGCACCCTAAGAGCTGCCTCATCAAATTTATACTTTACTTCATCAAATTCTTGCTTTGAAGTGACGTCTTTTACTTGGCTAAATTTATTAAAGGTGCTTTTAGCAAATTCTTTGGCATTTTTAGCAAGCGCTAAATCGTTTTTTGCCTTTTTTAGAGCGATCTCAAGGCTTGTTTGATCAAGGCTAGCTAAAACGTCGCCCTTTTTAACGTGGCTTGAGACATCTACAAAAATTTTATCCACCTTGCCGCTGCTCTCAAATGCAAGCTTTGAGCTTTGCTTGGCATAGACTTCAAAATCAGCAAAAATATCTTCTGCTGCAAATGAAAAGATGCAAAATATCATTAAAATTATCAGCTTTTTCAATCCCTAATCCTCTCTAAAATGCTCTCGCCACTTTCAAAAAAATACTCTGCCTTTTTTATCTCCAGCTCATCTTTTGCCCCTTCAAAAAGGCTAATGGCGTCAAATTTTTGCGATAGCGCCTCAAGCAAGTCGCTATATCCCAAAAGCCCAGAGTTATACTTTTCATAGCTAGCTTTTAGTGCCAAATCGCTTGCTTTTACATATTCGTTTAGTGAAGCGATTTTTGAAGTAAGCACCACGATTTCACTTTGCAAATTTTTAAGTTTTATCTCGTTTTCACGCTTTTTATACTCCAAATTTAGCCTTACCTCATCAAGCGCGATCTTTTGGGCCTGACTCATCTTACTAGTGGCGAAAAAATCAAAAATTTTCCATTTAAAAGCGATACCAAATTTATTGCCGTGAGTATCTTCTTTTAAGTATTTATCCACGTATGAGCGGTAAGAACTAAGCCTGCCTAGATCGATATCGTAATTATTTTTATAAAATCCATATGTGTCATAGAGCATTATTTGAGGCAAAAAACCAGCCTTTGCCTCGCTAAGCTTAGCTTCACCTAAAAATATATCTTGGCTTAGTCTATCAAGCTCAGCATTCTTTGAAGCTAAATTTGAGCCAATCTCAGCCATCTTTGCTCCAGCTACTGGTAAAATTTTCTCACCAGTTAGCAAATTTATCTCATTTAAAATTTGCTCCATTTTGTTTTTGTATTCAAGCTGCGTGCTATTAGCTAAGTAATATTTAGCCCTTACATTTTCAAGCTCATCTTTTGCGGCAAGGCCTGCAATGTTTGCCTTTTCAAGCTTATCTAAAACACCTTCTAAAAAATTTGCTTGAGCCTGTTTGGCCGTGATTATATTTTCAAGTGCAGCTGCGTTAAAGTATAAATTTACAGCCTTAAGTGCAAGATAGTTTTTGACTTCATCACTAGCGATCATGGCTTTGTTTTTTAAAAGCTGGCTCATCTTTAGCCTAGCCTCTCTAGCCCCGCCATCATAAAGCAAAAAATCAATTCTAGCCAGCACACCGGCTGACTCTTTAGCAACTACACTTGGAAAAGTGCTTGCATTTTTGCCGTATGAGCCCTCTAAGCTAAGGCTTGGCATATATGAGCTTAATGTGGCTTCATCGTTTAAATTTGCTCTTTTTAGCTCAAGCTCTTTGATCTTTGAAATTTCATTTTGCGTTACCTTGTTTGCAATAACGCTTAAATTTGAACCAAGCAAAAATACCGGCAAAAAAATGAATAAAAATTTTTTCATTAGTGAAAGCTTTTTACAAGATTTCCTATTAGTAAATTCCAGCCATCAACAAGCACGAATATGAGCAGTTTAAATGGCAGTGAGATCATTACAGGAGGAAGCATCATCATACCCATAGCCATCAGCACTGAGCTTACGACCATGTCGATGACAAGAAATGGCAAATATAGCAAAAACGCAATCTCAAAAGATGTCTTTAGCTCACTTATCATAAAAGCTGACATTGCGATACTTAGCGGTATCTCTTCAATATTTGCTGGATTTTGCAAATTTCTAATCCTAAAGAAAAGCGCAAGGTCTTTTTCTCTTGTGTTTTTTACCATAAATTCTTTAAATGGCTTTAAGCTTTTATCAAGCATCTCTTCATAGCCTATCTGCTCAGCTATATAAGGCTTTATGCCATCATTATAGCTCTTTTGCCCAACTGGCTCCATGATAAAAAAGGTAAGAACCATCGCAAGCGAGATGAGCACTGTTGAAGGTGGAACTTGTTGCGTGCCCATGGCTTGGCGTAAAAATGAAAATACGATAACAAGCCTTAAAAAACTTGTCATCATAAAAATGAGCGAAGGAGCGAGTGCAAGTGCGGTGAGGATTAGTAAAACGTTTAGAGAATTTACAAGTTGCTCGGCATTTGTTGGAGAATTTAGACTTAAATTTATAGTTGGTAGCGCAGGATCAGCCCCAAAAACCGTGCAAAGTAAAACCGCTAAAGCAAGCAGTGCTTTCACGACTAATTCCTCATATCAAGGATACTTTTCTTAGTAGCCTCTTTATTTTTTGGCTCAAGCGATATGAAGTGAATTTCTACTCTATTATTCTTAGCTCTACCCTCTTCTGTACCGTTGCTAGCGATCGGATCAAACGAAGCTTTGCCAGAAGCTATTATCCTATTTTGTGGCACGCCATCGTTGATTAGCTCTTCAACTACGCTTAAAGCCCTTGCAGTTGAGAGCTGCCAGTTATTTTTATAAGCTGAGTCTTTACTTGGTTCTATATTATCTGTATGGCCGATAATATCGGCTTTTACATCATTAGGCATTTTCGCCACAATCATGCCTATTCGTTTTAAAAATAGCTTCGCATCTTCACCAGAAATTTCAGCACTATCTTTATCAAAAAGCATAGCTGCTGGAAGCCTTACGATAAAGCCATCTTCGCTCTCTTCCATAGTGATCTCAGGTGCCCCGCTAGCAGCTAGTAGCTCATTTATCTTTTTAACATTCATATTTAGCTCACTTTGTGAGCCCTTTTGCTTGCTTATCTTTTTTGCACGAGTATTTTCTGGATCCGTCTCTTTTTCTATCTGATTTTCAGGTCTAGCACCACCTTCAAGCACACTTAAAGCACCAGCTAGTGAGCCAACAGCGGCCTCCATCTTTTTAGCATCCATTGTCGCCATAGAAAGTAATAAAACGAAAAAACAAAGCAAAAGTGACATGAGGTCACCAAAAGCAGCTAGCCACTCAGGCATACATTTTGGACACTCTTCTGGTTTTATTAACTTACCCATTATTCAAACTGACTTTTTCTATCTTTTGGTGGTAAAAATGCTAAGAGTTTAGCTTCAAGCGTTCTTGGATTATCGCCTGCTTGTATCGACATGATTCCCTCAAGTACGACTTGTTTTTCAAGTGCTTCATCAGCATCGCGAATAGAGAGGATATTTGCCACAGGCGCACCTATGATGTTACCTATCATCGCACCATAAAGCGTCGTAAGCAAGGCAACCGCCATTGATGGACCTATCGCACTAGGATCTGACATGTTAAGAAGCATCGCAACAAGACCAATGAGCGTACCGATCATACCCATCGCACCCGCAAAACCGCCAACTTGCTCAAAAATTTTAATGTTATTTGAATGTCTTGTACTAGTTTGATCGATATCAATCTCCAAAAGCGCTCTGATCGCATCTGGCTCATTGCCATCAACCGCCATTGAGAGGCCTCTTTTTAAAAACTGATTTGTCTCATTATTTACTTCGCTTTCAAGCGATAAGATACCATCACGTCTAGCTTTAGTTGAATAATCAACTATTTTTTTTATAGTCTCAGGTAAATTTACTACGACTGATGGCTTAACAGCAATGCCATAAAATTTACCAATTCCTTTAAGCGTCTCCATCTTGAAGCCAACCATCATAACGCCGATAGTACCACCAAAAACGATCATCACAGAAGGAATATCGATGTATGGTCCTATACCAACGCCTATCGCCATTGATCCAAACAAAAGCACCAGGGTCAAAACCCAGCCGACGACGGTTCCTAAATCCATTTAAGCTCACTTTATTTATAAATTCTTAAGAATTGCTATTTTATTAGCTTTTTGTTGAAACAATCGTTAAATTAAAAAAAATGTTTGCCATTTTTTGCTACAATCTGCGAAATTTTTAACGTTAAAAGGCTTAAAAATGAACAATACTTCAATCATAATTTTAGCGGCTGGTCTTGGCACCAGAATGAAATCAAAACGTCCAAAAGTCCTATTTGAACTTTGCGGTGAGCCAATGATCATTCACATCTTAAAGCAAGCTTATGCGATCACAAATGACGTTAGCGTCGTGCTTCACTACGAAAAAGAGCTAATTAGCAAAAAGATAAAAGAAATTTTCCCTCAAACTAAAATTTTTGAGCAAGATCATACAAATTTCCCAGGCACTGCTGGAGCGATAAAAAGCGTAAATTTAAGCGGCGAAAAGGTGATAGTAACTTGTGGTGATATGCCTCTTGTAAAATCAACCGATCTAATGCGTCTAGCAAATGCTGAAGCGGACGTGGTTATGAGCTCATTTGAAGCAGCAAATCCTTTTGGCTACGGCAGAGTCATCATAAAAAACGGCAAAGTTGAAGGCATCGTCGAGCAAAAAGATGCAAGCGAAGCACAACTTGCGATAAAAAGCGTAAATGCTGGCTGCTACTGCTTTAAACGCGAGGCGCTAGAGCAAATTTTACCGCTCATAAGCAACCAAAACGCACAAAAAGAGTACTACCTAACTGACGCCATAAAAATAGCAAATGAAAAGGGCTTAAAGTGCGTTGCAGTAAATGTTAATGAGCAAAATTTCATGGGCATAAACGATAAATTTCAACTTAGCATTGCAGAAAAGATCATGCAAGATGAGATCAAGCAAAATTTAATGAAAGCTGGCGTTTTGATGCGCATGCCAGAGAGCATTTTCATAGACAGCAGGGCTAAATTTGAAGGCGAATGCGTGCTAGAAGAAAACGTAAGTATCCTTGGCGAGTGCATCATCACTGAGAGCATCATCAAAAGCTCATCAGTAATAGAAAGCAGCGTCATCAAAAACTCAGATATCGGCCCGCTAGCTCACATCAGGCCAAATTCTGAAATTTCTGACACACACATAGGAAATTTCGTCGAGGTTAAAAAAGGTGTTTTGAGCGGCGTAAAAGCTGGACATTTGAGCTATCTTGGCGACTGCGAGATAGAAAGTGGCACAAACATCGGTTGTGGTACCATCACATGCAACTACGATGGCAAAACAAAATACAAAACCAAAATCGGCAAAAACGTCTTTGTTGGCTCAGATACACAGCTAGTCGCCCCTGTAAATATCGCTGATAACGTCATAATCGCAGCAGGAAGCACCATCACAAAAGACGTTGAAAGCGGTGCATTAGCGATCAGCAGAGCTCGCCAAGAGAACAAAAGTGGCTTTTTTGAGAAATTCTTTGGCAAAGATGATGTTAAAAAATAAGAAAATTTTACTAGCAGTTTGCGGCAGTATCGCCTTTTATAAAGCTTACGAGATTTTATCGCTGCTTAAAAAGCAAGGTGCTGATGTTTACGTGGCTTTAAGTGACGGAGCGCTTGAATTTTGCAGTGTAAGTGGCTTTGAGGCGCTAAGTGAGCATAAAATTTTAAGCTCTCAAACTCAAAACTGGCAAGATGGCGTAAATCACATAGCCTACTCTAAAATGGATCTAGTCCTTATCGCACCTGCCTCGGTAAATACGATAAATAAGCTAGCAGCTGGCATCTGTGACAATGTCTTTATGCAAACGCTAATCGCCGCCTCACACGTGCCTTTAGTTGTAGCTCCGGCTGCAAATAACAATATGATCGAGCACTTCGCTACGCAAAACTCACTTGAAATTTTAAAGAAAAACGGCGCTTTAGTGGTTGAGCCAGTTCTTAAAACTCTAGCTTGCGGTGACGTTGGCAAGGGTGGTCTTGCGAGTCCTGAGGTGATAGTAGAAGCCGCCATTAAAAGGCTTAGTAGGCCTCTTTTTGCAGGTAAAAAAGTAGTGATCACTGGTGGCGCAACGACTGAAAAGATAGATGATGTTAGAGCCATTACAAATTTCTCAAGTGGCAAGATGGCAAGAGCCTTGGCTAGAGCCTTTTACTACGCCGGTGCGGAGGTAAAACTACTTGCTAGTTTTAAAGTGGAAAACGAGCCATTTGAGATTTTAAATTTTGGCTCAAGTAGTGAGCTTTTAGAGCTTTGCAAGAGCGAGTGTGAGAGCGCGAATTTAATTGTAATGTGTGCTGCGGTTAGTGATTTTGTACCGACAAAGATAGATGGCAAGATAAAAAAAGAGGACGTTGGCGAAATTTTAAGCTTAAGTCTAAAGAGAAATGTCGATATTTTGCAAAGCTTAAAAAAGTTTAAATGCAAAAAGATCGGCTTTAAGCTTGAAATCTCAAGCGAGAGCGCACACAAAAATGCTAGAGCAATGCTAGAGCAAAAGGGGCTTGACGCAGTTTGCCTAAATATCTTGGGTGAGAAAAATGGCTTTGCAAGCGAGCAAAATGAGATAAATTTCATCACGAAAAATAATGAAACTTTACTACCGCTTGCCGCAAAAGACGAGATCGCAAGACATATCGTGAAACTAGCAGCAAATTTATGATAGAGAAAATTTCTCGCATTCAAAAAATAGCAAAAAATGCAAATTCACCGTTAGTAGCGATAAATTCATCACTTCCGCTTAGTATCTTGGTAAGCCAAAAGATCGGTTTTAACAGATACATTTTAAATTTTGCAAATAGAAATTTAAACACAAAAAGTGCAAAAGAGCTAAACGTAGGCTCGAGATACTGGGGTGAAGTGCAAAGCCATGGCGAAAATATCGTCATAAAAAATTTATACGAAAAGCCAAGAATTTTAGACGAAGATGTCTTGGCTGATGGGCTAAATCTTATCGAAAATTTGATAGAAAATGAGAATTTATCGTGGTTTTACGACTATTTATTTAAAAGCTTAAGTGAAGCTAAGACAAAAGGCGAGATGAAAGTGCTAGCGAAAATGCTCTTTGCTCTGCAAGAAAATGTCGTGCATATACCATTTACTTATAATGGCATAAACAGCGTTTTTCAGCTAAAAAAAGAGGAGAATGATATGAAAATTTTTTTAATATTTTCAAATTTTGCTCCACTTATTTTTAAATTTAAAGATGAAGTTTTATACGAGATCGCGACCCCATTTAATAATGTAGCTAGCTTGTTAAAAAGTGAATTTAACGCCAACATAACAGTGCAAAATGTGAGTGCTCTTTGGAGCAAAAAAGAACAAATTATTGATATAAAAGGCTAAAGATTGAATGAATTAAACCACATTGCTATTATCATGGATGGAAATGGACGCTGGGCTAAAAAACGTGGATTTTTACGGACAAATGGGCACGAAGCTGGAGCAAATGTAGTAAGCGATATGTGCGAATTTTGTATCGATAATGGGGTGAAAATTTTAAGTCTTTACGCATTTAGTACCGAAAACTGGAAAAGGCCACAAAAAGAGGTCGAGTTTTTGATGAATTTGCTTAAGAAATTTCTCATTTTAAAGCGTGATGATTTTATAAAAAATGGGATCAAATTTAACACAATTGGCGATATTTCGCCATTCAGCGATGAGCTAAACAACGAGATAGAGATCACCAAAAACGCTACAAGAGAGAATAAAAATTTATTATTAAATTTAGCGATAAACTACGGCTCAAAAGATGAGATCATTAGAGCTGTGAAAAAGCTAAATTTAGAAGGCTGCGAGATAAACGAAGCAAGCCTAAATGCAGCACTTGATGAGAGTGAGCCAGTGGATCTTCTCATTAGAACTGGTGGCGAGAGCAGGCTTTCGAATTTCATGCTTTGGCAAGCAAGCTACGCAGAGCTATTTTTTACACCGACACTTTGGCCCGACTTTGGCAAGAATGAGCTTGCAAATATCGTTGGCAAATTTAAAAACATAGAGCGAAGATTTGGCGGAGTTTAGCGAGATAATGGATAATTTAGTCATCTTTTTTGCCGTTTTTGCTTTTGTTTTTGGCATCTGCGTGGGCTCATTTTCAAATGTGCTGATATATCGCTTGCCACGAAATGAGAGCATAAATTTTCCAGCTTCTCATTGTCCAAACTGCGATCATAAGCTAAATTTTTATCACAATGTTCCAATTTTTTCGTGGCTATTTTTAGGCGGCAAATGTGCCTTTTGTAAGCAAAAAATAAGCCTCATCTATCCAGTGATCGAACTAATTTCTGGGATAATTTTTTTGATCTGTTTTTTTAAAGAATGCAGCGAAATTTTAAGTGTAGAAACATTGCTTTACGCGCTATTTTTAGGGCCTTGCTTTGTTATGTTGCTAGCTCTTAGCGTCATAGATATAAGATATAAAGCTGTGCCAGATGCGCTTCTTTTTGCGGCGCTATTTTTCGCATTTATCTACGCTCTGATGCTTTTTATATTTAAAGGAAATTTTGCCCAAATTTTAAATTTATTCCTTTTTGCATTTATCTTTTGGGCGCTGAGATTTGTCGTAAGCTTTGCCATAAAAAGAGAAGCGATGGGTAGTGCAGATATCTTTATAGCAGCGATCATCGGAGCTATCTTGCCAGCCAAACTAGCTCTAGTGGCGATCTATCTTGCAGCACTTTTTACACTTCCAGTCTATGCGGTCGTTCAAAAAAAGGGCTACGAGCTAGCCTTTGTGCCATTTTTAAGTCTTGGCTTACTTATTACATACGCTTTTAAAGAGCAAATTTTAGAAATTTTAAGGTTTATTTATGAGTAGAGTGAATAGATATCTTTTGTTTAACTTCCTAGGGACTTTTGCGTCGCTATTTAGTACGCTTTTTTTGATCATGTCGATCGTATTTTTCATCCAGATCGCGCGCATTACTTCTTACATTGAGATCAGCTTTGGCGAGCTCTTTAAACTCTACTCATTTATGCTTCCACGCGTGCTACTTTTTGTCGTGCCTATCGCATTTTTTGTATCACTTGCGATGACTCTTTTTAGATTATCAAAAGAGAATGAAAGTATCGTTATTTTTACGCTTGGTGGCTCACCAAATAAAATTGCTAAATTTTTCTTAATATTTTCAGCATTTTTAAGCACCGCTCTACTTGTCATCGCTACCATAATGATACCAATAGCCGCGCAGCTAAATGCAAATTTTATTGATTATAAAAAGACTGTTGCAAAGCTAAATTTAAAGCCAACTCAGTTTGGACAAAAATTCTCTGACTGGATGGTCTATGTGGGTAGTGAAATGCAAGATAACAACGGCACTACTTATAAAGATATTGTGATGTTTAATCCTTACATTAAAGACTCCCAACGCTTAATCACTGCTAAAAACGCAAAGATTACTAATACAAATCAAAGCATCGAACTCTCTTTATTAGATGGAAAAATGTATGACATAAAAGATGAAATTTATCATCAAAGCAACTTCAAATCCATGAAAATAAGGACTGCACAAAGTGAAGAGATAAGCGATATAGGCAGTATCAAAGAGTACTGGGCGGAGGCAAATAGTAGTGAAAAAAGAAGAAAAGACCTTAGCACATATGTGCTTGTTGCACTATTTCCACTTGCCAGTACACTTTTTGCCATAAGCTTTGGCATCGTTACTTATAGATATGAAAAGGGCATGGTTTATGTTGGGACATTTGGCGTTTTATTTGGCTATTTTACGCTCATAATGCTATTTTCATCAAAACCAGCTTTTGCGATTCCACTCATATTTTTCGTCTTTTTATTGGCAGGAATTTTGCTTTTTAAAGCCAAGATCATACGAAGATACTAATGAAAATCCAACTAATTTATAGCTACGATGGCTCCGAATTTCAAGGCTCGCAAACTCAGCCACATAAAAATGGCGTAGAAGATGAGCTCTCACGTGCTCTGGCTCACGTTGGAATATTTGAAAAAATAGTCTCTAGTTCACGTACAGACAAAAACGTCCATGCGATCAATCAAAGCTCAAGCGTAATTTGTGGCGATCATTTTAAAAATTTAGAGCACTTAAAAGAGCTAATCAACCGCCATGCCCACCCAAATATTCATATAAAACGTATAAATTTAGTTGATGAAAATTTTCAAGCAAGATTTGACGCCGTAGCAAGGTCTTATAGATACATTATAGATCATGGAGAATTTGATGTTTTTAGCTCAAATTATAAAGTCTTTTTGCCAAAATTTGATATCAAAAAAGCAAATGAAATTTTATCTAATTTTATTGGCGAGCATGATTTTAGCTCCTATATGAAAACAGGAAGTGATACAAAAAGTCCAGTGCGAGAAATTTTTAAGGCATTTTGCTATGAATACAAAAACCAAACTATCATAGTTTTTAAAGCGAATGGCTTTTTACGCGCTCAAGTACGGCTTATGGTTGCAAATCTGCTTAAAGCTTTGAGTATAAAAAATGGTGGTGAGCTCATCAATGCTTCACTTAACGGATGTTCCGCTCTAACTCGTATCCCAGCTCCAGCTGAAGGACTTTACCTAAATAGAGTTTTTTATAAATTTAATTAGATATTTAGAATATTCAATAGTAAGCTTATTTAAAATATTAAATAAAGAATCTTATAAGCTAGGATTCTTAGCTAGTTTACACACCCTCCTACTCTTAACCACCCCCCCCCACCTCCTAAAAGCACAAGAAGCTTTAGAGGATAGTTTAAGAAGTATTACTTTACAAGATCTATTAGATGAACTTATTAATTTATAAAATTTAAAAAGTAGGCAAACTAAGTTATAGAATTTAAAAAGTAGGCAAATATATAAAAACCAATCTATTTTATTTATTAGGAGCACATGGTGCTCCT